>JANOPI010000380.1:0-5889 GCA_031421755.1 Flavobacteriales bacterium | reverse complement strand
CTCGACGAAAGTCGAGGGCGTTTTCATTTGAACGGAATGAAGAAGCCCCGCTTTTCTGGCGGGGCTTCTGGAACGATCTGGTGCGGGTCAATATTTCCGGAGCAAAGTGACGTGCCCGGTCCACTTGCGGCCATCTGCCATGGCGAAGATGAAGTAATAGGTTCCTTCGGGTACATCCTTCGGTCGCCAGGTGTTCTGGTAGTTCATGCTCTCGTAGATCATCTGGCCCCAACGGTTGTACACACTCAGATGGTTATTGCTGAAGTACTGGGCATTACCGAACTCGAGCGCTTCGTTGAACTCGTCGCCGTCAGGGCTGAAGACGTTCGGGATGACCACATCGCTGGGGATTATCACGTAGTTATAGGTGATGGTGCTCGTGCATCCATCTACAGAGGAGATCGTTAGCGTGACCGGATAGGTGCCGGGTTCTGTGAACACCGCACCAGGGTTCTGCTGGGTACTGGTTTGGCCATTGCCGAAGTCCCAGAACCATCCGGTAATGGTTGTCCCATTAGGGATCGAAGCGTCCGTGAACTGGGCGATGGCACCCACGCCTTGAGGCGAAGAGGGCGTAACCTGATACTGAGCGAGCGGGCCAGTGGCGCTCACCATCATGGAGTCCGAATAGGTGCACCCGAAATTGTCCGTGACGGTGAAAACATAGGTGTTGCTTCCCGGCGAAGTCGGCATTACGCTCGCCGTGGCAGGGTCGTTCTCATTGATCACCACACCGGAACCGGACCAGAAGGCGGAATCGGTCGTGCTGAACCCCAGCACCGGGGTGTAGGTGGTGAGGTCCGGGTAGAGGGCCGGGTCGAAGGACATTCCCCAAGAGCAGATGAATCCATTATCAATGGACCAATTGTCCACGATCTGGAAGGTCCACGTGCCGTTCAGCGGGCAACCCAAAAGATTGCCGAGTGATTGGACGCTTTCATAGTCTCCTGGTGGAATGGCAGAGCCCTGCGAAGTCGGTATGGTATTGCCTGCGTCCGAATTCTCAGCCCAGGTCCCGTTGGTGGCATCTGGTGTCCAACAGTAATTCCAACACGTTCCGGGAATGGGGTCCACGTCGTCGGCATCGTTCGCATCGCCGACAAAGATCCCGCCACCACCTTGTTCGTGAAGGCTCACCAAGGTGCCGTTCGGGCAAATGATCTGAACAACAAAATCACCCATGAAGGTATGCTCCATGTCCACGCAAATGGATTGGAGCTGGGAGATGTCGGTAAGCGTGGCGCCTGGCTCGAAGATGGTATAGGTGAGGTCGGTGGTGAAGGGCACACCCAAGTTGTCCGGCAAGGGGATCGCTACGCCGAAGTCGGTGTTGGGCAAGGCGCTCCATGTGGTGGCGGTCACCAGTCCATTGAGGGATACATCATTGCCTAGGCAAACGCTGGTATCGGAAAGGTTGAAGACCGGCGTGGTGCTCACCCACACCGCTTGATCGATGAGGTTGGTGTTCTCACAAGCGATGTCATCGGTCACCACGATCTGCACGATGTACTCGCCGGGTTCTTGGAAGGCATGGCTGATGATCGAACCGGAGGTGCTGTCTACCGATCCATCGTCGAAATACCACGTGTACTGGGTAATGGACTGGCCGGGCACCGCGAACGAAGCGGACGCATCGAAGGTCACGGCTTCGCCTTGGCAGATCAACGCCGGTGCGGGCTCGCTCATACTCACCACGGCGGTTGGGGCCTGGCAGGGCACGTAGCAAGTGATGGCGGCGGAGAAAAGTCCTTCGCCCGCTTCATTGGAGGTCCAGTGCAGGGTGAGGCAACCGCTCGTGTTCCCGAAGCTGGCGGAAACGATCCCGGGACTGTCGCCGGCGGAGTAGGTGCCGATCACCGGGGCTGATACATCAGCTCCATCGTGGATCACAAGTTGGTCCAGCGGCGAATTGCCCTCCGTGCTGAGGTTGAAAATGGTCCACGTGAGCGAAATGGACTGGTCGGGATCATCGGAGCAGATGGTGCAGGTGTAGTCCTCGTTGTTCGTGTAGCCGCTGCCACCTACCCCGCCGCTGTCAAACAAGTCCCCGACGCAGGAGGTTACCAAAGGTTCGGTGATGGAGAACGCCTGGCCAGCGCATACGTGTGCCCCGGCGAACATGACAGCCACGAGGGACGTGCGAACAGCGCGGGAGGCCAAGGCGGGAAGGGTTAGTTGCATGGGGGGCGTACAGTAGGTTCGTGTCAATGACGGACCAACGGGGGCGTTCCGTTGCCGGGTTGTTCAAAAAGGGTCGCGAAAATAGGGCAGAAGGTTCAGCCATAATCCCTGAAAGGCAGGGGTTCAGGTCAGCTCGGTCCCGTGCTTCCGGTTCACCAGTGCGGTGTCCAAGGTCCACGGGATGCGCTTGGTGAAGATGCTCTTCCGCACCGGGCAATCAGCAAGCGCGCAGATCGAACATGACCGGGGGATGCACGGGTCCATATGGATGAACAACTCCACCTCCCGCGCGCATTTCGAGTTCACCAGCTTTTCGATATCGGCGATCTCCTGGTGCGCGCGTTCCAAATTGTGATACCAAGGCAGCGTCACGTGACAATCGATGTGCAGCACGGGACCGTATTTGATCGTCCGGAAGTTGTGGACGTCTACCCATTGAGGTTTCCGGTGAGTCTCCAGAATAGCGATCACCTCCTGCGCCAGATCGGGGTCCGCCTCGTCCATAATGCCCGCGACTGACCGCCTGAACACGCGAGCGCCGGTGAACATGATGTAGCCTGCGAAAACGATCGCGAACAGTTGGTCCAGCCATAGAAGCCCGGTGAAATGGATGAGCACCAGCCCGCAAACCATGGCCACGGTGCTCCACGCATCGCTGAGGAGATGTTCGCCGCTCGCTTCCATGGTGATGGAATGCGCCGCCCTGCCCCGCCGCTTGAGCGTTAGTCCCATCAGGAGGTTCAAAGCCCCTGCCGCTCCGGCAAGCGCGATCCCCGCATCCAGATCGTGCAGATGGTGCTGGGTCAATAGCGCACCCACCGCCCGCCAAATGATCACGCCACCGGCGAGTATGACCAACCCACCTTCGAAGCCTGCGCTGATGAATTCCACTTTGCCATGGCCGTAGGGGTGCTCCTTATCACGTGGTTCGGCCGCAAGCCATAAGCTGTACAAGGCGAAGGATCCGGCCGTCACGTTCACGATGCTCTCCAGCGCATCGCTCAGGATGGTGTTGCTGTGGGTGAGCCGCCAAGCCAGGAACTTGATCGCCATGATGCCGATACCGGCAGCCAGTACCCACGCTTGCAAACGGATATTCGCGCGTTTGTCGATCACGGCGGGAAAGGTAGAGGTGGGCTGTCGCTATCCTTGCCGGGCATGTACACGTTGATCGCTGTCCTTTTCATCGTTGGCTATATCGCCATCGCCTTGGAGCACCCGCTGAAGGTGAACAAGGCGGCCAGTGCATTGCTCACAGGGACCATCCTTTGGTCGTTGATCGCCATGGCCCGGGTCGGTGTTGAAAGCCCATTGATCCCTGACCACGCGTCAGCGTATTCCATCGGGCCCACATTCGCCGAACACCTGAGCGGAATCGCGAGCATCCTGTTCTTCCTGCTGGGCGCGATGGTGGTGGTGGAACTGATGGACGCCCATGCGGCGTTCCAAGTGATCACGGACCGTATCACCACCAAGGATAAACGTACGCTACTTTGGATATTGGGAGTGATCACCTTTTTCCTGAGCGCAGCGTTGGACAATCTGACCACAGCGATCGTGATGTGCGCCCTGCTACGGAAATTGATGACCAAGCGCGAGGACCTGTGGCTGTTTGCCGGGGCGGTGATCATCGCGGCCAATGCGGGTGGAGCGTGGAGTCCGATCGGTGATGTGACCACCATCATGCTCTGGAACGATGGACAGGTGACATCGGCCAACATCATCCTCAAACTCTTCCTTCCCAGCTTGATCTGCCTGGTACTTCCCTTGTTGTGGCTGGGCCGTGGTCTGAAGGGCAGTTTCGAACGGCCACCAGCGGAGGGGAGCGATGACACCGGTCTAAGTCCAGCCGAACGCACCAGTGTGTTCGTACTCGGGGTTCTCACACTGCTCGGCGTGCCGTTCTTCAAGGAATTGACGCACCTGCCGCCCTTTGTCGGGGTGATGCTCGGACTGGGCATCCTGTGGGTCTATACCGAGTTCATCCACGCGCGCGGTGGTGTGGAGGAGCGCGGGCAGTTGCAGGTCACAAGCATCCTGCGGCGGATCGACCATAGCAGCATCCTGTTCTTCCTCGGGATACTGGTCGCGGTTTCGGCGCTGGAAACGGCAGGTCACTTGACGGATCTCGCTACTGGTTTATCACAGGTTTTCGGAACGAACTACTATGCGGTGAACAGCGTGATCGGCGTTCTCAGCGCGGTGGTGGATAACGTTCCTCTGGTGGCTGCCGCTCAAGGCATGTACCCGATCGTGGAAGTGTCTTCCGGCGGGTTCCCACAAGATCACGCGTTCTGGGAGCTGCTGGCGCTTTGTGCTGGAACAGGGGGGAGCATCCTGGTGATCGGATCGGCTGCTGGCGTGGCCGCGATGGGGATCCTGCACATCCCCTTTGGTTGGTATGTGAAGCGGATAGCTGGACCAGCGCTCTTGGGGTATGTGGGAGGGATCTTGGGGTTCTGGGTGCTTTGGCATTGAACCTGGTCGTTGCTTGGTTGCGCAACCAAGCAAGTTGTGCTGGCCTATTGGTAACTGGAATCTGCACATCGCCAGAAAATACTGTACATAGTTCAGGATATCAGCGATTTATAACGAAATCAGAGATTTCCTGGTGCTAGGTTGGCCAACCAAGCATATTGCTGTGATCCCCCTGCCAAGAACTTCTCCCTGAACCCTCCGGCTACATTCGCCACTCAACACCGACGACCATGGATGTGCGATTGATAGAGGCCGCTAGCGAGATCGGCGCTGGGAAACGCGGCGCCAGCATGGGCATGAGTGCCCTGCGGGTGGCCGCTTGGAAGAATGGTAGCGATCTGTTCGGCCATGCGGAGGAGAGCATCCTGCGCGACGAGAACGATGTGCTTTACGAAGATGACAACACCCCGAATGCGCACCACATTGACGGCCTGATCCGCTTTGAGTCGGATCTGGCGTACGAGGTCTACAAATTCCTGCGGAGCAACATCTTTCCCATGGTCATCGGTGGAGACCACTCGATCGCCATCGGCTCGGTAAGCGGCACCAAGATGGCCTTCCCGACAGAACGCGTGGGTGTGATCTGGATCGATGCCCATGCCGATCTGCACAGCCCGTGGACCACACCGAGCGGCAACGTGCATGGCATGCCCCTGTCGCTGCTGATGAACATCGAGAAGAAGGGCCGGAATAAGCCGAGGGTTTTCACCATGGACACTTGGGACCGTCTGCGGAAGATCGGCATGAGCGGACCGAAGCTCGAACCCCGCGACCTGGTCTTTATCGCCCTGCGTGATACCGAAGCAGAGGAGGATGCCATTATCAAGGAGCATGGCATCAAAGTGATCACCGTGGACCAGCTGCGCGCGCGTGGAGCTGAAGGCGTTGTCGCCGATACGCTGGCCTACCTGAGCACCTGCGACAAGATCCATGTGAGCTTCGACGTGGACAGCTTGGATCCCAGCATAAGCGTAGGCACCGGAACGCCTGTCCCCCAGGGATTGAACTTGGAGGAGGCTCGTGCGCTTCTGTCCGGATTCTGCTCGGATGCGAAAACGGCCACACTGGATGTGGTGGAGATCAACCCCGCCTTGGACACCGGCAATGCGATGGCCGAGGCTGTATTGACCGTGCTTGAGCCGTTGTTCCCCATCCTGCGCAATCGCTGATCGGCCCGGGCACATGACCCAGTCCGCCTCCCGCGTCATTCTTATCCGACCCACCGGTTTT
>JANOPI010000379.1:0-1931 GCA_031421755.1 Flavobacteriales bacterium | reverse complement strand
CGGGTCTCGCGGGCCGTTTCGTCCGGCAGGCCGAACAAGGTCATCGGCGCGCCCTTCTGGGTTTGCCAGATGCCTTCCATGGCAGCGATCTTGGCTGGCTGGTGCTGCAGCGTATTCAAGCCGTGCAAGTCGCCGACCATGATCTGCAGCGGGATCAACAGCGCCGCTACCGTGACGCCGCTTCGCATGGTCAGCCGGACATCGTCACCACGGTCACCACGCCGCCAGCGGTAGGCGCCGATGCCGGCCACGAGGAACGCCACCGTGAGGCCCGAGGCGATCATCATGTGCGACAGCCGGTAGGGCATCGAGGGGTTGAAGATGATGGCCCACCAATCGGTGGCATGCGCCACACCGTCGCGCAGCTCGAAACCGGCCGGCGTGTGCATCCACGAGTTGAGAACGATGATCCAGAACGCCGACAGCGTGGTGCCGCCCGCGACCAGCACCGTGGCCATCGTGTGCAGTCGGTTGCCGACCCGACTGTGCCCGTACAGCATGATGCCCAGGAAGGTGGCTTCGAGGAAGAAGGCCGTCAGCACCTCGTAGGCCAGCAACGGGCCGGCGATGTTGCCCACCGCCAGCATGAAACCAGGCCAGTTGGTGCCGAACTGGAAACTCATCGCGATGCCGCTCACCACGCCGAGTGCGAAGGTCAGGGCGAATACCTTGACCCAGAGGTGGTACGCGCGCAACCAGGGGGTATCTGCCGTGAAGGGCAGTCCGCGACTGCGGGCCCACCGGTTGTGCCGCAGCTTGAAATACAGGAGGGCCCAGCCGAGCGCGATGCTGATCGTCGGGAACAGGATGTGGAATGAGATGTTGGCAGCGAACTGGATGCGTGCGAGCAGAAGGGGGTCCACGATGGAGCTCCCGAGAGGGTTCACTCTCGTCTAACCCCCGACGCCGGCAAAAGTTGCAACCGCGGGTTCGCTTCCCCGGCCCTTCGATGTACGGGCCTATCGCCGCCCCTCGAACGGGCACAGACCTGCCACTTGTTATGCTCGGTCCACAGCTGCATTCCGACCGATCGCACCGCTTGGCCGGCTCGAAAAACCGTCATCACCACATCGTCGAAGACACCAGCATGTTGATCCGCCTGATCTACCTGAGCAGACCCGTTGGCCCTCAGACCGTTGCGCTCACCGATGCGATCTTGCGCAAGGCGCAAGCCTGGAATACGCAACACGACATCACCGGCATGCTCTGCGAGGGCCAGGGGGTGTATCTGCAGGCGCTGGAAGGGGAGCGCCGCCAGGTGACGGGGCTGTACGCGCGCATTCATGCCGACCCGCGGCACAAGGACCTCGAGCTGCTGCACTGCGAGAGCATGACCGAGCGGCGCTACCGCGGCTGGTCGATGGCTCGCGTCAGCCTGTCCGACGTCGACCCGCTGACCAAGATCGTCTGGCCGGAGTTCGATCCCTACTCGGAAACCGGCGCCCAGGTCATGGCGCGCATCGACGAACTGGTCGCCCGCGGCAGCCCAGTACAGGCGGTGCAGTCCTGAGCAGCCCCGACGTCGGCAGCGGCGTCCGGCCAGGCTCGAGCCTGCCCAAGACCCTGATCAAGGCTTACGCTGCTGGGCGCGTCGTACGGCGGCGACGATGCGCAGGGTGTAGCCGGCATCCGGGGAACGAAGCCCGGACAGGCCGTCGCGAATCATCTGCTGCGCCGAGATTTCGTCGCGCAGCGTCGCATCGTGCTTCAGGCGCTCGAGCATGGTCGTCAGCTCGTTTTGGGTCAGTTCGCCATCAAGCAGGCGTGCGGCGTCGTTCATGGCATGACTCCTACCACCGCCAGGCGCGCGTGGGTGCAAGTAGCGGACGGACGCGATGGGCGATCGCGTCGCGCGCCCGGAAAATGTGTGACTTGACGGTATTCACGGGCTGTCCGAGCGCCGCCGCGATGGTCTTGTAGTCGAGCCCGTC
>JANOPI010000378.1:0-2250 GCA_031421755.1 Flavobacteriales bacterium | reverse complement strand
CCAGAACTTGAAGATACGGGTCGTCTGGTCAGTTGAATTGGGGCCGGGCACCGCCATGATCTCATGTTGTCCATCACCATCAAAATCGATCGGAATAAGCCGACCGCATAGTGGCATAGCCTGGATATGAACCCCAAGATTCCCGAAATTCCCACTATAGAAAGGAAGCTGCCATGCGACGATACCGGCTGAAGGGCTGTACATGAATGCCCCGTAACCGTTACCGTTGGATAGGAAGAGGACGACATCTCCCCTGCCGTCGCCGTTAAAATCACCCGAGACCTGGAAGTTGAAGGTGGTCGGGTGTACAACATTGTAGTTTGTTGGCGGTGCAAATCCGTCAGGCGGCGCTGATGGGTTGGGCTCGAAATCACTCGCATCATTCGAGACCGATTCGAGCACCTTCAGATTCCGAAACCGGTAGTACTCGCCATCCCACTCCACCTTGCACAGCACGATATCATCCCGGCCGTCACCGTTCATATCGTTGCTCACATTGGCCGTATAGGTCTGCGGGGTGTTCTGCCCGTTCACCACCTGGATGTTAGACTCCAGCCCCATACTCCACGTTTCCGTGAGCGTGGTGGGTCCATCCCGGCGATACACCTTCAACGCGGTATTGTAGCGGAAGCCGTCCTCCGTGTAGGAATACGGCGAGGCCAACAGTTCCGAATCGCCGTCCCCGTCGTAATCCCCGGAATAGTAGTCGTGCGCATTGCCGATGAAGTTGCTGAACGACTCCTGCGACATCGCCGGTGCAACCGAGCCATGATACTTGAAGACGGTGCTGTTCAAGTGATCGGCCTCATTCACGCCCCATTCCGTGATCTCTCGCAGATAGCTTTTCGCCATATCACGTTCCGCGTAGTTGAACCGGTACGTCTTCGTGTGCGCACCTTCGCAGGTGACGACCACAGAGGTAATGAGGTTCGAGGTCTTGGGGCCGTTGAGGTTATGGATGAACAGTTCGTTCCGGTCCGCCCGAGGCTCGTAGTTGAACTCGATGCGGTTGTAGGGCACGATGCCTGCGGCCGCGTTCCCCGTGTAGTCGATCCAACGCAGCAGGTTCTCCCCGTCCATGTTCGCATACACGTAGTCGATGTAATTCCCGTTCGGGTCGCGCATCCGGTTCAAGCGCCAGGACAGTACACCTGATGTGTTGTTGCCAATGACCCGTGAATCGGTCGTGGCGCCATACTCCATATACATGCCGCTCTTGGTGACCACCGTAAAATGGTCCGGACCATTCCCGACCGCGGTAACTAGGCTGAACGACGCGTCCTCGGTATCGTACGTGCTGCCCGCTGCGCCGTAAGTCGTTCCAGTGAGCATGACCAAGCGTTGGCCGTCCAAGACGAAGCGATCCGCACTGGTGAACTTGGCCCCGACCACCCCATTGAAATACGGAGTGCTGAGCAGTTCCACATCCCGGTACCAGTCCGTGCCCGTGCGTGTGATCGCGGAAAGCCCACTCATGTTCCAACCCCAGCCCAAGGGTCCATCACCGCCTTGGGAGTTGTAGGCAATGCCCACCGAGGGCTGAACACCATTGGTTCCAGGCGGAACCATGAACGACATGGACCAAGATGCTCCTCCGGTCGCACCCACCCCCGGCTCACCAGCCACCACACCCACCGGAAGTTGCACGTCGATCGTGCGCGCAGCGAGGAACGCCTCATCGATCTCCTGCTGGATCAATTGAGCCGACAGGAACGGCGTATGGCCGAGAAAGCACGCCGCAGGAAACAATACACGCAGACCCCGTAGCAAGTACACCTGGCACATCGTGGTGGTTAGTTGGATAATCCGAAAGTACCTGCCGTCGGCCGCCGTGCTTCACGCTGTTGAAAACTTTTCGTGCCTGAGCAGAACGAAACCGGGGTGAACCATGCATCAGCCGGGCATGTGCATTAGCTTCGGTGCAACAATCGGTCGGCCATGCTCAACCACGTTCGTTTGCTCGGGGTCTTCCTTGTCCTTAGCGGATCTGTCCATGAGGCTGCTTCCCAGGATCATTGCTGGATCAAATACCTCTACGATGCCGCTGGCAACCGCATTGAACGGAAGTGGTGGTGCGGCGATCCCCATGTGCTGGAGGGTGACGAAAAGAGCATGGCCGCGCGGCCTTTTGGCCTGTCCATCGCCCCGAACCCGACCCGGGAGTTTTTTACCCTGACATCCGAGTCCACAATGGAGAACGCTGGGGTGGAACTGCTGAACAGCGAAGGGCGCCTCGCCGCGCGTACCGTG
>JANOPI010000377.1:0-1711 GCA_031421755.1 Flavobacteriales bacterium | reverse complement strand
CGAATTTCTACCGTTACAGCGCGGGGCGCAGCGAGGCTGAGTTCGTAAAAGCGGAACTGCATCGCCTCGAAGAACTATCGCACAACACTGTCGCGCCGGAGAACCTCGCGGCCATCATCATTGAAACCGTACAAGGCGAAGGCGGCTTCAATGTGGTACCCAAGGACTATTTGAAAGGCCTGCGTGCGTTCTGCGACAAGCACGGCATCCTCTTGATCCTTGATGAGATCCAGAGCGGCTTTGGTCGTACCGGCGCATGGAGCGCATACGAACAACTCGGCGTTGTTCCGGACATCAGCACCTGGGCGAAGAGCCTGGGCAGCGGCATGCCTATCGCAGCGGTGATGGGCAAGGCGGAGATCATGGACAAGGCCGGTCCCAGCAGCATCGGTGGCACGTACATCGGCAACCCGGTGAGCTGCGCTGCGGCATTGGCCACGCTGAAGTACATGGAGGAGATCGACATCAACGCGAAGGGCAAACATGTTGGCGAAGTGATCCGCAAGCGCTTCGAGAAGATGAAAGCCAAGCATGCGTGCATCGGTGATGTGCGTGGCCTCGGCGCCATGATGGCGATCGAATTCGTGAAGAACGGAGACCCGCTTCAACCCGACGCCGACACGTGCATTGCACTGATGAACGCATGTGCCAAACGCGACCTCGTCGTGATCAACGCAGGCACCGAAAAGAACATCATCCGCGTGCTGAGCCCGCTCGTGATCAGCGATCAATTGCTGAACAAGGGCTTGGACATCATGGAAGAAGAGTTGGATAAGATCCGTGGGTAGCAGAATTCACCACGGAGGCACAGAGTCACAGAGAACCCAAAATTGAAAGCGCCAAGACAAGATAGAGTAGCAAGAATGCTCAAGGACACCCTTTGCAACCTTCGCATTCCTCTGTGCCTCTGTGTCTCCGTGGTGAACAGCATTCCATGAAACCCTTCTCGATCGCCGGTATCCAAATGCGCACCTCCGCTGCCAACAGCAACGTGGAGGCCATGAAATTGAAGCTGGATCTTCTGATGAACATTTATCCTTGGGTGGATATGGTGCTATTCAGCGAACTCTGCGCGTACGGTCCGCTCACTGCCAATGCCCAAGAAGTGCCGGGGGAATTCGAACAACAGATGTGCGCGATGGCCGCTAAGCATGGCATCTGGTTGTTACCCGGCAGCATCTTCGAAAAGACGCGCAACGCAGCGGGCGAAGAAGTGATCTACAACACAGCAACGGTGATCGATCCAGAAGGCAGCGTCGTGACGCGTTACCGCAAGATGTTCCCATTCTATCCGTACGAAGTGGGTGTTGCTGGTGGGAACGAGTTCTGCGTATTCGATGTGCCGGAAGTAGGCCGCTTCGGAGTCAGCATTTGCTACGACATGTGGATCCCTGAGACCACGCGTACGCTTGCCGTGATGGGTGCCGAAGTGATCTTGCATCCCACGCTGACCGGAACGATCGACCGCGAGATCGAACTGAGCATCGCACGCGCCAGTGCTGCTACCAACCAGTGCTACTTCTTCGACATCAACGGCCTCGATGCCGGTGGAAGTGGTCGCAGCATTGTTTGCGGCCCTGAAGGACGCGTTGTGTACCAGGCGGATGTGAATGAGGAGTTCATCCCGATCGAGATCAATTTGGAGAAAGTGCGCCGCAGCCGCGAGTTGGGCGTACTTCGGCTAGGCCAACCGATGAAGAGCTTTCGGGAC
>JANOPI010000376.1:0-14871 GCA_031421755.1 Flavobacteriales bacterium | reverse complement strand
AGCTCCCGTACCGATACATTGTACAAGCCCAGATGTTCGCCGGTGAACCCGGTGAAGTGGAAGCAATGATGCAGGAGGGCGGCCAGCAAGTGCAGTAGACCGATCCACCGCCCGATCTTGGTGTGGTGCTGAGTCTTGGGTTAAGGTTCGATCTGTGCTGCGGAGCTCTCGGGCGCGCAGGATCACAACGTATCGACTTGGAAGCCATGGTCCCCATTCAATTGACCATGGCACTGTCGAGGGTGATTGAGAATGACGAATCCTCCGTGGATCGCCGTCAGATCGTTTTGAAGCAATAAGGAAAGGGCCGCCCCACCAGGCAGCCCTCTCCCATCCACAACCTTCTGGTCCTTATTCCCAGAAAGTCACTTTGAACTCCACTCGGCGGTTGATGGCACGACCGGCAGAGGTCTTGTTGTCCGCTACAGGCTGCGTTTCGCCATGGCCAGAGCTCTTGGTGCGGTCGCTCGCAACGCCCTTTTCGGTCAGGTACTTCTTTACGGCCGCTGCGCGTTCGTCGCTCAGTTTCTGATTCTTGGCCTCATCACCCTGGTCGTCCGTATGGCCATGGATCTCCAGGTCGTAGGTCGGGTTTTCCTCCATCACCTTCACCACGTCGTTCAGGATGGTGTAGCTTTCTTTCTTGATCACGCTCTTACCCGTTTCGAACTTTATCCCGTTGAGGGCGCGCTCAAAAAGGTTCTTTGTTTTCTCACTGATCTCGGGGCAGCCGTTCATGGCCTTTACGCCTTTCTCGTTCGGGCACCGATCCACGTTGTCAGCGATGCCATCCGCATCACTATCAGGGCACCCTTTCATTTCTGCGCTGCCGCTCTTGTCCGGGCAGGCGTCCAGCGCATCCGCGATACCATCACCGTCCCGGTCCGGGCAGCCCTTCAACGCGGCCACGCCCTTCTCTTGTGGGCAGCTATCCTCCTTGTCGATGATCCCATCCCCATCCGTGTCCGGCTCGGGGTGGATGTTCACGCTGATGCCGTCGATGTAGTAGTAGGCCCGCTGGTTGTCCGCGCCTTCGATCACTCTTTTCTTTTCCATGCCTGCGCTGGGGAACGCACCTATGATCAGGAACTTCTCTGATCCGCTGGCTTTGAAGGTCCCCTTCACCTCGGTCCAGTTCTGCTTGTCCTCCACCATGGTGCTGATGCTTACCTGTGGCTTCTCACTCACATAATGCGGGTGCTTGTAGGCCAGAGCCGTTGGCGAGCAATAACCGCCCAAGCCGCTTACAGCCCGATCGCTGCCGTTGGCCAGTTTCACACGGAAGGTGATATCATACTCCTTCTCAGACTCCAGTGCCGATGTCAGTTCGATCTGCATGTATTCCGCATAGTTCTGATAGCCCGGGTTGCGATGATCCTCATCGCGCCAGAACATGCTCTTCCAGTTCTGTCGCATGTCCTCCTTGTAGGCGACAAAACCAGCGTAGTGCTCACCCTCATAGGCCGCAGTGCCCGTACCGAGGTCGTTGTCAGGAACGGCCACATAGCAGGCCGCCTTGTCGAAGACGTCGCATGTACCGATGTTCGCGTTGGACCAGCCCGTGGCGTGATCCAATTGATCCCAGGTATGCACCGGGTTTGAAAGTTCTTCAAACCCGGAGTTCTTTACCAGGTTCGGTCCTTGCGCCAGGACGGTAAGACTGGCCATCAGAGTGGCCAGTAGCATGCTGTTTCTCTTCTTCATGGAACGGGAGTTTTGGCTTGTGAGGCTTCAGACGAGATCCGTCCGAGAGGTCACACCCCCGTTCGACAAAAAATTCCGGAGAGGACTACGGCTTGGGCACCTCCACCGGTGCCACCGGCATAACCGCTTTCGGGATCTGCTTCGGCACCTCCTTCGGTGCCTCTTTCGGCAACAGCTTAACGCTGATCCCATCAATGTAGTAGTAAGCGTACTTGTTGTCCAGCCCTTCAACCATACGCTTGGTCATGAAGTCCGCCGCCGGGTAGGTACCTATAATGATGTGTTGCTCACCACCGTCCGCCTCGAAGGTCCCCTTCACCTGTACCCATTTGCCCTTCTCCGCCATGATGCTGTCCACGGAAACTTGCGGTTTCTGCCGAAGGAACCGACGGTGCTGTTCGCTGAGCTTCTCGTACGAGCAGTATGCGCCGATGCCGGAAACCGCCCGGTCACTGTTGTCTGAAAGCGCGATCCAGAAGGAGATCTCGTATTCGCGCTCCTCCTGAAGGGGCTTAAGCAGGTCGGTGATGATGTACTCCGAATAGGAACTCCAGCCGGAAACAAAGGGGTCTTCGCCCTCCTCGAAATTCCGCCTCTCGTCGTCCTTCCATGCGAAAAAGCCCGCGTAGTGGTCGCCTTCCTGCGGATCCATCTTGCCATAATCGTTCACAGGGATACCCACCGTTTTGCCCGGCGCGCTTTTGCTGAAGAGATCAGAGTATCCGATGGTGACATTGTTCCAGCCGACCGCGCGGTCGATCATGTCATAGGTGTCGGGTTCCTTCTCCACGAACTCGAACCCGCCGTTGCGGACGTGTTCCACCAGTTCGGGTTGTTGGGCGTTGCTGATGATCGCCGGAAGAAAAGCGAGAATGGAGAGTGGGCGTAAGGTCATGCGCGTTTGGTTCTACTGTCCTGTCGGAACCTTCATGCGGACAGTTGGGGTGAGCAGGGCTGATGCCGTGCCCGCTGCCAAAATAGGTGCCAAGCTCCAAAGCCCTCGGAACCGCCCCCGGGCTATCGGGTCTTACGTGCCCTTCGGGCGCGATAAGTTTTGGCCACGAATACGCACTGATGTGCTCGGACCGGTCAGGTGTCTCGAATGCCTCAACCGCATCTGACCGTACACATCCGTGCGTATCCGTGCTTCCGGTTGTGCCATGAGCGCCGCCAAGCGCGGCATTCTAAACCGATCGCCCTGGGAAAAGCCCCTACTTGAGTTTGGTGGCGAAGGCTTTCCTGAACTTCTCCACTTTTGGACGTATCACCATCTGGCAATAGCCCTGCCCGGGATTGTTCGCGTAATAATCGCGGTGATAGTTCTCCGCCGGGTAGAACGTCGTGAGCGCCACGATCTCCGTGACGATCGGACGAGGGAATGCTCCGCTCTTGTCCAATTCGGTCTTGAAGTGCTCCGCTGCGGCCTGCTGTTCCGCGTTCCGAAAGAAAATGGACGAACGATACTGGGTGCCCACATCCGCGCCTTGGCGGTTCAGCGTAGTGGGGTCGTGTGTTTGCCAGAAGACCTCCAGGATCTCTGCCAGGGTGATCACTGACGTGTCATAGACCACTTTGGCCACTTCGGCGTGCCCCGTCTCACCGGTGCAAATGCTCTTGTAGTCCGGGTCCTTGGTTGACCCACCGGTATACCCCGGCATCACTGATCGCACCCCGTTCAGTTCAACGAACACAGCTTCAACGCACCAGAAGCAACCCGCCCCCAGAATGATCGAATCGTTTCCGGCCAGGGTGCCGGGTTCCTTGTCGAGTGTTCGTTCAGTAGACATCGGGACTTGATCGTTCGGAGGGTGCTGAGCACACGAAAGCAGGGCAAAAGTGGTGGCCATAGCGATCCAACAGGAACGCTTGTTCGGTACCAGGTGGTTCATTGGGCGTTCTCTTCCGGACATCGTTCAACAGAGAAACGTCCGTTTCATGCAGATAGTTCACGTACGCTGCCTCCGAAGCAAGGCCTTGCCGAGCCGCTCAACCACCCCCGTTACCAACGCATTGCCCATGAAGAACGCGCGCCACCCATCAGGAACCCCGGCCGTGTGGTGATCCGGGAACATGTTCAGGCGTTCCAGTTCTACGGGCGTCAGGCGGCGGTAGCGGCCATCGGGTGCTCGTACCACATGCTTGAAGCGGGAAGGGCCCGGCCCGCCTTCACCGGTGACAATGGTGCGTGATGGGCTGTCCAGCGCATCCGGAAAGGTCATCGCTCCTTCGGCATAATGGTAGGTATGACCATTGGCCGAGGTGCGCAACTCCTTCTTTGCCCCCTTCAAGTGCTTCCACTTGGGCAGATCGCGTTTGGCGATGAAGTAATCACGCGGCACTTCCTGGGCGGGCACCAGTACGTCGCCCAGCACCGTACCCAGCGTGGCAGCGGCTTTCACCTTTACCGTCCACACCGTGCCGCGGTGCATGAACCCAGTATTCAGGAAGGGTGAACGCAACTGCCGCGAGTTGAATGTCCTGGTCAGCCGCGCCAGATCCGCGTCCAGCTCGAACCGCATACAAGCGCCGATCGCTTCGGCACGCGGGAATGCCGCCGCGAAAAGGCCCTTGTGCACTAGCTGGTCTTCGGCATCAAACGGCTTTTTCGGAAGTTGCACCCCCAGTTCACCGAATAGGAACACGCGCTTACGCCGCTGTGGCATTCCATGCTCGGCCGCATTGATCACACGCCATTCCACCGTGTATCCGAGCGCGCTCAAGGACGAGAGCATCACCGCGAAATCGCGCCCGCGCTGGCTTGCCGGTGATCCGAGCAGGCGATCCACGTTCTCCAGCAGCAGAAAGCGGGGTTTCTGCTTCTTCTGCGTAAGGATGCGATGGATCTGCCACCATAGGATACCCTTCTTCCCCACCAATCCCTTGGCGTTCTTCAACGTACTGGCGATGGAGTAGTCCTGACAAGGGAAGCCGCCCACCAGCAGATCATGGTCAGGTATGTCGTCGGTCTTCACCGATCCGATATCAGCGCACACATGATGCTCAGCACCGAAACGTGCCACATAGACCTCGCTCGCGTGCTGCTTTTTCTTGCCGGGTTCCCACTGGTTGCTCCACACCACCTTGAAGGCACCGGCCCTCTCCAGCCCGATCCGGAATCCTCCTACGCCAGCGAACAGTTCCACCACGCGCAATGCGTTGCCGGGTGCTCGTGATCGGGACCTGGTCGGCTTCTTCAACGCGTTGTGGAGAGTTCTTGACACTTTACAGCGGAAGGCGGCTTGGCCGGCCGCCTTCCTGTTGAGCGGGAAACGGGATTCGAACCCGCGACCCTCAGCTTGGGAAGCTGATGCTCTACCAACTGAGCTACTCCCGCTTGTGGCGGCGAAAGTAGGCGCATGAACGTAACCACGAACTTCAACAGGCCGCTTGGACCTTAACCTACTTTTGACAGCCTGCTAACCTTGACCTCATCGACCATGGCTCACTTCGCACCCGAAAAGCAAGAACCGCAAATGGCCGGTGCGATCTCTCAGAAGGTGTTGTTGGTGGATGATGAGCAGGATATCCTTGAACTGCTGCGGTATAATCTGGAACGCGAAGGCTTCAAGGTCTTCACGGCCAACAATGGCCGCGATGGACTGAAGATAGCGAAGGCGGAGCGCCCCGATCTGATCGTGCTGGACATCATGATGCCCGGTATGGATGGCGTGGAGGTCTGCAACCAATTGCGCGCCCTGCCTGAATTCAAGCAGACCTTGATCACCTTCCTCACGGCGCGCGGCGAAGACTATTCACAGATCGCCGGCTTCGATGCCGGTGCCGATGACTATATCACCAAGCCCGTTCGCCCAAAGGTGTTCGTGAGCAAGGTGAAAGCCCTGCTGAAGCGCTCAGGCAGCAGCAAGAGCGATGAGAAGACCATTGAGTCCAACGGCGTTACGCTGGACCTGGAAAAAGTCCTGGTGCGCAGCGGTGAACACGAGCTGAAGCTGCCCAAGAAGGAATTCGAACTGTTGGCCTTGCTGATGAGCAAGCCAGGAAAGGTGTTCAAACGCGACGAGATCTACGCCCACATCTGGGGTGACGGTCTTTTTGTCGGGGACCGTACGATCGACGTGCATATCCGGAAGCTGCGCGAAAAGATCGGTGACGACCGCATCGGCACCGTCAAGGGTATCGGCTACAAGTTCGAGTCCTGAACCGACGCCGCTAGTCGGAAATCTGCTTTTGCCAGCTGCCGTGATCTTCGGGCAGTGGCTCGGCCCGGTCGCTTGCTGAGTTCGGGACCTTGAGGCCTAAGATTCGAGCCATATCACCTCGAACAGGACGGAAATCCAACCACACGCTCGTGACCGTTTTCGACTTGCACCCCACAAGGCGACATTTGAGGCCGAGCAGGACCTGAAAAAATCGAACACGCGCAGCGTTGCGAAATCGGATCGTTCGAGCTCGCGACCTGGATCGCATGCCTCAGCCAAGATCAAGCTTTAGGCATTTCGGGAAATTGGCCGGTTGGAACCATGCCCTCACCGTGAACGCATCCCTGAGAATCCTCACCATTAGACTTACGATTTAATTCGCATAATCTAATCTCCTGACGTTCAGCCTGTATTTCCATTCACAAATTCGACCGTTCCCTGCGCGTTCACGCCCTTTCACAGTTTCGTCGAAAAGAGCAGGCATCCCTTCGGGGGGCACCCTCGTCTACTCTTCCAGAACCATGTCACGCGCTTTCAAAATATCGCTCATTCTGAAGAGCCGGAACAGCTTGCCGGTGTACAAGGACCTTGCGAAGCTCAGCGATGTGGAGCTGGATGACCAAGTGCGCGCCATCGTGCGTCGCATGCGGGCCAACGAAAGTGGGATCATCGCCCGGATGACCCTGCGCCAGCCCACGTTCAGCTTGAACTGAGCCAACGAGCACCTGTCAGCACCGCTGTTGAAAAGGAGCTTCCAACCGCATTGACCGTCCTTAGCGCCGGTTGATAGCCCCTTCTATATTCGCCCCGTTAAAACGAGACCGCGATGAGCGACCATCACCACGAAGGGCACTTCCCTGAAGAAGCTGAGCAGAATGAGATCGGTGGCCAGGTACTGGTAGCCTTGGGTATTCTTGGCAGCATCGTGCTGCTCATCTGGGCGATGATGTGACCCTCTATCAGAGGTCGCCCGCCCGCTCCAGGTATTCATCCCGCCGAACCAGCGTATACCAGTTCTCGCTGAGTTCAAGGTACCCGTGTTCGAAACAGAAAACGTACACGTTCCCCTTCATGGTTCGGTAAATGTTCGTGTGGTACATGAAGTTGTACCCTTTCTGGATCAGCTTGTCCCGGTGTACCTTCTTGGCTCCCTGAGCCCCGTCATTCAGTTCCATCAGTATCCGCCGGTTCCGCTTCAGCGCATTCACCACGTTGCGCACATAATTGATGGGCGCGTTGTTGCTGCGGTAGTGATAGATGTTGCGGCAGGCGTCCGAGCAGAATTTCTTGTCCGTCCGGCCCTTCACGGGTTCGCCGCATTCCATACAGACCTTCTGTGCGTTCATGCGCATTGAGCCGAAAATAGGTGTCCGGGCCTATGGTTAGATGCTTCCTGCTCATCAACGTCACATCTATCTTGGGAAAGATCCCATGACGAGTTTGCTGTCATTCACTGAACGCGGCATCTGGTGCGAGCGCGCTGATGTGTTCATCGACCCCTGGAAGGGGGTGGATCGAGCGATCATCACCCACGCCCACAGCGACCATGCCCGCAGTGGCAGCAAGCGCTACCTGGCGGATCCGATCACCAAGCAGCTGATGCATGCCCGGATCGGAAAGGATCTGGCCATTGACACGCTCCAACCCGGTCAGTCGGGCACCTTCAATGGGGTCAAATTCTCCTTCCACCCGGCCGGGCACATTCCCGGGAGCGTGCAAGTGCGGGTGGAATACAAGGGTGAGGTCTGGGTAGCTTCCGGCGACTATAAACGCCAAACCGATGGGATCAGCGAGCCATTCGAAGTCGTACCGTGCCACACCTTCATCACTGAATGCACATTCGGCCTGCCCATCTACCGCTGGAAGGAACCGGATACCGTGTTCACCGAGATCAACGCTTGGTGGCGCGCCAATGCGGCGAACGGCGTGTGCAGCATCATCAGTGCTTACAGTTTGGGCAAGGCACAGCGCGTTATGAAGGGGGTGGACCACACCATCGGACCGATCCTCGTGCACGGAGCGGTAGCGAACATGAATGCTGTACTACAAGAATGTGGGCTCCAACTGCCCCCTTGGGAACAGATCACCAAGGACACCCCGAAAGAGCGCTTCCGCAACGCCTTGGTTGTTACGCCCGGCTCCGCGATCGGCACACCGTGGACCAGCAAGATGCGCCCCTACTCTACCGCCATGGCCAGCGGTTGGATGCAACTGCGCGGCTGGCGGCGGCGCGGGAACCTGGACACCGGCTTCGTGCTCAGTGATCATGCCGATTGGCCTGCCCTGCTTCAAACGGTGGAGGAAACAGGTGCGCAACGCATCATCGCTACACATGGCTATACCGATCTCTTCAGCCAGTACCTGCGGAGCGTTGGTTACGATGCTACTGTTGAAAGCACGGAATTCGGTGGAGATGGCAACGGTGATGACGCCCCGAGCAGCGCACCCATTGAAACAGCAGCATCATGAAGAGGGCAGCGGGTTTGTTCGAGGAACTCGACGTCACCACGAGCACCAACGCCAAAGTGGATGCGCTGGCGCGCTATTTCGCCGAAGCGAACGACAGCGACAAGCTCTGGGTGATCGCTCTGCTCAGTGGTCGCCGCCCGAAACGCCCGGTAACGAGCGCGCAATTGCGAACATGGGCCACGGAGATCAGCGGCATTCCGGATTGGCTCTTCGAAGCCAGCTACCACGTGGTGGGTGATTTCGCGGAAACGGTAACGCACATCGCTATGCTGAAGGAGCCGATGACGAAAAGCCTGACCGAATGGGTAGGATATGTAGAAGCGTTGAAGGATCTGTCGGATGAGGGGAGAGCGGAACGCGTGAAAACGGCGTGGGAAGGCTTGACCGAGATGGAACTCTTCGTCTTCAACAAGATCATCACTGGCGGGTTCAGGATCGGGGTCAGCCAAAAGATCATGGTGAAAGGGTTGAGCAAGGCTACTGGCGTTGAAGAGGATATCCTGGCGCACCGGCTCATGGGCGACTGGACCCCGCACTCGACGACCTTCACGAAGCTCGTCCTGGACGATAACTCCGGAGATTCCGATTCACGCCCCTACCCATTCTACCTGGCCTACGGTATTGAAGGACCGGAAGGAACCGCCGCCGGTGCCGGGCTTGCGGATCTGCAAGCGCTTGGGAACCCAGATGAATGGCAGGCGGAACACAAGTGGGATGGCATCCGCGGGCAACTCATCGTGCGCAACAGCCGCCACTACGTCTGGAGCCGGGGCGAAGAGCTGGTCACGGACAAGTACCCGGAGTTCGACGCGCTACGCGGGATCATTCCACACGGAACTGTGCTCGACGGTGAGATCCTGGCCTGGAAGGACGGCGCTCCCCTGCCCTTCGCCGAAATGCAGAAGCGCATCGGTCGTAAGAGCGTTGGCAAAAAGATCCTGGCGGATGTACCCGTGGTTTTCATGGCCTACGACCTGTTGGAATTCAATGGTCAGGACATCCGCCAGCGTCCGATCAGCGAGCGCCGCAGCTTGCTGGAACGGGCGGTGAAGGACGCAGCACACACTTCACTGCTCATTTCGGAAGTCTTGCGGTTCTCAACTTGGGAGGACCTGGTCACCCATCGCGAAGCCGCGCGCACCAGCGCCGTGGAAGGCATCATGCTGAAGCGCAAGAGCAGCACCTACGAAGTGGGCCGCAAGCGTGGGGACTGGTGGAAATGGAAAGTGGATCCGATGAGCATTGACGCGGTACTCACCTTCAGCATGCAAGGGCATGGCCGCCGCGCGGACCTGTACACCGATCACACCTTCGGGCTGTGGAACAACGGAGAGCTCGTCACCTTCGCCAAAGCGTACAGCGGCCTTACCGATGAGGAGATGAAACTGGTGGACGCCTTCGTGAAAAAAAACACGGTCGAGCGCTTCGGACCTGTTCGTCAGGTGACCCCGCAGCTGGTCTTCGAGATCGCCTTCGAGGGCATCAGCGCAAGCAGCAGGCACAAGAGCGGTGTGGCCGTGCGGTTCCCACGTATCGCGCGGTGGCGGCATGACAAGAAGATCGAGGAGGCCAACAGCTTGGATGACCTCAAGCGGTTGATTCCGCCTCCCGTTCGCTGATCACAACGCTCCGAACCGATCAGATGGCCAAAAAGAAGTCCACCACCGCGACTCCCGTGGATGCGTGGTTCGCTTCGCAAGGCTGGACCTCTCAGGCCTTCCAGCGGGAGGTGTGGGCGGAGATGCTGAGCGGAAAAAGCGGCTTGCTGAACGCCCCCACCGGCACTGGCAAGACCTACGCGGTGTGGGGCGGAGTTGTGAACCACGCCCTCAGCGAGAATGTCATTCCGGACCTGACCCGGAAACGTGCCAAAGTGAAACCCGCGATGCCGGGTCAGGCCCGGCATGACAGCGTGCTTGGCCTGCGGGCCATTTGGATCACCCCATTGCGCGCACTGGCGAACGAGATCGCCGAGAGCGCCCAGCGGATGTGCGACGGCGTCGGACTTCCTTGGAAAGTCGGGACGCGCACGGGTGATACGAGCACCAAAGAGCGGGCTGCCCAGAAGAAGATGTTGCCGCACTTGCTGGTGACCACCCCGGAGAGCCTGCACGTGATGCTAAGCACCATAGGCGCTGCGGACCTGTTCAAACAGCTCGATTGGTTAGTGGCGGATGAATGGCACGAGCTCCTTGGCAGCAAGCGCGGCGTTCAAGTTGAACTGGCACTTTCAAGACTGCGGGCGTTACGGCCTTCCATGCGGACGTGGGGGATCAGCGCGACGATCGGGAATATCGAGGAGGCGATGGAGGTGTTACTTGGACCTCACCCCAAACCCCTCTCCAACCTCACCCCGGCCCTCTCCCGAGGAGAGGGAGAAATGCAAGAGGGGCTTCCTGAAGAGCGTGTGCTGGTGCGCTCCAACATCAAGAAGCACATTGAGGTGCGCACGATCATCCCGAAAAAGGTGGAGAACTACCCGTGGTCCGGGCATCTGGGATTGCGCTTGGCGAAATCGTTGTTGCCGATCATCGAGAAGAGCACGAGCACGCTCATCTTCACCAATACGCGCGGACAGGCGGAGATCTGGTACCACCACCTGCTGGACATCGCGCCGGACCTGGCGGGAACGATCGCCCTTCACCATGGCTCCTTGAACCGTTCGCTCCGTGAATGGGTCGAGAAGGCGCTGGATGCGGGGAAGCTCAAGGCCGTGGTCTGTACGAGCAGCTTGGATCTCGGGGTCGACTTCCGGCCTGTGGAATCCGTGGTGCAGATCGGCGGACCGAAGGGCGTTGCGCGTTTCGCGCAGCGCGCAGGACGGAGCGGTCATCGGCCTGATGCCACACCGCGTATCTGGTTCTTACCGACACATGCGCTGGAACTTGTCGAAGCCGCGGCCTTGCGGGTGGCCGTAAACTCCGGGAACGTGGAAGCGCGGCAGCCGATGGTGCGCAGTTTCGATGTGCTGGCCCAATACCTCGTGACCCTCGCTGTGGGCGACGGCTTCGACCCGCGTACCGTGCTGGAAGAGGTACGCTCCACCTTCTGCTTCCGCTCCATCAGCGATGAGGAATGGGCCTGGCTCATCACCTTCATCACCACCGGAGGCCGGAGCCTGAAGGCCTACGACGAGTTCCGCAAGTGCGTGATCGATGCGGATGGCCTGGTGCGCGTGGAAGACCGCCGCATCGCCCTGCGGCATCGGATGAGCATCGGCACGATCGTGAGCGGATCATCGCTGGCGGTGAAGTACATGAGCGGCGGGCATATCGGCACCATCGAGGAGTACTTCATCAATCAGATGCGGCCGGGCGATGTGTTCTGGTTCGCCGGGCGTTCGCTGGAGTTCGTGCGCGTGAAGGACCTTACGGCGTTCGTGGTGAAAAGCAAGGCCACGAAAGGGAAGATCCCCAGTTGGCAAGGCGGCAGGATGCCCTTGAGCAGTTACATGGCGAAGGTGCTGCGGGCGGAGATGAGCAATTCCTCCCCATCCCAGCCTGCCCCGGGGGGGAAGGAGCAGATCCTCAAGAGCAGTAGTCCTGAAATGAAGGCCGTGCAACCGCTTCTCGACCGGCAACGTGAGAACAGCATCGTGCCGGGCGATGATGAACTCCTGATCGAACGCTTCGAAAGCAAGGAAGGACATCATGTGGTGGTGTACCCGTTCGAAGGGCGCTTCATCCACGAGGCCATGGGCTCCCTCCTCGCCTTCCGCATGAGCTTGCTGAAGCCCATCACCTTCAGCATCGCCATGAACGACTATGGCTTCGAGTTGCTGAGCGATCAGCCGATCCCCATCGAAGAGGCCATCGACAACGACCTGTTCTCCGAAGCCCACCTGCTCGACGACCTGCAACGCAGCTTGAACGCCACCGAAATGGCCCGCCGCAAGTTCCGCGACATCGCCACCATCGCGGGGCTGGTCTTCCAAGGCTTCCCCGGCCGGCCCATGAAGGAGCGACATGTGCGCGGCAACAGTTCGCTCTTCTTCGAGGTCTTCACCGACCATGAGCCGGACCACCTGCTCTTGCGCCAGGCCTATGACGAAGCCTTCAACCTACAGATGGAATTGCCGCGCCTGCATGCCGTGCTCCAGCGCATCGCCCAACAACGCATCGTGCTGAAAGATCCCGGGGAGTTCACACCTTTCGCCTTCCCTATCATCGTGGACCGGCTGCGGGAAAAGCTCACCAGCGAGCAGTTGGAGGATAGGATCAAGAAGATGACGGAGAGGTTGGAGAAAGCCTAGTTTCGATCATGACCTCTGCGCACGTTCAATCCATCATACTCGCTGAGTTGGATGGCAACTTGGACAATATCAATCTTCATGGCACCACGCCTCGAAGTGCGTTGGTACAGCCCTATCAGGAAGACTATCTGAGCTTTGACGGTTCCAAGGTGTTCAAATACTGGACGGTGCTTAGAGAGCAAGATGACAACGATGGATATACCATCTACTTCGATGAGGAGCGGGGCCTCTTTGGTCTTGGAATGCGTGACCAATCCGGGATGGCCATGGATATCGGTGCTCATGGAACGTTCATGGACACCTTCCTTGGAATGTGATCGATACGGATAGTCGAAGTTGAAAATGCTCACCCACGACATCCTCATCCTGCAAGACGTGTTCACACTGCACCCATACGGTGCATTGTTCTGGCGCAGCAAGGGCTGGCTTCTGTCGAGCGACCTGCACTTGGGCAAGGCGGCGCACTTCCGCAAGGCGGGCCTACCCTTACCCGAAGGCAGCGATGACCAGACCTTGGCGCGGATGGATGAAGTGATCGCGCTCTTCCAACCGAAACGCGTGGTGATCATCGGCGACCTGTTCCACAGCGCGCACAACAATGCTTGGGAGCCGTTCCACGCATGGTGCAAGCGCCAATCCGCAGAATTGCATCTGGTGATGGGCAACCACGACCGCTTGGCCGATCGCCGCTATCGGGAAGCCGGACTTATCATCCATTCGACCGGCTTGGTGGAACTGCCTTTCATCCTGGAGCATGAAGCGCCGGTGGCGATGGGCGGTGCGGGCATGGTCCACGTCATCTGCGGGCATACGCACCCGGGCATCGTGTTGCACGGGCAAGCCAACCAGAGCTTGCGATTGCCGTGCTTCCTCGTGGGGCCGCAGGTGACGTTGCTGCCCGCCTTCGGGATGAGCACGGGGCTTTTCAGCGTGAAGCCAACCGCGGCACACCGGGTCTTCGCCTGCACGGACAAGGCGGTACTGGATGTGACGGGTGTTGCGGTCGGGCAAGCGTCAAAAGCCTGAAACCGCAGATGGATGGGATGGAAAGGATGAACACAGATGAATGTGTCCTGAACCTCTATCGGCGTCCATCGGCGTTTATCCTTTTCATCTGCGGTCCAAAGGAACTCGCTTAGTAGGGCGGCGACCACAGATGGAGGTGATGGACAGGATGAACGCAGATGAATGCGTGTTCTGCTTCCCTATCCGCGTCCATCGGCGTTCATCCCGTTCATCGGCGGTCCAAAGAAGAAAACCCTCCCCGGCTCGCCGGGAAGGGCTTCAATAGTTCTTTGATAGATCTTAGATGGCGTCGCCCGCAGGAGCGTCGCTAGCAGGAGCCTCGCTCGCTGGTGGATTGGGTTTGCCAGCCATATCGTTGTGCTTGGCGAAGCGCTTCTTGAACTTGTCCACGCGGCCAGCGGTATCGATAAGCATCATCTTGCCGGTGTAGTACGGGTGGCTCGTGTTGCTGATGTCGAGCTTGATCAGCGGGTACTCGTTGCCGTCTTCCCACTTGACGGAGTCCTTGGTGTTCGTGCAGCTCTTGCCGAGGAACATGTGCTCGTTGCTCATGTCCTTGAACACAACTACGCGGTAGCTATCGGGGTGCAGGCCTGGCTTCATGACTTGGTTCGAATTCGGGGCGCGAATGTAATGGAGTTCCGTGGATGTTGGGTTGTACTGAGGACCGCTCGCGTATCAGTAAAATGCTTGATTGCGCAACCAAGCATTCTCATCAGTTGCTGACCCTTTCTTTGATTATAACCAACTGTTATTCTGTCGAATGCAAACGAATCAGCGTTCCAAAAGTTGAACATTTGCTTGGTTGCGCAACCAAGCATTTTAGTACTGCGCACGAACTCACCCCGTCCTGTACCACCACTACCAACGCAATGATCCTCTCCTCCTCACGTACTTCTCAGCGTCCCATCTTTGCCGCCGTGATCAACTTCCGCTCTTTCCTTTTCTGTGCGTTCTGTGCCCTCGCGCTCCTCTCCTGCCGCAAGGACGAGGTTTTCACCGACGACCCCGGGGCCAAATTAATCCTCACCCAGGATACGGTGCTGTTCGACACCATTTTCACCACGGTAGGGTCGGTAACCAAACGCTTCACCGTGCGCAACGAGAACGACAATGCCGTCAAGGTGGACATCTCCTTGGAAGGCGGTACGCTTTCCCCGTTCAGGATCAACGTGGATGGGGCTTCTGGAGTGTCCTTCCCTGATGTGGAGATCCTCGGTGGTGACAGCATTTTCATCTTCGTGGAGGCTACGTTGGACC
>JANOPI010000375.1:0-9107 GCA_031421755.1 Flavobacteriales bacterium | reverse complement strand
GGCAGGTTGATGATCAGCAGCAGGGCAGGCAGCACAAGGCCCATCCATTTCGGGGAGGCAGCGTCCGGTGTGAAGGAGGCGTTCTGCAAGAGCGCTGTTACCATCAGGGCCACGCCGGTCGCACCACCATCGATGAACTTGTTCGCCAGCAGGAAGCTCTCCAAGCCGAATGCTGCGGAAAACACCCCCAGGCCGATCAGCACCATGTCCTTCGCCGCGTTGCGCACATCAAGCCGCAGCGCACGGAAGCCTTTGGCCAGCACATAGCGCGAAGGCTCATCGGCGTCGCCTTGCGCGGGGCGCAGCACGAAACGGAGAACGGCATCGCGGACGAATCGGCGCATGGGGACAAGATACCTCGCGCGGTGCTGTGGTGCCGGTCCGCGTGTAGCGCGGACCATCGGGTGTGGCGCTTTCCGCGCCCGGATCGATCACGCCTTGAGCGCCCGCCACGCCGCACCTTCCTTCAGTGCGTACCTGCTCCAGTGCAACGCTTCGATACCGTGCGCGAGTACTCGCTCAATGGCGATAAGAGCCAACGGCAATGTGTCCACGCGGTAGTCGGGGAGCGCCTTCAGTTCATTGCGCTCGGCTCGGGTTGACGCGATGAGGCGCTCCTTGATGGGATGGAATTCCGCTCCACTGAAGGCGAGACCTGTTTCCTCAGGGACCAATACTGAACCACGGTCCGCCGCGACCAGTTCCGCCACCGTATCGAACGATCCAGCGCTGCCCACCAGCACTGAAGGCCAATGCCGGTCCATCACGGCGAAGAGCGGTTCAAGCTGCGCATCGAGGTAGGCGCAGACACGGAAGTACTCTTCAAGCGAGATCGGATCAGCAGGGGTGAAGCGCTCCAAGAGCCGCGTGGCGCCGATCTCGAAACTGCGCTTCCACATCAGCGCTTTGTCCGTGGCGAGAATGAACTCGATGCTGCCACCACCGATGTCCATCACCAGCGTCGGCTTGCCGGTGAATGTGACCGCTTGGCGCACGCCATCCAGGATCAGGTCCGCTTCTTCATCGCCGGGAATAATGGTGATGGCGAGGTCCAGCTCGCTCTTCGCCCTGGACGTGAAGGTCTTCGCGTTCCGTGCGTTGCGCAAAGCCGAAGTACCGAAGCCCGAAACGCGTTCAGCGCCCATCGCGTGCGACTTGTCAGCGAACGCACGGAGCACGGTGAGGCCGCGTTCCATCGCTTCGTCGGTGAGAACACCTTGCTCAATGCCGCCGCGACCTAGGAAGACCGCGCGCTCTTCAGAGTGTACCACGCGCAGGATGCCAGCACCTTCCCGCTCCGCTACCAGCAGGTTGAACGTGTTGGTGCCTAGGTCGATGATGGAGAGGCGCATCTGAATGGCTGTTGTCGGTTGTCAATTGTTGGTTGTCCGGCTGGGCGGAGCCATTGTCGAGCGAGAGTCGGCAGCCAGACAACTGACCACATCAGGAACTCCGGCGCTCAACTGACAACCGCCATCGGCAGCCTGACAACCGACAACCGTCAACCGACAACCAAGTACTATCCCCGATAGAACAACCACTTACCGAGTTCCTTCCACGTGACCTTCTTGCCGTACATGAGTATGCCCGTGCGGTAGATGCGGCCCGCCAGCCATGTGGTGAAGATGAAGGTGACCACCAACAGTGACATGCTCAATACCAGGTGCCAGGGATGCTCGAAAGCGTTGCCCATGGCCACGCGTACCATCATCACGATGGGTGAGGTGAACGGGATGAGCGAACACCAGAAGACGGCGGGTCCATCGGGGTTCACGATCGCAGTTTGCGCTACGAAGATGCCCAGCATCATCGGGATGGTAACGGGCATCATGAATTGCTGGGTCTCCGCCTCACTGTCCACAGCAGAGCCCACCGCCGCGTAAAGCGAACTGTACAGCAGGTAGCCCCCGAGAAAGTAGAAGACGAAGAGCCCGAGGATCGCCGCGATCGGCAACTCTTCGATCAGGCTGATCCCGCTGGTGATCTCTGCCATGGATTCCCGCTCCTCCGTGCTCAATCCCGATCCCTCCAATTGCTCCTTCAGGCCCGTGGTCATCATCCCCTGGCCTTGTTTCTCGCCGAATTCCGCCAGCTTGTCCTGCGCGAAGCCCATGGCGATGGTGCCCAAGATGAGCGAGATCGCCACCCACATCAGGAACTGTGTAAGCCCCACCGCTGCGATGCCGATGATCTTGCCCATCATCAGTTGGAACGGTTTTACACTGCTCACCAGCACTTCCACGATGCGGTTCTGTTTCTCCTCCATCACCCCGCGCATCACCTGGATCCCGTACAGGAAGATGAAGAAGAAGATCATGTACCCGAACACGAAACCGATGAAGGCCTTCTCCCTATCATGCGACTCTTTACCGTCGTCCTTGATGTCGTACAGCTTCACCTGCATCCGCTTACGGATCTTCGAGTAGGTTTCCGGGTCGATGTTGTTCTTGGCCAACAAAGCGCCCTCCACCAGTTTCTCGATGCCCGATACGATCTGCCGCTCAACGTTCTCGCTCGGCGAACTCTTGTACGTGATCTCCACCTTCGGATCCACCGTTACGTTCGGCGGTATGTACACCTTCAGCGTGTGCGGACCCTTGGCGAAGATGCTGTCCTCCACCATGATGGGCGAATAGGTGTAGGTGATCTCCTCCGTGGGTTTCAACAGTCCGGTCACCAAGAGGGACTCGTCGATCACGAGCACGTCCTGTTTCCCGCTCTCCTGCAGGGTAAGCATCACCACCAGCATGATGCCACCGATCAGCAGCACCGGCCCCAGGATCGTCATGATCAAGAAGCTCGGTTTGCGCACGCGCGTGATGAACTCGCGCCAGATGATGAGACGGATCTTGTTCATGGGGTCCGGTTGTCAGTTGTCGGTTGTCCGTCTTGATGGCATGATCGCATCGGCAAAGCGTCGCAGGCCAGCGTCGGCAGCCCGACAACCATCAACCGACAACCGACAACGGTGATCATCACTCGGTCATTCCACTGGTCACCAGGGACGGTTCTGCCTCGCTCACCACCCGGATGAAAATGTCGTGCATGCGGGGCACCTCCTCGTGGGCACCGAGCAATTCTACCGAGCGCAAGGTGGACCCCAGCACGTCGTTCAAGCTGGAGTTGTGCAGCAGCTTCACGCGAACGGTGGTGATGCCATCATCCTCCTTGTGCTCGATGATCTCCCCGTGGTAGGCGAGCGCATCCGCGAAGGCGACCTTGTGCCCCCTGAATTCGAGCTTGTACGTGTTGGTGCTGTATCGCTTGCGGATCTCCTTCACGTTGCCGTGCAACATCACCTTGCTCTTGTCGATGAGGGCGATATGATCGCACATCTCCTCCACGCTCGGCATGCTGTGTGTGCTGAGAAGGATGGTGACCCCGTCGTTGCGCAACCGCAGCACCTCGCTGCGGATCAGCTCGGCGTTGATCGGATCGAACCCGCTGAACGGCTCATCCAGGATCAGCAGCTTGGGGCTGTGCAGTACCGTGGTGATGAATTGCACCTTCTGCGCCATGCCCTTGCTCAACTCCTCCACCTTCTTGTTCCACCAGCCGTTGATCTCCCAGCGCTCGAACCACTCCTTCAGTTTCTGTGTCGCGTCCGCTTTGCTCATCCCTTTCAGCCGGGCGAGGTAGAGCGCTTGCTCGCCCACTTTCATCTTCTTGTACAGGCCGCGCTCTTCGGGCAGATACCCCATACGGGCCACATCCGCATCCGTCATCGGCTGGCCATCGAGCAGCACCCGCCCTTCATCAGGCCCTGTTATGCGCGTGATGATGCGGATGAGCGTGGTCTTACCGGCACCGTTCGGCCCGAGCAGCCCGAAGACCTTGCCCGCAGGCACTTCCATGCTCACGCCATCCAGCGCGGTGTGCGAGCCGTAGCGTTTGACGATGTTCTCGCAGATGAGCATCCCGTTATGGTTGGGGCCGAAGGTATCCGACGGGGCCGTGCGGGATGCGCCGTCCCTCCCGCAATGCCGCCGTTGACGTGATCGGACGGTTGTCAGATGGTAGCTGTCGATCGTCCGTTGTCAGGCTCCCGACCATGGCGCGCCAATGGAACATGGCTTCCGCGCGCTATTTCCACCCGGCAGGACGGCGCTCCAAGACAACGTTACTTGTATGTGCGCACCTGTTCCGTTCAGCCCGAAAACGGACAACCGGCAACACGGGCTGATCCTTGCGCGCGCTTACGCGTAGATCTCCCGACGCCCGATCATGCGCTGCGTTACGGGGTCCCACACTTTCAGGCGCAGGCATTTCGCAACGTCCCACGGCCACAAGGACGTGGTCTTCGCGTGCTGCAATTCCGGGATGGCCTTGTGTACTTCCGGCAGACGGTAGAATGGTATGCGCGGATTGAGGTGGTGGATGTGATGGTACCCGATATTCGCCAGGAACCAACGCATCCACGGGCTCATCTTCATGTGGCTGCTGCTGTCGAGTGCGGCGTCAGCGTATGTCCAGCCATCCTTCTCGGCGAAGGTGACGCCGGGGAAATTGTGCTGTGCATAGAAAAGGTACGATCCCAAGGCAAGCACCATTACGAATGGCAGCAGGAAGCCGAACATCAAGCCGGGGAAGCCGGACAAGAAGTAGATGCCTGTCCCGATGCCGAAGTGGAATACGATGGCCACAATGCTGTCCCAGTGGCGGTCCTTGTTGCTCACGATGGAGCGGATGCACATGCCGTACAGGAACATGAAGATGTACCCCATGCCGATGGTGAGCGGGTGACGCACGAACATGTACAAGGTGCGCTCAGCAGGGCTGCTGCTCAGGTATTTTTCCTTGGTAACGATGGGGAAGGACCCGATGCTGCTGGTGTACAGCTTGCTGTTGTGCGCGTGGTGGTAGTTGTGGCTGCGCTCCCAGATGCTCACCGGTGCCAGCATGAACATGCCGAAGACCACGAAAAAGGCCTTGGCCACCTTGCTGTGCTGCAGGATGGCGTGATGCAGATAGTCGTGGTAGATCACGAACAACCGACCCAAGGTGAGGGCCATGAGTACGCTGCCGCAGGCCTTCAGCCACCAAGGGTCGCTCAAGAAGACGATAGCGTACGATGAACCCAGCACCACCAAGGTGGTGAACAGGTGCCACCAACTCTTCCAGCGCACTTCGTTGGCGAAGGGTCGGGTAGCGAGTATGAGGTCTTTGCCTTGAAGCATGGCGTGCGCTTTAGCGCGGGGGCGTTTGTGTGGAGGAGGGCGAAACTACGAATGGGGCCGACTTGGGACTTGACCCGGTTCAGGGGACAAGAAACCGGTCTGATCGACAAGTCTCGATGGCTCAACAATCGGTCCGACCGCGCTGTTCGGTGCGATCGCTGCCGTTCTGCGCTTCTCCTTGGTCCCGAAGTGTTTCTGACAGCAGAAATGGCAGCGCATCATTGCCGGGGAACACTCAAGACCTGACCATCGGCCGTTTGTGCTTCCATCGGCGATGTGACCAGAGCCAAAATGCCGGTAGCCTCTGGATGTCTTCTTCCAAGCGGCGCGTGTGCGTCACGCTGATCTCCCCTTCCTCAAAGCTCTTCGGGTCGGGAACGAGGTCTTCGAAGCGCATCAGGTACTGCCCGCGCCGAACGCGCTCGATGCCCACGTAGATGACCGGGTAGCCCAGCTTCTGCGCGACCTTCTCCGTGCCGAAGAACACCGGCGTATCCTGGTTCAGGAATTTCGTCCAGAAGGCGCGGTCCGGTGGCGGTGTCTGGTCGGCGATGAAGGCCGTGGCCGTCACTTGGTCACGGTCGCGAAGCATGCCCTTCATCGTGTCGTTCATAGCGTACAGCTTGTTGCCCAGCCGGGTGCGCATGTGGTGGACCAACCCATCGAACCATTTGTTCTGGAGCGGGTGATAGATGACGTACAATTGGTGCAATCCCAACTGGCTGAAGCGCGCTCCGCCCAGCTCCCAGTTGCCCCAGTGGCCCATTACCAGGATCACACTGCGCCCCGCGTCATAGTGTCGCTTCAGCACGTCTTCATCAGATACGGAAACCCGCTCCTTGACCTGTGCCGGGGAAATGGTCAGGGTCTTCAAGGTCTCCAGCATCAGGTCGCAGAACCAGCGGTAGAAGGCGCGCTCGATGGTGCGCAGTTCCTCCGCGCTCTTCTCTGGAAAGCTCTTGCCCAGGTTCTCGCGCACCACCGCCGTCCGATAGCCGAACAGCTTGTACAGCAAGATGTACAACCCATCGCTCACCCAGTAGAGGAGCGGGAAAGGCAGCAAAGCGATGCCGTAAATGAACGGCAGGGCGAGGTAATAACCGATAGCTCGCATCCCTTCAATGCGCCGCGCTCGGCACGTAAGGCTCCATGTAGCCCTTGGACATCTTCCGCCCGATCTCCATGAATTTTTCCTTTTCCGGCCATGCCCAGGTGCCCAGGCCGTCCACGTAGCGGTTGAACATGCAGAAGCTCGCCGCGATGAGCACCGTGTCGTGGATCTCCACATCTGTCGCGCCGGCCGACTTCGCCTTCGCGATGTCCACTTCCGTGACGTGCTTCCCACCGCGCTGCACTTGATGGGCGACGTTCAACAACGCACGCATTTTGGGTGAGAGCGGCTCATCCGGCAATCCGGCCTTGATATCGTCAATGAACTCCGCATCACGCCCCAAGTGCGCGCACGCAGCGGCGGCGTGGCTCGTGTGGCAGAAGTGGCACTCGTTCCACCAGCTCACGCTAGCGGCGATGATCTCACGCTCACCGGGCGTTAAGGTGGACGGGCCGAGCAGGAGGATCTCCACCAGTTCCCGCAGCGGCTTGGCGGTTTCCGGGCGGTACATCAGCAGGCCGCTGATGCCGGGCGAGTGGCCGGGAGGCAGATCGATGTGGGGCATGGTGGTATAGGAACAGGTAGAACCCGTTCACAACAAAGATGCGCAACCGTTCGCCCAACCACGAACGCGTACGCCCATCCTCGTCGGACCCATGGTGCAGACCCCGACCGTTTATCACGCCCCGCTCAAGGCAATTGCTGCTCCCGTGTGTTGGTTGGCACCGTGCTGCCGACGTTCACCAGGATCGGATCGCGGTCGTTCGCGGCTCCGGTGTATTTCACCGTGCCGTTCAGGTTCACATCCTCGCGCCAGTAGCCCGATACGGTGTTGTTGGGTTGCGAGCTTCCCACCCGGATGAGGACTGGGTCGCGGTCGTTGCCGGCGCCAGTGTACTTGATCGTACCGTTGAAGGTGACGTCACCGGTCCAAAGCGCCATGTACGCACCGACGGTTTTGCGCGCATTGCTGCCATAGGTGACGGTGGCGGCGAAACGCAGGTCAACCACTGTTGCCATCGCGCCCAACGTGACCGGCGAACCGGTCATGCATCCCAAGTGGTTGCGATGCCGTACCGCGAGGTAATACGCTCCGGCAGGCAGGTTCAGCGCAAGGGTGGAGACCCCATCAAGGTCGACCACATCACCGTCTCGTTGCAAGAGCGCGCTGCGGCTGCAGAGCACCACGCTGTTGTTCGCGGTGCTCCGGGCTTCCACCAGCACCCAATCAACGATCGCGTTGTTGCCAGTGATCGCCAGCACCGAAGGCGCGATACTGCCACCGCTTGAGCCGGTGTACGTGTAGCCAGCAGCCGTGTAGGGTTCGGTTGTCGGCAGGTAACCGAGGCTGCGCAACAGGTCGCCCATCAGGCCAGAGCCGGCATCCAAAGGACCTTCCAATAGCGCGCGCAGCTGCACCTGCACTGCGCTCGGTGGGTTCAGCACCGCTCCACCATCGCAGACGATGATCTCGCGGAACAGAATGATGTTGGTGATCAAGCGCGTGTAGACCGTGACACCGCCAGCCGCTCCGAGCGTGCCCAGTGTCCAGTCCGTTCCGTTGTAGTAACCCACCCCACAGTCCGTTCGGTCGAATCCGGCTCCTTCCAAGGAGACGGTCCAGTGCAGCAGTGCGCTGGCCGTGTTTCCGCCGGGGGTGTCTTCACCCAGCACCCACGTGCAGCCCACCACATCGTTCGTGATGGCGGTTCCGCTGAAAATACCCGGCGCACCGTATTCGGTGCTCACGCCCAGAACAACACGTGCGCTGAAGGTCTCCTGCACGCCACTGGTCAGGCTCAGGAAGACCGGAAGGAAGTGGACCGGCGTACCGATGGGGAACGGATAGTCGGCACCGATGACCACGCGCTTGAATGATCCTGTTCCGGTACAAATGAAGTAGCTGGTGATGCTTCCGCCGACCAGTCCGTTCAGTGCCGGGTTCAAGAGCGTGAGATCGTATGCGCCCAATTGTACCAGGCCGTTCACCATGGTCAGTGTGATGGACACGTTGATGGAACCCGTGAGTACCACGCCCGCCGTATTGTCGATCCAGAGGGTGCTGAATACTCCATTGCCGCCGAGCGTCTGCGAAGCGCTGCCCATGAGGTGCAGTTCCGGACAGATGATCGTGCCGTTGTTGGTGATGAACGTGCCCAGGAAATCCACCGTGGTGCTGATGTTCAACACCGCGCCGAAGGATACCGTGATGACGCCGTAGCGCGATCCGGAGAACACACCGTCGAGCACCAGCGTGCCTTGAAGAACATTCAACGTGGCGCCAGATACTTGGGTGTACACGCCGGTGAGGTGTGTGAAAGTGCCGTTGAAGTCGTAGTTGTAAATGCCCGCATTGTTCAACACCATCAGCCATGAGTTGCCCGAGGTGAGCACGCCGGTGATGTTGATCACACCGGTGACGAGGTTGTTGAATGCACCACCGCCATGCAGGTTGCCCCCCGTGAAATTCCACGTACCACCGTTGTTGATGGTGCCATGGCAGAAGACGGTTACAGTGGGCGAGAAGGTGGTGACCACACCTAAGTTGATGTCGATCGTCGCGGTAACGTGGATAGTGCCACCAGACCAGCCGAAGGTGCCGCCGTTGAGCACCGTGACCGCGAGCGGGCCGTACACCGTGCCGCCTTCGATGCGGAAGTGGAGGATGTTGAACACCGTGTTCACCACGAGTTCACCGCCGAAGATCACGATGCGCCCGTTCGAGGCATCGCCACCGGTATTGTTGGTGAAGATGCCTGAATGATGGCAGAGGATGGCCGCACCTGTGCTGGTGATAATCGCATTGTCATTTTTGAAGC
>JANOPI010000374.1:0-5943 GCA_031421755.1 Flavobacteriales bacterium | reverse complement strand
CGTTCCCCATTCGTGGGCGGCCGCGACCACACCACCCACCACTTGAGCTATCTGGGCCTCAGCGATGGGCAGGTAGCACTCGTTTTCAGCGGGCTGGGGGCACTGTCGTTCTTCTTCGTCTTCGCCATGGTGGAGTTCATCCCCATTTGGCAGAAATGGCATTCGGTGGTCTTCATCGGCTATTGGGCGGCGCTTTTCGTCTTCCTCTTTACCCTTACGAAGCGAACGAAACCTCCGGCGAAGGCGTGATCTTCGCGCCAAATTTTCCGGGCATGCGTCTTTTGGCCAAGACCCTCCTTACCGCAGTGCTGTTGCTGTTGGGCGCGCTGTGCGTACACCTGTTCGCCTTCAGCACGGCCGGAACGGACACGGACGTGGACTACCAGCGCCAGTTCAGCGAGCGGTACCGGATCTTCAGCCTGAGTCTACCGAGCGACCTCACTTTCTGCGGCGAGCCCGTGCCTATGGGCAAGATCGACGTGCGGGAGCGCCTCGATCGTGAATTGTTGGTGAACACCTACTGGCAGAGCAACGGCGTATTGGCGCACAAACGAGCGCACCGGTGGTTCCCGGTGATCGAGCCCATTTTGAAGCGGGAAGGCGTTCCGGACGACCTGAAGTACATCGCCCTGATCGAAAGTGGCCTCGCGAACGTGGTGAGCCCGATGGGTGCCACGGGCTATTGGCAGTTCATGAAAGAGACCGGCGCGAGCTACGGGCTGGAGATCAACGCCGAGGTGGATGAGCGCTACAACGTGGAACGCAGCACCCGCGCGGCGTGTGCCTACTTGAAAGCATCCTACGCCAAATACGGTAGCTGGGCCATGGCCGCGGCGAGCTACAACCTGGGGCCGGGCGGACTGGACAAGCAGGTGGGCCGCCAGAAAAGCTCGGACTACTTCAACCTCTTGTTGCCCGAGGAGACCTCGCGCTATGTCTTCCGCATCCTGGCCATGAAAGCCATCATCACCGATCCGGAGCGTTACGGCTTCCACTTGCGTGAAAAGGACCTGTATCCGATCTACCGCACGCGGGAGGTATCGGTCAACGGTCCCATCGCCGACCTGAACGACTTCGCTGCGGGCGAGGGTACGGACTACAAGACCTTGAAACTGCTCAACCCCTGGTTGCGCGATATCGCCCTGGCCAACACGAAGGGCAAGACATACACCGTATTGCTGCCGGGCGACGGCTTCGACACGCCCGTGGAGGACGATGACCGATAAGAAGAACGGAAGGACCCGCGCGAAGGCCGGGAAAACGGACAGCCCGGCGCAGGTGCCGGCGACCAACGGAACAACGATCACTGAGGTAACGCAGGAGAACCCGGGTGGAGCATCCGAGGTGATGGCGGAAGACGTGATCGAAGTGCTCGGTGCGCGCGTTCACAACCTGAAGAACGTGGACGTGCGGATCCCGCGCGACAAGCTGGTGGTGGTAACCGGCCTCAGCGGTAGCGGCAAGAGCTCGCTCGCCTTTGACACGATCCATGCGGAAGGGCAGCGGCGCTACATCGAAACGTTCAATGCGTACGCGCGGCAGTTCCTCGGCGGCATCGAGCGCCCTGACGTGGACCTGATCACCGGCCTCAGTCCCGTGATCGCCATCGAGCAGAAGACCATCAGCCGCAATCCCCGGAGCACGGTAGGCACCATCACAGAGATCTACGACCTGTTGCGCCTGCTCTATGCGCGGGCCGGGGATGCCTACAGCCACGTCACCGGTGAGCGCATGGTGCGCTATACGGACAGGCAGATCCAGGATGCCTTGCTGAAGGACCACGACGGCAAAGAGGTGCTGATCATGGCGCCCTTGATCCGCGGTCGCAAGGGCCACTACCGCGAGCTTTTCGAGCAGCTGTTGCGCCAAGGATTCCTGCGCGCGCGGGTGGATGGGAAAGTGATCGATGTGAGCACGCGCCCTCGCCTTGACCGCTACAAGGTACACGACATCGAACTGGTGGTGGACCGCGTGAAAGTGAGCGAGACCAACCGCAAGCGCATCGTTGAAAGCTGCGATACGGCGCTGAAGCAGGGCAAAGGCAACATGCAAGTACTGGACGTGAAGTCCGAAGAGGTCCGCTACCTGAGCCGCCACCTGATGTGCCCCACCAGCGGCATCGCTTACGAGGAACCGGAACCGAACCTGTTCAGCTTCAACAGCCCGTACGGTGCGTGCCCGCGTTGCAATGGATTGGGACAGGTAACCGAGGTGGCCATTGAGAAGATCGTCCCGGACCGTACGAAGAGCTTGAAGAAAGGCGCGATCATACCGCTCGGGCCGTACAAGGGCTCGTGGGTCTTCCTGCAGATCGAGGCGGTGCTGGAGCATTTCGGCCACACGGTGGATACCCCGTTCGCGGAATTGGATGAGAGCGTGTTCGCGGTACTGCTGAACGGCATGGACGATCCGTTGAAAGTGAGCAGCAAAGTGGGCCTGAGCGACCGCACGGTACAGTTCGAGGGTATCATTCCATATGTGCTCGGCCAGGCCGAGGACGGCGCGAAGGGCGCGGAGAAATGGGCGGAGCAGTTCACACACATGGTGGCCTGTCCGGAGTGCGAAGGAACACGCTTGAAGAAGCTCGCGCGCTGGTTCCGACTTGCTGACAAGGACATCACGCAGCTGTCGCAGATGAGCATCAGCGACCTGCATGCGCACATGATCTCCATGCCGGAGAAACTGGACGAGAAGCAGGCCGTGATCGCCCGCGACGTGGTGAAGGAGATCGGCGCGCGCAGCAAGTTCCTGCTGGATGTGGGCCTCGAATACCTGACGCTGGACCGCAGCGCGCGTACGCTCAGTGGTGGTGAAGCCCAACGCATCCGCCTCGCCACGCAGATCGGTTCGCAGCTCACGGGTGTGCTCTATATCCTGGATGAGCCGAGCATCGGCCTGCACATGCGCGATGACCAGCGCCTCATCGGCAGCTTGCGCCAATTGCGCGACGGCGGCAACAGCGTGCTGGTGGTGGAGCACGACCGGGAGATGATGATGAGCGCCGACCACATCATCGACATCGGACCCGGTGCCGGTGTGCATGGTGGCCACATCGTGGCACAAGGCACGGCGGCCGAACTGATGAAGAGCGATTCGATGACCGCGAAGTACCTGCGGCACGAATCGCGCATCGCCGCGCCGGAGGTAAGGCGCAAGGGCAATGGCCATCGTTTGGTTTTGAAAGGCGCCAGCGGCAACAACCTGAAGAAGGTGGACGTGGACTTCCCGCTGGGCACCTTCATCTGCGTTACCGGTGTGAGCGGTAGCGGCAAGAGCACCCTGATCGGCGACACGCTGTACCCGATCCTCAGCAAGACCTTCTACCGCAGCGACGCGCAGCCCTTGGCCTACAAGAGCATCGATGGCCTGAAGCACATCGACAAGGTGATCGAAGTGGACCAGAGCCCGATCGGCCGCACGCCGCGCAGCAATCCCGCCACGTACACGGGTCTGTTCGATCACATCCGCGAGCTCTTCGCGCACTTGCCAGCGGCCAAGATCCGAGGCTACAAGGCAGGTCGTTTCAGTTTCAACACCGCTGGTGGCCGTTGCGATACGTGCAAGGGTGCCGGTGTGCGCACCATCGAGATGAACTTCCTGCCGGATGTGGATGTGCCCTGCGAGACCTGTCGCGGCAAACGCTACGACCGCGAAACGCTGGAAGTGCGCTTCAAAGGGAAGAGCATCGCTGATGTGCTGGCGCTACCGGTGGAAGAAGCGATGAACGTTTTTTCGGAGATCCCGCAGTTGAGCATGAAGCTGAAAACGCTGCTCGATGTGGGCTTGGGCTACATCACCCTCGGGCAGAGCAGCACCACGCTCAGCGGCGGTGAGGCGCAGCGCATCAAGCTGGCCACCGAACTGAGCAAACGCGATACGGGCAGCACCTTCTACATCCTGGACGAACCCACCACCGGCCTGCACTTCGAGGACGTGAAGCACCTGATCGCCGTGCTCGACCGCCTGGTGGATGCGGGCAACACGGTACTGGTGATCGAGCACAACATGGACCTCATCAAAGTAGCCGACTACGTCATCGACATGGGTCCCGAAGGCGGCGAAGGGGGCGGGCGGGTCACGGCGAAAGGCACCCCCGAAGAAGTGGTGATGATGGGCCGTGGACATACTGCACGATATCTTGAGCGCGAGTTGAGGGGGTGAGCGCGGCGCTGTTGTCGGTTGATGGTTGTCGGTTGTCAGGCTGCTGACACTGCTGCTGACGCTGGCTCCGCCCACCCGGACAATCGATAACCGATAACCACAAAGAAGAACCTGCTGCTGTTGTCAGTTGACAATTGTCCGTTGCCAGGCTGCCGACACTGCCTACGACACTTGCTCCGACCAGCCCGACAACTGAGAACAGACAACCGACAACCACCCTGTTCGTCAGCACTGCTATCGTCCAACCGACAACCATCACGTTCGTCAGCGCTCTCCCCGCTCAGCCGGACAACTGACAACCGAGCAACCGACAACCGTACCCCCCATGGCCAAGAACACCACCCCAGCCCCCGCAAGCCCGGAAGACCACCACGAGCGCCGCATCAAGAACGCCTTCAAGCGCAAGGGCTGGAGCGAAGTGCGCGCCAACGACAGCTGGGCGATCTTCAAGATGATGAGCGAGTTCGTGGAGGGCTTCGAGGCCATGCAACGCATACGCCCCTGTGTGAGCGTGTTCGGCAGTGCGCGCACCGCACCGGAGAAGCCGGAGTACGCCTTGGCGGAGGAGATCGCCTTCAAGCTCACCCAGCACGGCTATGGCGTGATCACCGGCGGTGGTCCAGGCATCATGGAAGCCGCCAACAAGGGCGCGCAGCGCGGCGGTGGAACCAGCGTGGGCCTCAACATCGAGCTGCCCTTTGAGCAGGAACCCAACCGGTTCATCGACAAGGGCAAGAGCATCAACTTCGACTACTTCTTCGTGCGCAAGGTGATGTTCGTGAAGTACAGCCAGGGCTTCATCGGCCTTCCCGGTGGTTTCGGTACGCTCGATGAACTGTTCGAGGCCGTTACGCTCATCCAAACGCAGAAGATCGCGCGCTTCCCGATCATCCTCGTAAGCAAAAAGTACTGGGCCGGCATGTTCGAGTGGGTGAAGAAGGTGATGGAGGAGGAGTACCACTACGTCGGTAAGGGAGACCTGGACCTCATCCAGCTCGTGGACACCGCCGAAGAAGCCGTGGATGCCATCGACAAGTTCTACAGCAAGTACATGCTGAAGCCGAACTTCTGATCACGGCTGTCCGTCACTGCGGCCTTGGCCGAAGGTCCGGTTCAGCAAGCGCCAAGCGATCACGGACCAGATCCGTGCAAAGCCTAGGAATTCGGCCCCCAGGCCGCGGTCATTCAAACGGATGATTTTGAAGAGAAGGCGGTCTGCTCGCGACAGGGGTAAGCTACCTTCGCCAGACCTGAAATCTCTGCCATGAGAACACGTGCTACCCTGGCCACCTTGTGCATCCCCTTTCTCCTTACCGCACAGGACTGCTACTTCACTTTCCTTACTGAGCAGGGCTGGCAACCTGGGCAACCTTGGCAAAGCGGCCGCCAGGTGAGTTTGCATCCCTCGGGCAATGTGTCCTTCTCGCTGCCTTCGTTCGGCATGGGCTACGGGCAACTCGCGCCGGATGGTGTGTTGGTGTGGGACCGGCGTGTGGTACACAACAATCCCTCCACCATCATCACCCCCAATTTCCCCGCATCGCGCCCGGGCGGCGGGCATCTGCTTCATGGGCGTTTCGCTTACGGCGATTTCTTGGAGTTAAACAACCCGTGTATCGTAGCCGTGGCACCCAACGGAGCTGCGGATTGGGCGCGCATCTACATGACCGATTCCACCGACCAAGGCAATGCCGGCTTGCAGATCCTCAAATTGGATGAATTGCCTGGTGGGGACATCATGATGACGGGCATTGCGCGCGGAACGCTCGCAATTGCCAGGCT
>JANOPI010000373.1:0-7758 GCA_031421755.1 Flavobacteriales bacterium | reverse complement strand
GCATCTTCATACACTGGGGCATCTACAGCGTGGATGGTGTGGACGAGAGTTGGAGCTTCTATAACAAGAAGATCAGCCATGCGGACTACATGAAGCAGCTCGATCGCTTCCGGGCACGGCGTTATGAACCGGACGAATGGGCGGCCCTGATCAAGAAGAGCGGCGCGCGCTACGCGGTGATCACCACCAAACACCACGACGGTGTTGCCATGTACGAGACGCAATTGCCTCTGGCTGAACTGGGCTCCCGTGGATCCCAGTACATCGATGGACTGAAGGTGCCGCTATCGACGCTCAATGCGGCCCCTGCCCGACGTGACGTGGTGGAACCGCTCTACGCCGAGCTGCGCGATCGCGGTATCAAATGCGGGGCCTACTACTCGCTGATCGATTGGACCTATCCACACTATCCGGCGTTCACCAAGGACAGCACGCGGTACCTGATAAAAGAGGACACCGCACGCTGGCAGCATTTCCGGAAGTTCTTCCAAGGCCAGATCAGCGAGATCGCCACCCAACTCAACCCTGACCTCTGGTGGTTCGATGGCGATTGGGAGCACAGCGCCGAGGAATGGGAAGCCGCCAAGGTGCGCGCGATGATCCTGGACAAGAACCCGAACGCGATCATCAACGGCAGGCTCGCGGGCTTCGGAGATTACGCCACGCCGGAACAGAACATCCCGATCGAAACGCCAAACGCGCCCGCTTGGGAACTGTGCATGACCATCGGCGATCAATGGGGCTGGCAACCGTGGGACACCGCGTACAAAAGCACGCACGATCTCATCCACATCTTCGCGGATGTGGTGGGCCATGGCGGCAACCTGCTGCTGGATATCGGCCCGAAGGAAGACGGCACCATTCCACCGGGACAGGTCAAGCGGTTGGAAGAGATCGGCCAGTGGAACGCGAAGCACGGTGAGGCCATCTTCGGTACGCGCGCCGGTTTGCCCAACGGGCACTTCTTCGGGCCTTCAACGTTGAGCGCGGACAGTACGACGCTCTATCTCTTCCTTCCGCATGGTGTGGGCGGAAGCGCGGAGATCAAAGGGCTGGATAGCAAGATCCTGTCGGTGGAGGTTTTGCGCGATGCCGGGTCAGGGCCCGGCATGACACTGAACCATAGAGTGGTGGGCAAGATCAGCTGGAGCAAGGTGCCGGGGCTGGTGTTCATTGATGTCCCGGAAAGAGCCAGCGATCCGTGGATGACGGTACTGAAGGTGAAGCTGGACGGGAAGGTGAAATTGTACCGGGGGCCGGGAGGGTTCTGACTTCCCACCGCCAAGACGCCACGAACGCCAAGTTGACGCCAAGGAAGAACACAACTTGGCGAAGCCGTTGCGTTCGTGGCGTCGTGGCGGTTCAATGCACTCATCGTACAATGATCTCATCGCAGAACAACCAGCACTTGCCCTTGCTGCCATGCCAGGCGGGAAGGTCTCCGAAGTTCTTGGCGGTGATGCGGATGTAGCGGGTCTTTGCTGATGGATCAAATCCGGCGGCAACCCCATATGGGGAAGGTCCGTGCTCCTTGGTTCCAGCGGGGAGTACTGTTGTGTTGAACGGGTGCCAGTCACTTCCATTCGAAGAGGTTTCCATCACAACACGATCTGGCAGGAAGATCCAGCTCTGTTGGTCGCGCAGGAACGAAAGTCCGATCCAAGTTATCCGCTGTGCGCCACCGAGATCGATCGTCGCCACCATGTCCTTGCCCCACCAGCCTTGCCAGCCGAACTGGTAGTTGTCACTGGCCGAGAATCCATCGATCAACGCATCCACGCTCCCGCCGGTATACTTCGGGTCGGGCGGGTCAACAAACGTGATGATCTTGCCCATCCCCAGATGGTTCTGCGCTCCGAACTCCAAATGGGCTTTGAACTGCTCCCGGTATTCATCCGGCGGCAAACGCGTCTCGTGGAACAACAAATTGCCGTGCCGTTTGGCTCGAACAACAAGCGAGTCGAGCAATTCCGCGAAGTAGGTTTTGGCTTGCCATTCGCCCGTGCTGGTCTTCGCGAACAAGCCTTGCTCCGTTCCCGGCATCGCACGCGCTACCTCCAACTCAGCGTACATGATCGACAGTCGTGCTGCTTCCACGCGTTGCTTGTAAACCGCATCCTCGTCCATCACCGCCGCCTCCGCGCTGTTGAAGAGCATCTTGTACTTCGCGATGTTCGTCGGGCTGAGGTAACCGTCCTTGTGCGCCTGTGGATGCTCATACAGCGTGAGCGCCTTGCCCGACTTGTCCAGTTCCTCTTCCAGCAAACGCGTGTACTTGTCGATGTACACGCCGGCATCGCCGTAGAACCCGTTCATGAAGTGCGTGCGCAGCGAGTCGATGTTGAGGTCCGGGTTCCAGAGCAGCTTGGCGAGCAGGTAGCAGCGGAACTCCGGCATCTCGCCGCCGGGCGATGAGAGCCCTTGCTCAAAGACCATCGGCACGCCGCTCTTGGCGAATAGCTGAAGGTTCGGTTGCAGCACTTTCCAATTCGGGAACGGCGCGAGGAGGTGAGAGAAGTTGATCACGTAGTCCCACACGATGATGTTCTTCGTCAACGATGACCACTCGCGCAGGTCCGCGGTGAACGAACCGGGTTGATCGCTCGTGGCGATGGGCCTGCTGCGGTCCTCCTCGATGCTGCAGAGCATGATGTTCACGTTCGGGCGCGGCTTGGTGACTTTCGGTGCTTTGCGGCTGTACTGGTAAGCCAATGTGCTGATCACCTTGCCCGGGAAGCTGTCCGCCACCGCGTTCGCGAAGCGCAGGATGCTGCCGCTGGGTGAGCCTTCAATGCTGTCCGTTCGGTGGCACTGAGCACATTGGCAATAGTTGAAATTGTCCATCTGGCTCACGCTCCAATACTCCGGTGTTGTCATTCCGGGCCTGACCCGGAATCGCGCGATCCTGGCACGCAGGCTGTCCACTGTGATGCGCAGGACCTCGGCGTTGCTCAGGCACAGTTGGTCGGGGACACGTACGCCGTTGCGTTCAGCGAAGAACTCCGGGTGCTTCTCGAATTGCGCAGGCGGAACGAAACGATGCATGGTGTGGACCCACAGGCCCCACTCGGGATCCTCGGAGTCTCGGGTCTTGATCACCTGCCGGATGCGGTGCTCGGCGGCATAGGCACTGTCCGTGGCAGGGCCGTAGAAGACCATGCGGAAGGAGAAGGGAGAGGCGTCTTGGGCAAGTAGAGACAGCCACGGCGCGAGGATGGACAGGACGCAGGCGAATGACCGCATGTTTCAATTTGCTATCTCCACCAATGGTTCGCCCCCCTCGAGCATCCGCAGGGCTTCAGGAAGACGTTCGGCGAAGGCTTGTTTCAGATGAGCGGTGCTCGTGTTGCCCATACGCAACCAGATGATGCGGGGTGGCGGCCCAAGTCGCTTCACGATGTTGACCAGATCAACATCCTTCGTGATGATGACGTCAGCAACTCCCATGGCCTTCGAGAACAATGTCTCGTCGTACATCGTCGCGTTGCCGATGTCGCGGATCGAAAAGCACTTGACGCTGAATTCAGACCTGATCCAATTGGCCAGTACCGGAGAGAGCTGGGCGTCGAGCCAAATGGTCACGCTGCCAGGATCGGATAATCCAAGCGACCACTGGCGAATTTCAACGCGGCTTCAACGTCAGCAACTTCCAGATCGGGCAATTCTTCCACGACCTGCTTAGCGCTCAGCCCCGAGGCGAGAAGATCGAGGATGTCCGTGACCCTGATGCGCATTCCACGGATGCAAGGCCGACCGCCACACATGCGCGGGTCAACGGTAATGCGTTCCATCAGGTAGGTCATGGCTGCTGCTTGTCTTGACCAAAAGTAAGGGGATCACTGGGTGCTCCTGACTATCGAACCTCAGGGTCCCGAGGCGGTGACCCTGAGGGAGCGTTAGAAAGCACGGCTCATGTACGTCACCTTGATGACGACGGGCAATCCACTTCTGAGCGAACGCGGAAGTACGAGGGTCAATAAGTTCTTCGCCCGACTAACCTTCACATTTCCCTTACCGCCTAAGCAGGTGACCTTCTCGCCATACTTCCAAGGCGGGAACGGCACAGTAAACGTACCGGGCCCGATCTCATTCGGATCAAGGAAAAAATAGTCCGTCCTGCGTTCGCCATTTCGATGAACCTGTGTTAGACCTACTAGCCCGGACAAGTCGGATCCTTCTTCTCCCTTCGTCCCATACACCGCCTCCCCATTCACCTTCAACCACGTGCCTACTTCCTTCAGGCGCACGTACGCTGTGGAGTCCAACTGTCCATCCGGCCCGGGAGCAACATTCAGCAGCAGACTTCCACCGCGCGACACGACTTTCACCAACGTGCGGATGATCTCGTCGGTGCTCTTGTACTGCTCGTTCGGCACCCAGCTCCAACTGGTGCCCATGGGCATGCAGGTCTCCCACGGAACACCGGGATCCTCCTCCGGCACATGACCTTCCGGTGTGATGTAGTTCTCGAACTCTCCGCCCACCGTTCGATCCACGACGAGCAAGCCGGGCTGCTTCGTTCGCGCCATCGCTGCAATGCGAGGCATGTCGATGTCCTGTTCGATCGTGATCGCCTTTTGCCAACTCACGCTCGTATCGATGCTGCTGAAAGGTCGCACCCAACCGCCATCGAGCCAGAGGATGTCCACCGGACCGTAACCCGTCATCAGCTCTTCGATCTGCGTGTACGAGTAGTCCTTGAACTTCTGCCAGCGCTCCGGATGCTTCGTCGGCAGGTAGTTCACGCTGCGATCCTTTGGCGGGAAATAGGGCCACCAGTAATCGGGGCTGTGCCAATCGGGTTTGCTGAAGTAGGCACCGGTCCACAGGCCCTCGTTGCGGAAGGCATCGAAGATGTGCTTGGTCACGTTCGCGCGCGGGTCGTCATGGAAAGGCGTCTTCGGTGAAGTGATGCTGTAGTCCGTGGTCCTCGTGTCGAACATGCAGAAACCGTCGTGGTGCTTCGTGGTGAAGACCATGTACTTCATGCCGGCCCCTTTCGCCGCCTTCGCCCACTTGCCTGGGTCGAACTTCACGGGGTCGAACGTGCGCTGCAGGTTCTCATAATTCTGTACGTAGTCGTTGTAGGTCTTGCCGTGCGACGAGTCGCGTCGGCACCAACCTTCATCCTCTGGACAAATGCTCCAGCTTTCCACCACGCCCCATTGGCTGTATGGTCCCCAGTGCATGAGCAGGCCGAACTTGAGATCCTGCCATTGAGCGAGTTTCTCCTTCACCAACGGATCGGCGGGAGCGACGTATGGCGCTTGGGCGAACAAGGCCACCTGCAGAGCGAGCGCCGCGATGGCCGCTATCCGGCGGCCGATGGTGCGCTCAGTACCCATCTCCCGATCCGAAAAGTGGTGCGCGTCCATGCCATTGGCCATTGGTGAAATCCGGTATGTCCTGCACTTGTCCGCCCTCGGCGATGCTCTTCTCACTGAGCGGTGTGATCGAATACCAGGTGGCCATGTCGTACACATCCAGTGGGAATGGGCTCTTGTGTTTGATGCACTCGATGAAGGCGTGGTCCACGAAGAAGTCCATGCCGCCGTGGCCTGCTCCTTCCGCCTGTGCGGCGTGCCGTTTCCAGAGCGGATGGTCCCAATGCTCCAGCAGCGCCTTGCTGTTCTGCCACCTATGGCCGTGCTCCATTGGTTTCTCGAAGTAGAGCATGCCTTGATCAAGATCGCCCCAGCCGGTGTCTTGCCAAATGCCCTCGGTGCCTTGCACGCGGAAGCCGAGGTTGTACGGGCGTTGTAGCGTTGTGTCGTGCGTGAGCAGGATCGTTTCGCCGTTGGCACATTGGAGCTGCGTGCTCACCACATCGCCGCATTTGAACTCCACACGGGCGTTGGGGTGGGCAGCTCCGCCTTTCGCATGCTCCCTGATGTACTTGCTCGCGCCGCGTGCCTTGCTGGCGATGCTGCTCAAGCGCGTCAGGCTGTTACCGCGGTTGATGTTCATCATCACCGCGATGGGTCCCAGCCCGTGCGTCGGGTAGAGTTCGCCATTGCGGTCCACGTAGTGCTGCGTGCGCCACTTCGCTTCGCTCCAGCCCTTCGCGCCGAACTCCACGCCGTCGCCATAACCGTTCGGTGTGCCGCTGTTGAAGAGCACGTGGCGCAGGTCGTGCTGGTAACCGCCTTGCCCATGCACCAGCTCACCGAACTTGCCCGCGTTCACCATGTTCATCACGGCCATCACGTCGCGGCGGTAGCATACGTTCTCCATCATCATCAGCGGGATGCCGGTGCGCTCACTCGCCTTCACGATGTCCCAGCAGTCCTGCACCTTCATCGCGCCGCACACTTCCATGCCGACGATCTTGCCCGCTTCCATCGCGGCCACACCCTGTTCAATGTGGAACTCCCATGGGCTGCTGATGATCACCGCGTCGATGTCGTCGCGCTTGAGCAGCTCGCGGTAGTCGTCGCTGTCCTTCGTGTATTCAATGGCCTTGTTCCGCTTCGCTTTCAACAGCACCTCCTGGGCCATGGCCATCATCGCCGGATCGGGATCGTGCAGGGCGATGATCTCCACATCATCGCGCAGGGCCAGTTCAGCCAAATGTGTTTGCCCACGCAAGCCGACGCCGATGAAGCCCAAGCGCACCTTGGTCTCGCCCGTCTGATAGAACGCTTTCACGCTGCGCGGTACGAGACCGAAGCCCAGTATGGCGAGCGTGGTGTTCCGGATGAACAGGCGGCGGTCGTAGTTCATGGGTGTTGGTGGATCGCGTGAAGATATCTGAGACCTCAGGGTCCCGAAGCGGTGACCCTGAGGGAACTCACGCAGACCTCAGAAGCGGTGACCCTGAGGGAACTCATGGTGGATCGCGTGAAGATATCTGAGACCTCAGGGTCCCGAAGCGGTGACCCTGAGGGAACTCAGAGAAGATGGTGAAACTTCAGACCTCAGGGTCCCGATGACGGTGACCCTGAGGGAACTGTGGGACCTCAGGGTCCCGATGACGGTGACCCTGAGGGAACTGTGGGACCTCAGGGTCCCGAAGCGGTGACCCAGAGGGAACTCACGCAGACCTCAGGGTCCCGATGACGGTGACCCAGAGTGAACTCAGAGAACAATGCCTCCGACCACGCAGCCATACACACACGCGCAGCCCAGCAGCGCGCCGGCATAGATCTGCGCTGGCGTGTGATCGCTGACGACCAGTCGCGCCGTGCCAAGTGCTCCGGCGAGCAGGAACGACCCGCACAACAGCACTGGGGCCTCGCGTTCGTCCACGACCATCACGGCGAGCAATGCACCGATCAACCCACCGATCCCCGCCATGTGCGCGCTGATCTTCCAGCGTAGGGTGATGAGAAGGACGAGCAACAGCCCGAGCGTTGCGCCGCAGAAGATGCCGAGCGTTGCCGGGTTGTCCAGCCATGTGCGCAAGAGGTAGTAGCACATGCCGTAGTACACCAGTGTGCTGAGGTAGGCCGGGATCCGTTCCTGGCGCGTTGGCATCGTCATGTCTTGCACCAACCCGGTGCGGCGCAAGAGCAGCACGCTCGTCAACGGGAACACCGCCGTCATCGCGAAGACCATCCCGTACACCATCAGCAGCCCTTCCCTCGTGAACCCGTAGCTCATGTACGGATCGATGCCGAAGCAGAGCACGATCGTGAGCGTCGGCATCCAGAGGGGATGGAGAAGAACCGAGAGTACCTGAGATACCGTTCGCATCAGCGCATTGAGTGATGAGTGACGAGTGGTGAGTGGCGAGTGCTGCCTCCGACCAGCACTCTC
>JANOPI010000372.1:0-5993 GCA_031421755.1 Flavobacteriales bacterium | reverse complement strand
GGACTACCCAATTTGCTCACGTTCGGTGCCGCGCCGCCTTCCTCGCCGCTGTACTTGCTCACGCGGTGCAAACTGTGGATGCCCACGTATAGGATGTCGTTGTCGCGGTAGATCAACCGGATCGCTTCCTGCAAGCTTCCACCCGCGTCGATTTTCTCCAGTCCGCTGAACACACCTACGCCGTGGTCGATGTGTACCACCAGGTCGCCGGGTTTCAGTTGCGTCAGCTCCTTCAGCGTAAGCGCCTGCGAGTTCTTGCGGAAACCCTCCTTCAGCCGGAAGCGGTGGTAACGCTCGAAGATCTGGTGGTCGGTGTAGAGCGCCAGCTTCAGTTCGGGATCGATGAAGCCTTCGTGCAGGTCGAGCACCAGCGGGGTGAAGGCCACCTCATGCTCCATGTCGTTGAAGATGGAGTATAGGCGCTCGCTTTGCTTCGCGCTGTTGCACGCGATCAGGTTGGTGTAGCCCGCGTTCTGTTTGTTGTTCAGATCGCCGCTGAGGACCTTGAACTCTTTCGCGAAGGCGGGCTGCGGCCGTTGCTGGAAATCGACAACGACATCAGCGTGCTGCTTCGTGGTTTCGGGAGCGACCGTGCTCTTCCAGAAGATCTTGCGGAAGCCGAGCAGGCCTTTGATCAATGCACCATCTGTCGCGAGCAGTGCGCTGGGCGTTGCGTGTTTGTCCTTGTCGGGAAGGCGTTCGTACGCTTCGCCGAGCAACTTCAATTGTTTCGTGGCCGCATCACCGATGGCTTGCAGGTCGCGCAGCCAGATGGTGGCATTCTCCGGCAGTTGCGCGAAGAAGAGTTGCTGCCGTGCAGCATCCTCATCCTGGAGATCCGGGACGATGACCGCTTCCGCAAGTCGTTCTACGGTCAGCTGATCCTGCGGATCGAAGCGGCGCACGCTTTCCACGGTATCACCATAGAGCTCGATGCGGTACGGCTTGTCGTTGCCATAGCTGAACACGTCCACGATGCCGCCGCGTACACTGAACTGCCCGGGCTCGTAAACGAACTCCACACGTGAGAAACCGGTCTCCTGGAGCCATTCCTCCAACGTATCGATCGGCAGTAGTTCATTCCTCTTGATCCACAGCGTGTGTTCTTCGATCGTCTCCTTGCCCACCACCAGCTGCACCAAAGCATCCGGATAGGTGACGATCACCAAGTGCTTCGGCTTCTTCATCAGGACCTCAAGCACCTCCGTGCGGCTCACCCGCTCGCCATCGTGGTGGCCATCGATGTCATACGGCGAACGCGAAGGTGCCGGGTAGAAGAACAGATCGTCGTGCTTGCGGTCGGCGGAAGGTTTGCCGGGTTGATCGACGGTGCGCGACACGCCGCGCAGGGCCTCCAGGTCATTGATGAAGTACGCCGCCTCTTCCTTGTCGGTGAGGACGAAAACATGCACTCCCTTCATGCGATCGATGACGGATGCCGCGATCAGCGCTTGCGATGAACCGATGGTGCCCGCGATCTGCACGCGCGCTGAGGCAGGCTGCAGACCTTCGGCGATGCGCGCGACGCGGGGGTCGTTGCGGTAGAGGGTGAGGAGGTCGGGGAGGGAGGTCAAACTCATGGACGCCAAAATGCCCGAAACCCGGTGCCGTGTATTCGGGCATCGGGTTCGGGAACGGGTTAAAGCTAAGGTTGGACCGGACGGCTAGCGTTGTAGCGGGCCATAGTGGAACGGGTACATGAAGTGATCTGGCGCTGGCCTGTGTCGCCCGGTCTCTCCTTGCGAGTTCCAGATGCGGCCGTAAACATGCACCGGGCCAGTTGGTCGAGCGCCACGATCGAATTCCTGGATCAGCACCCCCTCCGGATCCCAGACCCGCTGGATGCCATAGTGTTGTTCGTACACACGCCACAACTCGATCTTCAGCTGACCATTCGGGTGGTGGTCGCGGCAACTACCGTGCATGAAACCCATGAAGTACTCGCACGCTGCCCACCCACCATCTTCGGTGTGATGCACCAAGGTGCCCGTGAACGGCCTGCCCCGGTAGAAGCAACACTCGGTGGCGGCGGTGAGGTCAGCAGCATCTTGGATCTGCACGAACGGGTCGGTGATGTCAATGCGTAACGGCGTGGATCCATCCGCTCCCCCAAGCGCAAAGGGGTCGAAGCGGTCCGGCTCCGGTCCAAAGTCGAGCACCTCTTCGGTGACCACGCCGTTGTGTTCGTCGCGCTCACGTGCCAAGCCCCATTGAATGCCAAAGGAGTAGCGATACTCTTCAAGTAGGAAGTCCTGATAGTATGCGCGCAGGTAACCGTGTTCCAAGCCATCCACGAAGTCGAGTTCCCACCTGCCCGGCGGGTGATCCTCACAGGTGAGCATTCCTGTGAACGGTAGACCCTTGTAGCACAAGCGTTCGATGCCAGGGCTCACAGGGAAGAGACCTTGCAGATCGGCATCGTCGGCATTTGCCTTAAGGACGTGGCCTGCCGCGAAGTGAAAGTTGAAGTGGAGACGGGTCATCGTTACGGAGTAGGGCAAGGAGATCGGTGAGACCGGTCAACGCCACGGATGCCAAAGTTTCACACCCGTTGCCGGGGATTCCTGGCATCGGGTTCGGGAACGGGGCCAAAGCTACCGCCGCGACCACTGAGACCTGAACGATGACTAAAATATACCCAAACGGGTACTTACGAGTGATAAAACGTACCCGATAGGGATTTATACGCTCCATTCAAACCATATCATACCCTATCAGGTATAAAATGAATGATTTTGCCTATATTCGCCCCGAAAGGGTGCGAAATGGAACAGATGGAACTGGCCGCCTTCGTTGCTAAACGGCGCAAAGCACTCAAGCTCACCCAGCAGCAGTTGGCCGATAAGGCTGGTGTGGGACTGCGCTTCGTTCGCGAACTGGAAGGTGCCAAACCCACCCTTCGCATGGACAAGGTGAACGAGGTGCTGCGGTTCTTCGGTTGCCAACTGGGACCGGTGCCGATAGACCGCTCCCGAGCGAATGACCTGAACCCTGATGCCGATGCGTAGCGCCAAGGTGTTGATGCATGATCGATGGGCGGGCACGCTTGCCGAGACCGTCGATGGCTACGAGTTCGTTTATCGGAATGACTACCGTGGCCAGGCGGCCGCAGAGGCTGTTAGCCTGACGTTGCCATTGAACGAACGGCCCTACAAGAGCAAAGTGCTCTTCCCCTTCTTCGATGGATTGATCCCGGAGGGATGGTTGCTCACCATCGCGGAAAAGAGCTGGAAGCTCGATCCGCGCGATCGCCTGGGCCTGTTGCTCGCGTGTTGCAAGGATTGCATCGGCGCGGTGAGCATTGAACCGATCAACACCCCGGACGATGAGCGCTGAACGTTGCCTTGGCTGCTACCTCGAATTGGGGAGCGGACAACACGACTACCATCCTTCATGCAGTCGGAAGTTGTTCGGCACGCCGGTAGCGCCTGAGCTGCCGTTCACGGAGGAGGACCTGCTCGCCTTGGCGGAGCAAAGCGTACTGCGAAGCACGACTGTTACCGGCGCTCAGACCAAACTCTCCGTAGGTCTGTTACGCGGCACTGGGCCTGCTGTACCAGATCGCTTGACGATCATGGGCGTGTGGGGCAGCCACATCCTGAAGCCACCGGCAGCGCAGTATCCGCACATGCCCGAATTGGAGGACCTCTCCATGCACCTCGCATCGGTTGCTGGACAGAGTGTCGTGCCGCATGGTTTGATCCGGATGCAGGATGGCGCGTTGGCGTACATCACCCGCCGCGTTGATCGCATGGGCAAGCCGGGTACGAAGTCGATGAAGAAGCTGCACATGGAGGACATGTGCCAATTGACCGAACGCCAGACCGAGCATAAGTACAAGGGGTCGCACGAGCAGATCGCCAAGGCCATCCTGCGTTTCTCTACGAACACGCAGTTCGACATTGTCGCCTTCTACGAGCAAGTGCTCTTCAGTTTCCTCACCGGCAACGCCGATATGCACCTGAAGAACTTCTCATTGTTGAAGGACGCCGATGGCCACTACCACTTGAGCCCAGCCTATGACCTTGTGCCTTCGACGCTCTTGATCAACGAGACCGAAGAGCTCGCCCTCACCCTCAACGGCCGTAAGAGCAAGCTCACCCGCGCTGATTTCGAGACCGCCATGCGCGCGGGTGGATTGAACGATCGCGTGATCGCCAACCTGTTCAATCGTTTCGCGAAGGCGCTGCCGAAGTGGAACGCGTTCATTCCGCTCGGTTTCGTGCCGGAAGAGTTGAAGGAGAAGTACGTGGCGTTGATCAATGAACGCGCGGTGCGAATGGAATTGCGCGGTTCAGTCGGCTGACCAGTCGAAGATCCGCTCCATCCTCACCCACTTCTCGCCCGGCTTAGCGAATGGTAGTGGTTGCTGGAATGTCGCCATCAGCTCTTCCCATTCCTGCACGCGCGGCGGCAATGGCGCGCCGCCGCCATCCGTTGCAGTGCCCGTGCTGCTCTCTACGATCATGAACAGCCGGTTGCCCGCACGGTGGATCTCGCAGCGCGTGATCCCCTGCGCACGCAAATGCTCCGGCACTTCGGGCCAAACGCGACGGTGCCAGTCATCGTACGCGGCGATCAGCGCGGGATCGTCCTTCAGGTCCAGGGCGTAGCAGGTGGTCATGTCTTATCCGTCGTAGCGGAGCGAAGATGGACCTGATCAGGTTGGGTAACGGCGCGCGCGAACAGCAGAACGACGATGAAGCACGCGAGCGGTGCTGTGTACGCGAGTTGCAGTCCGTGGCGGTCGCTGATCGCCCCCATGATCGGCGGTATGACAGCGCCGCCAACGATGCTCATCACCAACAACGAGGATCCGAACTTGGTGTCGCGGCCCAACCCGGCGATGCTGAGTGAGAAGATGGTCGGGAACATGATGCTCATGAAGAGCTCGACACCGAGCAGGGCGATCACCGCGGTGTATCCGCCAGCGAGCACCGCCACCCCGATCAACGCCATGTTGGCCAATGCGCATGCCGCCAGCAACAGGGGAGCGGAGATCCAGCGCATCAGCGCGGTGCCGATGAAACGCCCAGCCATGAAGAGCAGCAGGCCGATGCTCAGCAAGTAAGCCGCATCCTGCTCACCAATGTCCGCGACTTGTCCTGCGAAGCGGATGAAGAAGCTGGCCACGCCCACCTGCGCGCCCACGTAGCAGAATTGCGCTACCACGCCGAGCTTCAATCGCCGCCATGCGCGCGGATCACGTTGCTGCGCTCCGCCTTCCTCCTCCTTGATCTCCGGCAGGTGCGCACGCATGAAGAGAACGGCCGCAGCGAGCACGACCAGGCCGATAATGAGGTAGGGCAGCCGTACCGCCAACGCTTCGTTCGTGAGATAGGTGTCGAGCGCGAGCGGGTCCATCGCCTTCATCTCGTCCGCGTTAAGCGTTGTGCCGCTAAGGATGAAGCGCCCACCGAAGAAGGCCGCGAGCGCCGCGCCCAGTCCATTGAACGCTTGCGCGAAGTTGAGCCGTCGTGGTGCCGTGGCCGGATCGCCGAGCACGCTGATGTACGGATTCGCCGCGGTCTCCAAGAAAGTGAGGCCGCTGGCGATGATGAACAGTGCTCCGAGAAAGACAGGATAGGAGCGAAGTGTCGCGGCAGGCCAGAAGAGGAAGGTGCCCAACGCGAAGAGCAGCAATCCGCCAACGATGCCCGTGCGGTAGCCGAAACGTTTCATCAGCGCACCTGCGGGCAGGGCCATCACGAAGTAGGCGATGAAAAATGCGGAGTCCACCAGGGCCGAGCGCAGGTCCGTGAGCTGGAGCGCCTTGCGCAGGTGGGGTATGAGGATCGGGTTCAGGTTGTGCGCCAGCGCCCACAGGAAGAAGAGGCTCGTGACGAGCGCGATGGCGGTGCGCGAAGAGGAGCTCATCGGAGAGAAGTGAATAATGCGAAAAGCATCACGTAGAGGCGCAGAGTACGCAGAGGAAAAAACGGCACCCCCGACCCCACACCGTTGCGCGATCCCCTCGTAATGCGGGAGTGGGG
>JANOPI010000371.1:0-9281 GCA_031421755.1 Flavobacteriales bacterium | reverse complement strand
GGTTCACCGCCAAGACGCCAAGTACGCGCCAAGTATTCAACTAATCGGGGTGGCGTTGCCGTTGCGTCCTTGGCGTCTTGGCGGTGGACGCGCATTCAACCCAACCCGAAGCCGCTCATCTCCCCGTCGTCGTGCTTTTTCGGCACCACGCCAACACCGATGGCCTTCAACATACGCTCCTTCATGCGCTCGTAGTAGGGCTTTTTGTCGATGAGCGTAGCGATGAGGTTGCCGATCATGGCCGCGTACATCAGTTGGAAGATCACGCTGTGGCGGTCGGTCATTTCCAGCACGAGGATGGCGCTGGTGAACGGTGAACGCGATACGCCGGTGAGGAAGGCGACCATGCCGGTAAGCATCAGCAAACGGTGTTCGCCGGGCGTTGGATCGAAGAGCTGCCCGACCCATCCGCCGATCACGGCGCCGCTGCTGAGGGAAGGACCGAAAATGCCGCCTGCACCGCCCGCGCTGAACGATGTGATGGGAGCCAAGAGGCGCGCGGCGATGTCGCGCCATGTCGGATCCACGTGCGCATCGAACAGGTAGGACTGCAGCACCACGCGGCCGCTGCCGAGCACATGCGGCCCGAGCACCTGATAGCACGCGATGAAGGCCCCGGCGCAGAGCAGGCACCACATGGCTTGCATCGGGGTGGTCTTCAACCCGCGCCGCAGCTTGTCCAGGAAGAGCACCAGCTTGCAGAACAGCGCACCGGAAGCGCCCGCTACCAGACCGATCACCAGGACCTGGTACATGAAGGCCCCGCCCACGCGATCAACCTTCGGGTAGAGCAGTCCTTCGCCCACCCCGAGGTAGCTGCCCATGAGCTGTTGGGCGGTCATGCCAGCGATGATCACGCTGGTGAACACGGCGGTTCTGAAATTGGCCAAGTGGGTGCGCGTGAGCTCCTCCACGGCGAAAACGATACCGCCGAGTGGGGTGTTGAATGCGGCGCTGAGCCCGGCGGCCCCACCGGTGATCATCATCACGCGGCGGCTCACCTTCGGCCAGAAGGAGGGCAGCAGCTTGTGGACCACGCGGTACACGCTGCCGGCGATCTGCAAGGTGGGGCCTTCGCGGCCGACGGCACCGCCGCCCACCACCATGGCCAAGCTGCTCATGATCTTCACGCCGATGATGCGCATGTTCAGGAACTTCCAACTGCGGTCGTTCTCCACGTTGTCATCGGCCACTTCGATGGCGGCCATCAGTTGGGGGATACCGCTGCCTCCGGCGAACGGCGCGAACTTCTTCACCAGGAACCAGCTTGTAAGGAAGCTGATCGGGACGCTCACGTAGATCCAGTCGGGATGCTTGCCGAGGATCCAGTGCTGCACGGTCTCCATGTACTCGAACAGCTTGGCGTAGCCCACGGCGATCAGCGCGGTGAGTACGGCAGCCACCTGGTAGGGCAGCGTGAGCAGCGTAAGCTCCTTCAGCTTGGTATTGCGCGCTTTCGTTCCCAGCCAAGCCAGCGCACCTGTGAGCCAGAGCTGCGCACGCCTTTGCCAGCGCGGCTGAGCTTCGTTCAAAGGCGGTTGCTTCACAGCCGCGAATTTGCGCCCGTCCGCCTGCGCCTTCCCACGTCCGGTGCGGTGTCTTCCAACAGACGCGGTTTGACAACAGCGCTGAGCCCGCGATCAAGCTGCGCCCATGGAACGTTGAAGGCGCACTGGAACGTGGCGCTCTCTTGGCGTTCTTCGCGGCTTGGCGGTGTAGAATTCCGCTACTCCTTGTCCAGCACGCGGGTATCCACTTCTACGAACTGGTGCTGCGTGCCGCGATCATAGGCCTTGATCCAGAGCTTGTCCCCAGCGCGGGAGCGCACCATTGTCATCGGGCAGAGGGTGAAGTCGCCCTCCGGCTTTCCGATGCTTTTCTCCTTGGTCGCACCACCGTTCGCGGGGATCATGGCGAGCTTCAATTGGCTCTTTTCCACGGGCGGCTTGTCCTTCTTTTTCCCTGTGGCGTCCGCGTAACTGCCATTGATGGCTTCCAAACCACCCGGGGTGTGGTTGAAGGCGAGCAGCAAACCTTCCGGCAACAACTTGAATGCTGGGCTTCCGTACGATTCACCGGCCGTGGTCATGAATGCGCGGTCCACGGTCTGCTGCCAACGGATGCTGTCGGTGGCATCGATGTAAGTGGCCCGGATCGCGCCTTGCAAGGTGCGGATCGCGGTGGCATCACCCATTTGCACCTGCAGGTCCTGATCGCGGAAGCCCTCCAACAGCAAGGAGCCGCCCCAGGCTGGCATCAGTTCGATGATCTCGTTCGGCACCTTGGCCGCGCGCGTTCCGGTAGGCTTTTTTCCGCTGCCGTCATCCGGCATACCGAAGGTGGTGAGCTTCGTTTTCCGGATCGTGGCTGCGCGCTGGTCCACCACGGGCGTTGCTTTCAGTTTCGCCATTGCGGTATCAATACTGACGATCGTTCCCGGGATGCCGGTAAGCGCACCGTAGCGCATGGCCACCAGGATCTTGCCGTCGTCCTTCGGCATCACGCGCGCGCTGGAGACGAAATCCTTTTCCAGCAGGAGGTCTTTCACCTTCGTGCCCTGATCCTTCAGCACGGTGAGGTGCGTCTCGTGGCAGAGCTTGTCGCCTTGGCGCGCTTCATCACCACAGAAGAGGTAGGTCAGCAGCAGGATGCGTCCGCTGTTGTCCAGCACGATCTGGTGGATGTCGCTGTTCAGGTCCTCGAAAGGCAGATCGACGGAACCGCTCCATTCCTTCTGGAAGGACTTGTCCAGGCAGGCGAACCAGAATTTCTTCGGTCCCTTCTCAGCGGTCGTGTAGTGGTTCACCAAGTAGTGCTGGCCGTCCGGCGAGGCCACGATGCGCTCGCTCTGGTCATAAGAAGCACCGCTGTCGAAAAGTATCAGGTCCGGCAATGTTTTTCGGCATGTGGTGTTGCTGGCATCGAAGATGTTCGGGTGCTCGAAGGTGGCCACACGGTGGAAGTCCTGGATCGCCAGAGCGCCTTCGGTGTTCAAACGACCGATACCGTGATCCGCGGATTTCTTGGTGTTCGACACGAAGAGGATGTGCAACTTGTCATCCACCACAATGGACGAGACGGCATCCCATTTCACACCATCGAAGGTCTGCTGGCTGAGCGCGAGCGCTTCGCCCGGCTTCACATCCGCACCGAGCCGCACGGCGTTGTAGCCGTTGCCTTCCATCATGAAGATCACCGGCATACCGTTCATGTCGGTGGTGGCGTTGGCCACGAGTTGCAGGTCGCCTTCGAGGCTCTTCACGGACTTGGTGTAGGCGATGCCGGGGCGCATGGCCTCCTGGGCGAGGGACGAACAGGCGAGCGCTATCGAGCTGAGGAGTATCGCGGGTCTGATCATGGGACTTGGGCCGAACTGTCGGGGTGGTGGTTGTGGCGGTGAAGCTATGGAGCAGCAAGTTCGGCATCCATGAGCGCGCAGGAACGCGCTGGTACTATTGGCAATTCCCATGGGCGTTCGGCACCGGTTCGTGTCCGGTTGAAAGACGGTGCATAACTCCGTCCGTGAAAATTTGCGCGGTTCGAATGGAAAGCGTCCCTTCATTCTGATGCTTCCGGATCGTTCCATAGCTGGCCTGCCCGGAACGCGCGGTGTAAATACCCCCCCACCTACAGCGGCAAGGGTTTCGGAGCATAGCTTTTCAGTTTGGACAAGAGTGCATGGGTTGTGCCCGGCGGCGCACTACCTTCTCGGCATCAAAACCAACGATGCCATGAAATGCGCGCTTGCCTTGTTGTTCCTTGTTCTGACGCAGCCCATCATAAAGGCGCAGAACCTCGTGAGTAACGGGAGTTTCGAGGAATACACGGAATGCCCTGACTATTTTGGGCAGTGGCCTAGGGTTGTCGGTTGGACGAGTCCTTTCCTGCTTTCTGCGGATTATTTCAATCGGTGCGCTGGTGGCGTGGTGTGCTCGGTGCCTTTTAACCAATTTGGCTATCAGGAACCAGCACACGGGAACGCTTACATGGGCTTGGCCACGTACCAGATCGACGCGGCCCTCGGTCGGGAAATGATCGCGACAGAGTTGAGCGAACTGCTTGTGCCGGGGGTTCCTGTGTATGTTTCCTACAAGGTCACCACTGGCGGCTTCGGATCATTGGCGTTCAACTCGGCCGATCATGTGGCCAAAGGACCGGATCTTCAATTCTTTGAAGAACTGCCCACCGATTGGTATCAGTACCTGTTCCCGAATAACGCTTCGATAGAAATGCAGGAAGTGGTGCAGGATACACTTGCTTGGGTTACGGTGAGCGGCGCATACACACCCGACGCCCCCATGCGCTGGATCCTGATCGCCAATCTTTTTGAGGACTCTCTCAGCTCAGTAGGCGTGCTGGATTCTGGTGGCCAGTTTGGGAATGCCTACGTTTTCGTAGATGATGTGTGCATCTCATACGACCCGGACTATTGCCAAGGCGCATTCACAATGAGCGAGAACTCCGTTAGGGCGGCACTCCATGTGCATCCCTTCTACAATGGTTCAATAGTGATCGAACGAGCTGGTGGCGGCTTGAAACGATTGGAACTTGAACTTGTCGATTACGCAGGCAGACTTGTTACGCGGGGTGTGCTACCAAGCGGCGTACAGCGCTATGAGTGGGTTCTGCCGCCGACTTGTACCGGAGCTTACCTACTGCTGGCAAACTCACCTGATGGAACGAGCAGCGCAACTCGTCTTGTGCGCATTCTTGATTGAAGATCAACCCTAAACCCGGCCCCATGAAAGCTTCTTTGAAAAGAGCAGCAGGACTTCTGGTCCTATCGGTCAGTCAACAAATTGCCTTTGGCCAGAACCAATGGTTCACTGATGGTTCCGGCCGTAGCTGGTTGGTACCTAACACAGGGGCACCGGCTGCGGTTCGCAGTGCTACTGTGGGGACCACGTTCGGCCCCACTCTGGCGCGAGACTTCCGACCGATCGCGCAACGTGCGGACGGGTGGGTGTCTCGTGCCTTCGATGGACTCCCGAATGCTGCCATGGTTCATAACCGGTTCGTATATACCTTGAACCAGCCGGTTGAAAACTAAATACGCCAAAACGCTAACACCCCCCCGGTACGTTGACAGTAGGTTTGGGTGGCGGTTGAAAATGTGATGTGTTGAACGACTTGAATGCAAACGATGAACTACGCGACTCGGATGCTCTGCTTACTCGTGATTGGTACTGCTGTATGCCCTGTGTGGGCGCAGAACCTAGTGCCGAACCCGAGCTTCGAACAGCATGATACCTGCCCCTATACTATCGGCTTCCAAGAAGGCGATCGCCCGCAAGATTGGTTCAGTTGGTTCAACAGTCCAGAGTATTTCAACGCGTGCGCTGGCAGCCTCATGGACATTGATACATTGGTGGATGTTCCCCGGAACGGATGGACATACCAGCAAGCTTGGGAAGGCGATGCTTACATAGGGCTCAGGACATACGACGGAGGCAACGACTACCGAGAGCTGGCAGGCGCCACGCTCCTGTCGCCGCTTATCACTGGTTGTACGTACCAACTGCGTTTCAGAGCCAATGCGGCCTACAACGGCACATATTGGTTGCCCAATGGTGGTGGTGCTGCCAATAATTTGGGAATGCTCTTCACAATGGCTTCAAATGCGTGGTCAACGGTCACGGGTCCTGAGTTCGGTTTCAGACACTTTGCCCATTTGAGAACCGAAACGGTGATCACTGATACCCTCGGTTGGACACTGGTGGAGGGTACGTTCACGGCCGACAGCGCCTACTCCCATATCGTACTTGGAAACTTCTACCCAGACTCATCCACGGTCGGTTTCCCGAATGGCAACTCATCGACGTACATCACCTACTACGTGATAGATGGAGTGGAGGTAATACCTCTTGCAGGAGACTGCGCGAATGACGTGGATGAGATACAAGAAGGCAATGCCCCCCGGGTGGAATGGGGAATGAGTAGAGTGGTTGTCCATAGCGATGATCTGCCCATCTCGGCTTGTATATCAGATGCGACAGGTCGCGTCATTGTGGCTTGGATGGCCGGGGTTGGTCGCTTGGAGTTGCCACGGCCCCGATCACCTGGGATCTATTCGTTATCGATGATGCGCTCAGAGCGGTACTTCGTCAAGATGTTCCTCATTAGCGAGTGAATAGTGCAACCCTCCAGCCAACCCAACCCTCAACAACTATGAAACACCTCAAAACGATCGCATTTGGCGGGGCATTGCTGGTGCTGTGCAGCGCCATGGGCCAGACCTGGAACAGTTTACCGGGTGGAAACCTCATCACCAACAACGAATGGCTTGGCGCGGATGTGGGTAGCACGATCCCATTGTCGTTGGAGACGCGTGTGAACCAGCCCATGCTCTTCAGAACGAACAGCGCACCTCGCCTGCGGATCTCGGAAACGATCATCAACGCCACCCACAACGGATACATCAATCTCAACCTGACCGGCCACCTGGGGATCGGTGCGGGGATCGTGCCGCAGCCATTGGCGTTCCTGCACATCAACAACAGCAGTTCGCAACTCACTGGTTACCGGCCATGGATGCGGACCGGTGTGATCATGTCGGAACAGACCGATTGGATGTACGTAGGCACAATGCCCAATGGTGTGGACAGGATCGATGCCGCCATCAATTGGGGCGACAACAACGAATTGAACCCGATCTTCGGTCCGGATGCGTTGCGGTTCATATTCACACGGAATCCGAACAACATGCTCAACCAAGTGGCGTCTGGGCTGAATGGCTTGGAGATCGCACGACTACGCCCCGCGGCGAATGGCAATGAGGGCTTTTTCGGTATCGGGGATTTCTTTACCGGGGCAGTTAACCCGTCCGAGCGGCTGCATGTGCTCAATGGCCGTGTGCGCTTCCAACAACTACCGGATGATGCGGAAGCACCGGTGCCAATAACCCCGGCGATCACCAAGGTGCTGGTAGTGGATGATACGCCCGCACCGAGCGGCGAACGTGGCGTGATCAAATGGAGGGACTTGGACGGCCTCAACACGGACTGCGACTGGACACGTGATGCCACTACGAACTTCGATGTCTGCACCGCCTATCTTGGCAATAGCTGCCCGCCGGATGAGACACGCCGGGTGGGCATCGGTGTGGAGGACCCAAAAGCGAAGCTTCATGTCTACACCACCACGCCCAGTTCGCTGTTCGGTGGCAATGTGACCTTGAGCATTCTCCAAAGCGATGAAGAAGGGGGGCGGGCGATCACGGGCGAAGCGCGCAGCCAGTACAGTTCCAGCTTTAACGGGAGCAATTTCTTCGGCTGCCACGGATTAGCAACCAATGTGCGCTTCGGATTCGGTGTACGAGGCTATGCTGGCAATACGTGTGATTCTCCGGGACAGGCCAGCCTATTGGTTGGCGTATACGGTGAGGTACGCGCCTGCGACAACGCGGATCTGGCCATAGGCGTATATGGTCGTGCGGGCGGAGCATCCTTAGGTCAGGACTACGCCGCGTGGTTTGATGGCATCGGGTATATCTCCTCTGGGATATGGGTACCCTCGGACGCGACTCTGAAGCAGAACATCACCGATGTCGAACCCGAGGACGCTGTGCAGCGGTTCATGAGCCTTGAACCGAAATCCTATGAGTTCAACACCTCTGCCCACCCCGAGTGGAAGCTGCCCGAGGGATATCAACTGGGTTTTCTTGCGCAGGATCTTGCACAATCCTATCCCCATCTGGTGAAGGATGTCATTCATCCGCCGATACTTGACACGGCTGGCATCATCATCGCTGAAGCAGAGCCTTTGACCGTGGTGAACATGGATGGGCTGATCCCAGAGATGGTGGTGGTGGTTCAAGAGCAACAACGACGTTTGGAAGAACAGAACGATCGTATCGCCGCACTCGAGGAAATGGTAGCGGCCTGCTGCGCTGCCAACCATGGCACACGTGCGCCCAGCGGAGCGATCTCCGCAGGCTCCACACTCGAGAACGACCTGCGCGTAGCTCCCAACCCGGTGGCGGACCGCACCGAACTCCGCTACACCGTGGCCGCCGCCGGCCGGGTACGTTTGGAGATCACCGATGCCAGCAGCCGTGTTGTGCTTTCTCGGGAGGAAGGTCAGCGCACCTCGGGTTCGTACATGTACGAGTGGGACACCACCTTGCTCTCGCCCGGCACCTACATCTGCACGCTGTACATCAACGACGAGTTCCTCGTGAAGAAGAGCGTGAAGCTCGGCACGCGCTAAAAGCGGCTTGCTTCAAGGTCAAGGGTCGTCCACGGTGGGCGACCCTTGCTTTTGCCCGCTACTTTCGCGGCGCGAGGCCTTCAGCACATCCCCCATCAGCTCATCCGCTAATCATCTCTCATGCGCACCATCCAGTTCCGCGAAGCCCTCAACGAAGCGATGTCCGAGGAGATGCGTCGTGACCCGAACGTCTTCCTTATGGGCGAGGAGGTGGCCGAGTACGACGGGGCGTACAAGGTGAGCAAGGGCATGCTGGCGGAGTTCGGTGCGAAGCGCATCATCGATACGCCGATCAGCGAGTTGGGCTTCACGGGCATCGCCGTGGGTGCCGCTATGAACGGCCTGCGTCCCATCGTAGAGTTCATGACGTGGAACTTCGCTGTGCTGGCGAGCGATCAGATCATCAACCACGCGGCCAAGATGCTGCAGATGAGCGGCGGGCAGTTCAACATCCCTATCGTGTTCCGCGGCGGGAACGGAAGCGCGGGCCAATTGGCGGCTACGCACAGCCAGAGCTACGAGGCGTTCTACGCCAACATCCCCGGGCTGAAGGTGATCACGGTGAGCAATCCATACGACGCCAAGGGCTTGCTGAAAGCCGCCATCCGCGATGATGATCCGGTGCTGTTCATGGAGAGCGAGCGCATGTACGGCGACAAGGGCGAGGTGCCCGATGGCGAGTACCTGTTGCCGATCGGTGTGGCGGACGTGAAGCGACCAGGCAAGGACGTCACCATCGTGAGCTTCGGCAAAATGATGAAGGTAGCCTTAGGCGCGGCGGAAGAGCTACAGAAGGAAGGCATCAGCGCCGAGGTGATCGATCTGCGCACGATCCGTCCGTTCGACGTTCCGACGGTGGTGAACAGCGTGAAGAAGACCAATCGATTGGTAGTGGTGGATGAGAACTGGCCCATGGGCAGCATTTCCAGTGAGCTCGCGTACCGAGTGCAGAAAGATGCCTTCGACTACTTGGATGCTCCGGTGGTCCGCATCAACCAGGCCGACACGCCACTACCCTTCAGCCCACCGCTGATAGACGCTTCGCTTCCGAACGTGGCCCGCGTGGTGGCTGC
>JANOPI010000370.1:0-3636 GCA_031421755.1 Flavobacteriales bacterium | reverse complement strand
TCCAGGTGGTCCACGGCTTTCTTCATCAGGTCCTCTTGCGGGGCGATCAGCGTCTTGGCGTCCATCTCTTTACGTCGTTGGGAGGGCGAAAATAGCCGGAGGCGATGAACCGGAACCGCCGATGGAAGGGGATGAACGCCGATGGACGCAGATAGTCTGTGCCACCACCGTTGCGCTAAGCGGAACTAGACCTCCACTAAGGTCCCCACCTGCTCGCCAGCCACGACTTTGCGAAGGTTGCCGGGGGTGTTCATGTCGAAGACGATGATCGGCAGGTTGTTCTCGCGGCACAGGGTGAAGGCCGTGAGGTCCATGATGCTCAATCCCTTGTCATACACCTCCTTGAAGGTGATACGCTCGTACTTGGTGGCGGTATTGTCCTTCTCTGGATCAGCGGTATAGATGCCGTCCACGCGCGTGCCCTTCAGGATCACGTTCGCTTCGATCTCGATGGCGCGCAAGGAAGCGGCCGTGTCCGTGGTGAAGTACGGATTGCCCGTGCCCGCTCCGAAGATCACGACGCGGCCCTTTTCCAAGTGCCGCACCGCGCGACGGCGGATGAAGGGCTCGGCGATCTGCTCCATCTTGATGGCGCTGAGCAGCCGTGTGCTCTGGCCGTGGGCCTCCAGCGCGCTCTGCAAGGCCAAGCTGTTGATCATGGTGGCCAGCATGCCCATGTGGTCGCCCTGGACGCGATCGATGCCGCTCGCCGCCGCCTGTATGCCGCGGTAAATGTTGCCGCCGCCGATCACCACGGCCATCTGAACGCCTGTGCTGCTCACCGCCTTGATCTCCTCCGCGTAGGCGTTCAGCATCTTGTCGTCGATGCCGTAGTCCTTGTCGCCCATCAGGCTTTCACCAGAGAGCTTCAGCAGGATCCGCTTGTACGTGTGGGTTCCGTTCGAGGGCATCGTCGATCTCATTTATCCCGGTACGAACGTACACGCTCGCACCATTCCGGGGCCGAAGGAAACAAAACCCGTGGACCCGGGTGCTTCCCTACCGGCCCAACAATTTCTTCGCAACGGCCTTTACCGCGCTGGGCGTGGTGTCCTTTTGGAATTGGGCCCACAGCTCTTTCGAGCGCGCATTGTAGAAGTCACGCAGCGTTTTCTCCATTTCCCGTGGCACCGCGATCAGCATGTCGTCCATGAGCGTTACGTACCGCTGGCCGCCGTTGCTGAGCATACCCACTACTTCGGGCAGTTCGCCATAGGTCTCATCGTTCCACACGGCGGAACAGAAGCGGGCGTCGTCCACGATCACCACCAGGTCTTTCAAGCCGCTATCGTTCACGTGCTTCAGTTCCTTCAGCAAGGGGTAGCTTTTGTAGGTATCACCTGAGGAATAATGGGCGTCCAGGTATACGATCGCATGGTCCGCCAGCAATGAAGGCATCATCTCCGAGGAGTCGCCGAGTACGAAGCGGATGTTCTTGCGGCTCTTGTCCAGCTTGTCGAACAGCTCCTGCGCGAATTCGATGGTGACCACCTGTGTGAAGATGTCGGACGCCCAGTACGCCGTAGCCCCGATGTTCGTGCCCGTTTCCACGAAGGTGTCCAGCTTGTGCGCCTGGCGTAAGCGAGCGATCAATTCCTTGGGAACGCCCCTGTATTCGTAGCCTTTGGTGGCGATGATGCCCATGTGGAGATGTTATACGGGCAATGATAGCCGGACCGCCCACCAGCCCATGGCCCCCCGGCGTACGGGTTGTCCACAGGCCGATGCGCGTGGAGTGACCTGTCGCTGACCTCAGCGGCTCACGATAACGCGCTGGTGTACCGCCTTCAATAGACCCCTTTCATAACTCACCCACTCCCGATCCACAGGAGAGGGATATAGCATGAGGTCGAACAGGCAACCTCGAATAATAAAAGAGGTCTAATCCATCACCGATACGAACAGGACAGAAACCAAAAGCGAAAAGCCCCCTTCCGGAGGCCGTTCTGCTTGATGACTTGTCAAAGGATCACACCGTGAGCGAGTGGCGCTTGAAGCCCGTGCAGGTGAGGTCCTTGTCCACGCTCTTCAGGTATTGCTCCACGCTGAGCTTGTTGTCCTTGATGAACTCCTGGGCCAGCAGGGTGCTCTCCTTGAAGAATTTGTTCAGGCGACCGGCGGCGATCTTCTCGGCCATGTCGGCGGGCTTGCCCTCTTGGATGGCGAGCTCCTTGCCGATCTCCAGTTCTTTATCGATCACGTTCTGGGGCGTGGTCTCCTTGCTCAGGGCGATGGGACCCATGGCGGCCACTTGCATGGCGACGTCCTTGGCGGCATCGGCGAAACCGGCCTTGTTGAGGCCCACGAGGCTGCCCACCTTGTTGCCGGGATGGTTGTATGCGTACACGAACTCCGCGCTCAGGGCGTGGCAGGCGCTCACTTCGATCTTCTCGCCGATAACACCGGTCTGCTCAATAAGCTTCTCGGCGATGGTCATGCCATTGCTGTCGAAGGGCATGGCTTTCAGCGCGTCGATGCTGTCAGCGCCTTTCTCCAGCGCGATGGTAGCGATGCGGTTCGCCATGGCGGCGAAGTCCGCGTTCTTGGCCACGAAGTCGGTCTCGCAGTTGGTGCAGACGAGCACGCCTTTCGTGTTGTCAGCGCTCACCAGGCCGATCACTTGGCCTTCGCTGGCGTCACGGTCAGCGCGCTTGGCGGCCACTTTCTGGCCCTTCTTGCGCAGGATGTCGATGGCGGCATCGAAGTCGCCATTGGCCTCGCTAAGGGCTTGTTTGCAATCCATCATGCCCGCACCAGTGATCTGGCGGAGCTTGTTCACGTCGGCGGCAGTAATGGCCATGGTACTCATTGCTGGTTGTCGGTTGTCGATCGTCTGTTGTCGGGCTGACTTTGCCGGAGGTGATTGTTCCGTAGCGTGCTTCATACACCACGCCGGCCCACCGTCAACTCACAACCGACAACGGCTGTTCTATCAGGCTTCAGCAGCAGGTGCCTGGCCTTCGGCGGCTACTTCAGCAACTTTCACCTCCTCGGCAGGTTTCACTGCTTCGACTTCCGCTTGCGCCCCCTCATCGCCTTCTTCGGCCGCATCGTCATCAATAGCTTCGCCGCGCTCCTTGTCGCTCTTGCGCTCTTCGAGGCCTTCATTGATCGCTGCGATCATGGTGTCCACGATCAGTTCAATGCTTTTGGTAGCGTCGTCGTTCGCGGGAATCGGGAAGTCGATCAGGTTCGGATCGCTGTTGGTATCCACCATCGCGAAGGTGGGGATGTTCAACTTGCGTGCTTCGGCCACGGCGATGTGCTCCTTAACAATGTCCACGATGAACAGCGCGCTGGGCAGACGGGTGAGGTCCGCGATGGACCCCAGGTTCTTCTCCATCTTGTCGCGCTGACGGCTCACCTGCAGGCGTTCCCGCTTGCTCATGTGGTTCATCGTGCCGTCGATCTTCATGCGATCGATATTGGCCATTTTCTTGATGGCCCGGCGGATGGTGCCGAAGTTGGTGAGCATACCACCGCTCCAACGCTCCGTAACGTAAGGCATACCCGTGGGCTTCACCTTTTCCGTAACGATGTCCTTGGCCTGCTTCTTCGTGGCCACGAAGAGCACCTTCTTCCCGCTGCGGGCGATCTGCTTCATCGCGGCCGCTGCCTCGTCCAGCTTCACCGCCG
>JANOPI010000369.1:0-6074 GCA_031421755.1 Flavobacteriales bacterium | reverse complement strand
AAATGAACGCCGTTCGCAGGGCCATCGCTCGCATCGAGAATGGCACGTTCAAGAAAGGGGAGGTTCCGCCTCTTTGGGATGGGCATGCCACGGAGCGGATATTGGACATACTGGAGCGCGTGCTGACCTACCCCCCGACCCCTCTCCCGAGAAGAGGGGAGCAGGCATGATCCTCTACCTCACCTATAACGACCAGCCCAGTGGCGTCTACTGGAGTCAAGTGACCGATGTGGTCGAGCACCTGAACACCCTGGATGCTGGCAAGGTGAAGCTGGTCGCGCTCGTCAGCGGCCGTGACTTTTTGAAGACACGCCGGGCGATCAAGGCCCATTCACCTTCCGCATGGGTGCTGCCGATGGTGCCCACCATGAAACGCTGGAAGCAGAACACGTCGATCCTCGCGTGGGTGTGCCGGTTTCTGAAGCCATCCGGGATCATCTGTCGTGGGCCGTTCGCTACGTGGATGGCGTTGCGCATGCGGGATCGTGGGCTGACGAAAAAGGTCTGCTTCGATGGTCGTGGGGCGTATGCCGCGGAATGGGAGGAGTACAGGATCATCGACGACGATGCGCTCATCGCGCAGTTCCGGCCGTTGGAGAACGAGGCGGTGTACCAGAGCGACTTCCGGCTGGCCGTGAGCAATGCGTTGGTGGCGCATTGGCGCGAACGGTATGGATACCTCGGTGAAGACCATGTGGTGATCCCATGTACACTCGGCGTCTCTCACCTCCCTGGGGTTGAGGCAGCGGATAAGGAGACCATGCGCGCAAGAATGGGCTACTCAACAACCGACGTCGTTCTCGTTTACAGCGGTAGTACAGCCGGCTGGCAGTCGTTTTCACTGCTTGAAGCCATTCTTAACAAGGTGCTTTCGACACAGCCAGAAGTGAACGTGCTATTCCTCTCGAAGGCTGATCGGAACAATGAGAAACTTACAAGGGCGTTCCCGGGACGTGTGCAGGTCAAGTGGTTAGAAGCTGAACATGTCGGTGCCACGCTTCGAGCGTGTGATTTCGGTCTGTTGGTCCGGGAACCGACCATCACGAACCAGGTCGCTTCACCCACCAAGTTCGCTGAGTATTTGAGCGCGGGGTTGCCTGTGTTGATATCCGATCGTCTAGGAGATTTTCCAGAGGCTGTTCAGCAGCATGGACTGGGGCTCGTTTGGTATGGTGATGATGAAGCAACCCGGTTTGGAAGGCCCTGGGATGAGGAGCGACTTCGCTATTTGACCTTCGCGTTGGGGCACTTCTCCAAGACAGCTTTCAAACAGCAGTACCTCAGGCTGCTCTCTGTCGTTTCCGCCTGAAGACGAGGGCCTACTTTCGCGCTCCCATGTCCAAAAAGGTCCTCATCACCGGTGGTGCCGGCTTCATCGGTAGCGCGCTCAGCAAGCACTTGCAGGAGGAAGGCCACGAGGTCTTCGTGCTCGACAACCTCAGCTTCGGTAGGCGCGAACTGGCCGGGGTGCCGGACAACCGCTTCTTCAACGCGGATATCCGTGATCGCGCTGCAACGCAACATGTGCTCGACGAAACGCGACCGAACATCGTGCTGCATTTGGCCGCGATCCACTTCATCCCGTATTGCAACCAGCACCCGGCCGAAGCGGCTGACATCAACATCAACGGCACCATCAACGTATTGGAGTCGGCTGGAATGAAGGGCAGTGTGGAGCAGGTGTTCGTGGCCAGCACGGCTGCCGTGTACCCGATCGCTGATGGTGCCATGGACGAGGCGCACGCGCTCGGGCCGATGGACATCTACGGCACCACCAAGCTTGCCACGGAGAAGATCGCGAGCGAGTTCCACTTGCGCACCAAGATGCCGGTGATCATCGGGCGCTTTTTCAATGCCTTTGGGCCGAACGAAACGAACCCGCACCTCTTTCCGGAGATCCAGCGCCAAGTGCTCGGAGGTACACGGACACTGAAACTCGGCAACCTCGATCCCAAACGCGACTACATCCATACCGAGGACATGAGCCGGGCCATGAGCGCCTTGCTCGCGAAGGGCATGAAGGGCTACGACACCTTCAACATCGGGCGCGGCATCGAGTACAGCGTGCGCGAAGTGGTGGAAGCCTTCGAACGGCAACTCGGTGAGAAGCTCACCATCGAGGTGGACCCGGCGCGCGTGCGCAAAGTCGAGCGTATGCACCTGCTGGCTGACGTGCGCAAGCTGAAGCACGCGACCGGATGGGAGCCAAAATGGGGCATCGATGAAGGGGTAGCGACCTTGCTCAAGGAGCATGTTGAACACTAAGCTGCACGTCACGCTCTGTACGGATGGTGTCTATCCGCAGTCGATGGGTGGCATGCAGCGCCACTCGCGTTTGTTGGCGGAGCATCTGGCACGTTCAGGCCAGGTGGAGTTGACGGTGTTGCATCCGCATGCCGCGGAGATCTTCGACAGGTCGCTCGGCATCCGTGAGGTTCATGTGCCGGACATCGACAAGAAGAAATTCTACCTGCGCGAACTCTGGCGCTACAGCGATCGGGTAGGGGATACGCTCGTTGAGTTGAAGCCGGACATCATTCTCTCGCAAGGCTTCTGCGTGTGGAAAGGCATCGACCGCTTCAGCGATCGGCTCATCGTTCACCCCCATGGGCTGGAGATGTTCCAGATGCTCACGCGCAAGGAGCGCATGTTGGGCTGGCCGTTCCGCGCGGCACTGAAGCACATCGTCCGCCGCAGTGCTGCGGTGATCAGCCTTGGCGGAAAACTCACGGGGATCCTGCAATGCGTGGCGGCCGGGAGCAAGTGCCGCGTGGTCGTCCTACCGAATGCTACCAACGTGCCTTCCATCCCGCCAGCGTTGGCAGCCAGACAACCGACAATCGACCATGGACAACCGCTTTCTCTCCTCTTCGTTGGCCGCTTCGCTTTCAACAAAGGGTTGGATGTGCTGATGTCCGTGGCCCAGCGACTGGTAAAGGAAGGCAAGCCCGATCTCGTTCGTTTCCAGCTTGCCGGCGATGGACCGCTCCTCGCGCACTACCAGAAAACAGGTTTGCCCGCGAACGTCGAACTGCTCGGCAGGGTGGACGATGCCCAGTTGGATGAACTCTACAGCGATTGCGATGCGCTCATCCTGCCCACGCGCTTCGAAGGCATGCCCACCGTGGTCCTCGAAGCCATGGCGCGCGCCAAGCCGATCATCGTGAGTGAGGTCGGTGCGAGCGGCGAACTCGTTTCACCGCACAACGGGTACCTGCTTCCACCTGGAGATGCCGACCAGCTGTTCAATGCGGTGCTCGCCTTCGCGTCCCGTTCACCGGATGTGCGCGCCAAGATGGGCGCCTACAGCTACGATCGTGTGAAGGCGCTGTTCAGCTGGCCGGTGGTGGTGAAGGGGTTTGAGAAGCTCTTCGCCGAGGTCGCCGGGAAGCAGGCTTAGGCCAGCAGATCCTTCATCAGTTTCTCCGTGATCGGCCCCAGCATGTGCTCGCTCAGGTCCACGTTCGGATCAATGATGATCGTGCGTTCGCCACATAGGATGGCAGTAAGCTGATCTACCAACCGTTCCACCGGAATGGAAGCTCCCAGCTTGCGCGAAAGGATCGCTTCGCTCACCGCACCGGCTTCACCTACGTGGATCACCGGTCGGCGCAGGTAGAATATCTCCGTGAACTTCGTGCCTAGCAGGTCCTTGTTGAAGCTGGGAATGAAGATGAGCACAGCGTCCGACTCAGCGATGCGCTTGAACACTTCGCGCGCGGGCAAGGGCTTCTGGATCACGATGTGGCCATCCAAGCCTCGTGCTTTCAGCCTTTCACGGTATGCGTCCGTGCCGTGTCCTGTGATGTAGAGGTCGAGCTTCACTTTCGGCCACCGATCCGGCCGCTGATCACGCACCACCTCGAACGCGCGCATCAACTGCTCGAAGTACGCCTCCGCTTCTTGCGCGCCATAGAGACTGCCCGCATAGATCAAGCGCAATTCGCCATCGTTGCGCGGAGGCGGCGGTTGGCCAAGCTCTTCCGGATCGATCGCATGGCCGAGTACCGAGCACTTGGCCGCCTGTTCGGGATAGCTTTTGCGCAGGTGAACGACCACACTTGGATGAGGACTCGTGATGCGGTCGGCGTTCTCCATCATCTCCCGCTCCAACGTGCGCTCATACGCCTGGTCCGAAGCGCTGAGCGAGCCTTGTCCGTAGCCATCATGCCAAGTCCATGGATCGCGTAGATCGCACAGCAGCTTGATCCCGTGCGCCCGTTTCAATTCCACTCCGAATTGGAAAAGCCGGAACGGGGCGCCGGTGACGAGCACCCAGCGGATGCTGTGTTGCTTGATCAATGAGCCGGCTTCGCGCAGCAGTTGCCCGCGCCAGAGGATCGACTTGTCCAGCCAATTGCCTTTGGTGATCATGGGTAGTACCATTTTCCACACGCGGTACATCACCTTTTCAGCCACACCCGTGAGCGGCCGCTTGAAAAGTACTGTCGGGTAGCGCTGCGGTAGCGGGTGTACCAGGATGCCCGGCTCGCTGATGTCGGCCGTCCACAGGGAGCCTTTCAACTCTTCATTTCCAGCGCTGTGGATAACATGCACGGGATGGCCTTTCCGCGCGAGCGCCTTGGCGAACTTGGCCCAGCGCCGCCCACCGATCCCCTTGTAGGGTGGAAAGGTGTGGCTGATGAGCAGTATCGGCTCGCTTGGTCGCATGGTCTGCCCGGCCGGTCGAAAGGAGCACGGCGCGGCCCGCGAATGTGCGGAAACGGGTCCATCCACACCCTTACTTTCGCGGCCTTCGCACGCAGCGGTCCGACAAAAATCGGACGAGGGCGAGCTTCACTCATGCGACACGCGATCATCACCGGCGGTGCTGGCTTCATTGGGAGCCACCTCGTGGACCGGCTGCTGGCGGAAGGAGGTTGGCGTGTAACGGTGATCGACAATTTCGATCCGTTCTACCCGCGCACAGTGAAGGAGGCCAACATGGCCGCCCACCTGGATCATCCGGACTACCGCTTCATTGAAGGGGATATCCTGGAGGATACGACGCTCGATACCGCTTTTGACGGGGAGGGCGCGGTTGTGGTCCACATCGCCGCAAGAGCCGGTGTGCGGCCCAGCATCGCTGACCCCATCGGCTATCACCGGGTGAACGTGACCGGTACGCTGAAACTGCTTGAACGCGCGCGCTGCAGCAATGTGGAACACTTTGTGTTCGCCAGTAGCAGCAGCGTGTATGGCGTAGACCCGAACGTGCCGTGGAAGGAAAAGGAGCGCGGCATTCAGCCCATCAGCCCGTACGCGGCCACTAAGCTCGCTGCGGAGGGCTTCGCACAGGTATATGCCCATTTGCATGGAATGAAGGTGACGGCGCTGCGGTTCTTCACCGTGTATGGCCCGCGTCAACGACCGGACCTGGCCATTCATCAATTCTTCCGCAAGATCGCGGCCGGTGCGCCCATACAGCAGTTCGGAGATGGCAGCACGCGCCGTGATTACACCTTTATCGCGGACATCATCAGTGGAGTGCGGGGCGCCATCGATCGGCAGCAGGGCGGGCCGTTCGAGATCTACAACCTGGGCAATTCAGATACGATCATGCTGCGTGAACTCATCGCGGCGATCGAAAACGAGCTCGGCAAGAAGGCCCTCATCGAACGCCAGCCCGAACAGCCGGGTGACGTGCCGCAAACCTTCGCTGATGTGAGCAAGGCCGGGGCCCATTTCGGGTATGCGCCCAGCACCTCCATCCACGAAGGGCTAACGCTTTTTCACGGGTGGTTCGCGCAGCAGGCGGGGGTGGTCCGTTGATCCGGTGGAAAACTATTTCGGCCCTCCTTAGGAACGATCCCGCGATTCCAGGGTATACCTTGCTACCACAAACCACTGCCATGAAGCCATCCATAACCCCTGTAGCGCCACGATCCCGCACACAGATGGGGGGGGGGGGCTTCCGCTTCGCTTCTTCGTAGTGACCCGTCCTGAAAAAGGTTTACAGGTTTGTGTTGATGTCCGAAGATAGGTTTACAGGTGAACGGTCGTCCTGAAGTGGGTTGACAGGTGAACGTTTCGGGTAGTAGTTCTTCCAAAGCCTCTTGACCTGGATGCTGTTG
>JANOPI010000368.1:0-11538 GCA_031421755.1 Flavobacteriales bacterium | reverse complement strand
GTACGCACAAAGGCCAAAATGAGGGATGCAACCGAGCAACACATGAACCGCATCGTTCAGGACAAGGAACTGGTCATGTCCTTCTTCGAAGACCCAGCCGTCAGCTACGCCGCATAGAAATGGAATCGTGCCGACTCAATAGGATACCGCCCGTGGATGCGTAATGGGATGACCATCAGCGGCAATAGGGACCAGATGTATGTGGGGCATAAGTACCGTTATACGGGCAGCAATCCGCAAGGGAATGAGACCGCAGATGCCAGTGATCCGGTGGTCCAATGGGCCGATACGCTCACGCCTCCGGCCGGTGTGGCACGGGACAACATGCGGTTCATTTTCACGACCTCGCCTGATCAGGTGGGGCTTCCGGCCACGGGTGCGAGAAGTATTGAAGGACTGGAGCTGATGCGCCTGCATCCTGCGGACAGCGCTGGACAGATAGTGCCACGGATCGGCCTTGGCGATTACTACAGGCAGGGTGTGCTAGGTGGAGTGGACCCCTTGCCCTCGGAACGCTTTGACATTCTGAATGGTCGGATGCGCCACCGGCAGCTGCCCACTGATGCGGAAATGACCGCTGCAAGCAAAGCGATGGTGGTGGATGCCAACGGCATCGTCGGCTGGCGGCCATACAATACGTTGGGTACCGATTGCAAGTGGGATTGGGACCCCCCGACCGGTCGCATATACACGGCATGGCTCGGGGATGGTACCAACGGTACATGTCCAGAAGAGGATTGGCGGATCGGTATCGGAACGGTGGTCCTGCCGGCGAAGCTGAACGTGAAGGGGCGTAGTCCGTTCACTTCGGGCGCGATCACCGGGGACTATTTCATTACGGGCACGGCTGGCGGTGCGGCCATCAACGCAACCGTTCAGCATGAATCAGGCGGAGTTATCTCCGGCGATGTACATGGTGTGTACGCAACGGTGTTGGATGTTGGTGCAAAAGGCCATGCCATGCGCGGTGACCTCACGGCCAAGGGTTCTGGTACGCTGGAGGCCCATGGTGTGACCGGCCGGGTGACCTTGAGCAGTGGATCGAGCACGGCCGAGGCCTATGGCTTGCGTTCCACGGTGGAGGCGGTCGAAGGCTCATCGGCCAGCAAAGTATTCGGTATGAAAACGCTCGTATTCGGCACGGGTACAATGACCGATATCGTGGGCATGGCCAGCGTGGTGGAGCCAACGGGCAGCGGCGTTTCCTCCAGTTTCGGAATTTCAGCGAGTTCGGACTGGTCGGGTTCGGGCACCGTGACCTTCAACAAAGGGGCGGACGTAAAGGCAATGGGTACGGGAACCGTAACGAACAGTATCGATCTGGATGCATCTGCGGCCGAAGGCACAGCTATGAGCATAGGTGCGCGTTCTACGGCATCGGGCTTGGCCAATACGCCGATCGTGACCGGCATGCATGGCGAAACCACGGGCCCAGCGCTATTCTCCAAAGGCGTCTACGGATTCTCCAACACAAACGCCACTGGCCTTCCGACCTTCAAGTTCGGTGCGTTCGGCAAAGTGCGAGTCGGTAGCACCAGCAATTCAGATACACTCACCACCAACGCGAGCATCTTCGGTGATTTCCCGGGTACAGCGAGCAGGCACTGGGCGGGTTTCTTTGAAGAAAAGATCGGCGTGGTCGGGACGGTCTTTGCCAATCAGACAGCCATCCTCTCGGATGGTAGTTTGAAAACCGATGTACAGGCTATGACCGATCAGAATGCCGGATTGATGTCCGTGCAAGGTCATGTGTACCAGTTCACGGACGAGGCGAAGGAGCGGTTGCGTTTACCGGAAGGTCAGCAGATCGGGTTCATTGCCCAAGAGGTGGAGGAGTTCTTCCCGCAACTGGTCTTACCCTATACGGTTATGGCGCGGTTCGATTCCTTGGGGAACATCACGGCACCGGAAGTGCAGCTGAAAGCGGTGAACTACAACGGTTTCGTTCCCCTGCTCGTTTCCGGCCACCAGCAACAGGAGAACCGTCTCGCGGCTGTAGAGAGTCAACTCGCTGAAGTGCTGGAACAACTCGCTGCCTGCTGCGCAAACGCCGATGGCACCCGCGCTCTTGCAAGTGGTGATCTTCCTGGCGCTGCTTTGGAGAACGACCTGCGCGTCGTGCCTAACCCGGTCGCCGATCGCACCGAGCTGCGTTACACCGTGGCCAGCGAAGGCCGCGTGCGCCTGGAGATCACCGACACCAACAGCCGCGTTGTGCTCACCCGCGAGGAGGGCCAGCGCACTACCGGTTCGTTCGTGTACGAGTGGGACACCACGTTGCTCGCCCCCGGCACATACATCTGCACACTGTACATCAACGACGAGTTCCTCGTGAAGAAGAGCGTGAAGCTGGGACAGCGGTAGAGGAAACAGGAAAGTTGAGATCTGAAAGCTGAAATGGCGCACCTTGTGAGGGCTGCCATTTCAGCTTTCCTGTTTCCTGTTTCAGCTTCCGGACCTAACTCCATCGTTCAGGGACGAGTGGGAAAATCAACCAGAAAGTCGATAGCTGAAACGACATCACTGACGGAGCGTATCGTTTCAACTTTCAACTTTCAACTTTCATATTTCACCTTTCGGTTCCCCGCTCTGTTCATTCCACGACGGTGATCTTCGCCCCGATCGCATTCAGCCTTCCTTCGATATCCTGATAGCCCCGCCGGATCTGCTCGATGTTGTCGATGGTGCTGGTTCCCTCCGCACTGAGGGCTGCGATCAGCAACGAAACGCCCGCACGGATATCGGGGCTGGTCATGCGGATGGCGCGCAACGGGTTCTGGAAATCGTTACCGATGACCAATGCGCGATGCGGATCGCAGAGCGTGATCTGGGCCCCCATCTCCATCAGTTTGTCCGTGAAGAACAGGCGGCTCTCGAACATCTTCTGGTGAATGAGCACGCTGCCTTTCGCTTGCACGGCGGTCACCAGCACGATGCTCAACAGGTCAGGCGTGAAACCCGGCCATGGCGCGTCGGCCACGATCATATTGCTGCCGTCGATGAACTTGGTGATCGTGTAGTGCTCCTGGGCCGGAACGAAAATATCGTCCCCATTGCGCACCACGGCGATACCGAGTTTCCGGAAGACATCCGGGATCACGCCGAGGTGGTCGTAGCCGGTGTCCTTGATGGTGATCTCGCTGCGCGTCATGGCGGCCAGGCCGATGAAGGAGCCGATCTCGATCATGTCCGGCAGCATGCGGTGCTCGGTGCCGCCGAGCTCTTTCACGCCGTCGATGTACAACAGGTTGCTTCCGATGCCCTGGATCTTCGCGCCCATGCGCACCAGCATGTTACAGAGCTGCTGCAGGTAGGGTTCGCACGCCGCGTTGAAGATCGTGGTGCGGCCTTCTGCAAGCACGGCGGCCATCACGATGTTCGCTGTACCGGTCACGCTGGCCTCATCGAGCAGCATGTACGCGCCCTTCAATTGCTTGGCCTCGGCGCGGTAGAAACCTTCCTTCACATCGAACTTGAACTCCGCGCCGAGCTTTTCGAATCCGGTGAAGTGCGTATCCATTCTGCGCCGGCCGATCTTGTCCCCACCGGGAGAAGGTATGTATCCCCTGCCGAAACGCGCGAGCGCCGGACCGGCCACCATCACGCTGCCGCGCAGGCTGCCACCGAGGCGGCGGTATTCGGGATCCAGGAAGAACTCCAGGTTCACGGTCTTCGCTTGGAAACGGTACGATCCCGTTCCAAGCTTTTCGACACCGACGCCCATGGCCTTCAGCAGGTCGATCAGCTTGTTCACGTCCACGATGTCCGGCACATTGTGGACCGTCATCGGCTCGCTCGTGAGCAGCACGGCGCAGAGGATCTGCAACGCCTCGTTCTTCGCGCCCTGCGGCACCAGTGTACCCTTCAGGCGGCGGCCGCCTTCGATCTTGAAACTTCCCATGTCGCGAAGCAAGGGTGCGGCCCACCGGCCACGTCGCGCGGGCCGGTCACAGTGCTAACAACGGGATGTTGCGGAACGGTTGTCGGTTGTCTGTGATCAGTTGTCGGTTGTCAGGCTGCCGACGCGTGTACACGGAGCAGCCGGGAAGAGCGGATGTCGCGAACTGGTAGCATCCGGCCGGACAACAGTCAACCGACAACCAACAACGATCTCAGTACCTTTTCTTCTTGTTCCGGTTGCGGTGCCGGTTCTTCTTGTTTCCACCACCACCTCCACCGCCATGGTCACCGTATCGCTGCTTGCGCAGGTCCACTTCGTTGCGTGGTCCTTGGCGCTGTGTGTTCAGCAGGGAGTCGGTATTGGCCAGCTGCTGTTCCGGCTTCAGGCGCAATTGGCCTTTGCTGAGCTCCGCGAGGTCCTTGATGATCACCCCGTCGCCCACGCTATCGCGGTTCCATGCGAGGAACTGGCGCTTCATGAGGTTGGCCACTTGCAGAGTGGCGGCCTCTTTCTCGGGGCCTTCGGGAAGTGCGGCGCAGGCTTCGATGATGCGCTCGGCCAGTTTGCCGTAGTGCCCGAAGCGGATCTCCTGCTTGGGGTATTTCACCTGTTCCGGCTTCGTGTCCAGCTCTTCGGGCGTTGGCTTGGGGAAGGGTCCGTCCACATCCAGCTTGAACTCGCTCATGATGTAGAGGTGGTCCCAGAGCATGCGGTCCATGTTCTCGCTACCGCGCAGGTGCGGGTTCAGCCGGCCGATCACCTGGATGATCGCGTGCGCACTACGGGTGCGGGCCTCGCGGTCCTCCATGCCCATGCAATGCTCAACCAAGCGTTGCACATGGCGGCCGTATTCGGGAATGATCAGACGCGGACGTTGCGTATTGTAGTCGAAAGGGACCTCAGGAGAAGGCATGATGTTCGGATGAAGGATGATCAGATCAACAGACCAAGTTGAGCACTGATCGGATGGCGCTGTGCCATCGGTATGCGCCAAATGTAGGAGAGTCCGTGATGGTGCGACAAGATCGACCGGTCAGCCTTCCACCACCGTCAGCTTCGCGAAGCGCAACAACAACTGCTTTTGCCCGCTGCTGGGGAAGAAGATCGTGGCTTTGATATCCGGGGCATGGCCTTCCACCTTCAGCACCTTGCCCTTGCCGAAGCGTTCGTGTTCCACGGTAACGCCCTCAGCGATATCGCTTGGTGCGGCGTGGCCCAGGGAGCTGGTAGCATCAACCGGGGCACCCGTGCTCGTAACGCGCTTCAGGTTCTTGCGTAGTGTTTGGTCCGGAGCACTCGGTGCCGCTGGTGCGGTCCGGCGCTGCATGGGCGAGTGCGAGACCTTGGCAGCGGGTGCGGCACTTCTCGGTTCGCGGCTGAAAACCGTTCCGCCGGAAACGGGCCGTGTGCTCGTATTGCCCGGTCTGCTCCACGCCGATGCGAACGTGTCACGATCTTGAACGGAAGGCGTTTCGCGGTGCTTGGGCATGCGCAGGAATCGCGGATCGATCTCGTCGATGAAGCGGCTCGGCTCGGCGGAAGTGAGGTTGCCCCACTTGTAGCGGCTCATCGCATAGCTCAAGGTTGCCCGCTTTTCCGCGCGCGTGAGCGCCACATAGAACAAACGGCGTTCTTCCTCCAGATCCGCGCGGCTCTGCACGGCCATCAGGTTCGGGAAAAGGTCTTCTTCCATACCCACGATGTAGACATAAGGGAACTCCAGGCCCTTCGCGCTGTGGATCGTCATCAGGCTCACTCGATCGTTGTCGTTCGGGTCGTCGCTCTTGTCGGCGTCGGTGAGCAGCGCAACGTCGATCAGGAAGTCCGGCAGTGTGCGCGGAACATCGGAGCCTTCCTGTGTCTCGCTGAACTCCTTCATCCCGTTCAGCAATTCCTGGATATTCTCATACCTGCTGATGCCCTCTGGTGTCTTGTCAATGAAGAGGTCCTGCAACAAGCCGGTGGTGCGGGCGATGTACTCGCCGACGGTGAACGCGCTCTGCGAGTCCAGCATGGTTTGGAAGCTGCGGATCATGAGCACGAAATCCGCGATGCGCTTGCGGGTGCCTTCTTGTAAGCCGAGTTCCCCGAGGTGCCCGTACACCAGGTCGAAGATGCTCAGCTGCTTTTCGTTGGCGGCCACCATCAGCTTGTCGATGGTGGTCTGTCCGATCCCGCGTGCCGGGTAATTGATCACGCGCTTCAGCGCTTCCTCGTCGTTCGGGTTGCAGGTGAGGCGGAAGTAGGCGATCAGGTCCTTGATCTCCTTGCGCTGGTAGAAGCTGAGCCCGCCGTAGATGCGGTAAGGAACGTTCAGTTTGCGCAGCGCTTCCTCCATGCTGCGGCTCTGCGCGTTCGTGCGGTAGAGGATCGCGAAGCCCTTGTTCGGTACTTGGGCATGCATCTTCGTTCCGAAGATGTCGTGCGCCACGAACATGCCTTCTTCATTGTCGCTCATCGTGCGCTGCACCTGGATGAGCTCGCCCTCGTCGTTGTCCGTCCAGATCGTCTTCTCGATGCGCTCTTTGTTCTTGTCGATCAAGCTGTTCGCGGCGGCCACCAGCGTCTTTGTGCTGCGGTAGTTCTGCTCCAGCTTGTACAGTTTGAAGTCCGGATAGTCGCGCCGGAAATTCAGGATGTTCTGGATGTTCGCCCCGCGGAAACCGTAGATGCTCTGGCTGTCATCGCCCACCACGGTGATGTTCTCGTGGCGCGCGGCCAGCGTGCGCACGATGTTGTACTGCGCGAGGTTCGTGTCCTGGTACTCGTCCACCAGGATGTGCTCGAAGCGCGTCTGGTACTTCACCATCGCCTCCGGATGATCGCGGAAGAGCAAATTGGTGTTGAACAACAGGTCATCGAAGTCCATCGCCCCGGCGCGGAAACAGCGCGCAGCGTATTGCTTGTAGATCTCGCCGATCTTCGGACGCAGCGCGGCGGCATCGCTCGCCATCATCTCCGTGTTCGCGAGGTATTCCCGTGGTCCGATCAGGTTGTTCTTGCTGATGCTGATGCGACCATGCACCTGGTTCGCTTTGTACAGCTTGTCGTCAAGTTGCATCTCCTTCACGATGGTGCGGATCAACGAGCGGCTGTCGTCGGTATCGTAGATCGTAAAATCCTTGGGGTAGCCCAGCTTGTCCGCTTCCGCGCGAAGGATGCGTGCGAACACACTGTGGAAGGTACCCATCCAAAGGTTGCGCGCTTCGGTGTTCTGCCCGGGAACGGTGTGAAGCAGCTTCGCGATACGCTCCTTCATCTCCTTCGCCGCCTTGTTGGTGAAGGTGAGCGCGAGGATGCGGAAGGGATCCACGCCCTTGGCGGCCATCAGGTGGGCGATGCGCACGGTGAGCACGCGTGTCTTGCCGCTGCCCGCCCCGGCGATCACCATGTTGGGGCCGTCCGTATGCTGCACGGCCGCCAGCTGCGCGGGATTGAGGCCTTTCAGGTAGTCCATGTGAGCGGCCGAAGGTAGACCGCTGTTGGACCGCCTCGGAGCTCCGGATATCAACACGGCGATGGCCGTGACTGAACGAACAAGGCCGCTCCATCGAGCGGCCTTGTTCATTATCTGGTATGGTCCGTTTCTCAGTGCGCCACGATCAGCTTTTGCTTCACGATGCCGGTGCGTGTCTGCCCGGAGATCACGTAGGTGCCCGTTGGCAGATCTTCCAGGTGAAGCGTCTCGCTCGCGTCATTCAGGGTGAACGAACGCACAAGTACCCCCATCTCATTCATCAGGTAGTAGGTGCCCGGGCTGCTGGCTTTAATGGTGCAGCTGCCGTTGCTCGGGTTCGGGTACACTTCCAGCGTCTCCATGCGGAGCGTCGGAACTTCCACCACCGGTTCGTCGCCGATCACGATGGGAGCGAGCGTGCCGGTCACGTTCAGCGTGTAATCTTCTACTTCACCATAGGTGGAGTTGCCGCACGGTGTGAGGTTCGCGCCCGCTGCCGCATCGGTCAAGCGGATGCGCATGCGCACGCCACCGGCCGTGGTGCCTGTGGGCGGTGTGATGCTGGTGGTGAAAGGCCCGACCCCTTGTGGCGAAGCGTACACGGCCTCACCCGCATCGGTGAGTGTTCCGTTGCGGTTCCAGTCGCACCAGATCAGCACGCGATCGCTGGAGTACGGGCTGCCGATGGTCACCGTTATCGACTGCGCGATGCCCACGCTCACGTTCGTGCTGAACGCGGTGAAGTTGGAATAGGAGGACGCCGCGGATGTGTTGTTGATACTGCCCATCGTCACGTTCGTGATGCGCTCATAGGTCGTGTTCGTGGTACCCGCAGCACAGTATGTGAGCACTGTGTTCACCGTCATGGTGATGGAGTTGCTGGTGGCGGTTGTCGGCGAGGCGCAACCGTTGTTGGAGGTCATCACGCAGCTCACGATCGCGCCGTTGGTCAAGGTGGTCGTTGTGTACGTGGCGGAGTTCGTGCCCACGTTCGCACCGTTCACCTTCCACTGGTAGCTTGGGCTGGTGCCGCCGTTCGTCGGCGTAGCTGTGAAGGTCACGGAAGCACCGGTGGTGGTGGGGTTGCTGCCGGAGCTGATCGCGATGGCCACGGCGGGTGTCACCGTACTGGTCACGGTCATGGTGATGGCGTTCGAAGTGGCCGGGTTGCCCGTCACACCGCTGAGGTTGGAGGTCATCACGCAGGTGACCACCGCGCCGTTGGTGAGTGAGGTCGTGGCGTACGTAGCCGAGTTCGTGCCCACATTGGCCCCGTTCACCTTCCACTGGTAGCTTGGGGTTGTACCGCCATTGGTGGGCGTGGCGGTGAAGGTCACGGAAGCGCTGGTGCAGGACGGATTCGTTCCACCGGTGATAGCGATGCTAACACCGGCCGTGTTGCTGCACGGGCTGATCTGGTAGGAGAACACGCGCGTGCGTGCGGCGCTGGCCCCGGAGGTACCGCCCATGTACTCACTGGTATTCCAGAAGGTCACGCCATCGGGATCGAGGCACTGGTGCGCATAATCACCCACGCGGTTGGTGCCCGTTTGGTAGCCCGTACCTGCCACCACCAATGTTTCCGTCAGCGGCAAGGTGCCCAGCGGGTCGCAGGAGCGGCGGCCTGTCCAGTAGAGGCTGGGGTACATGCTGGTGGAATTCGAGCGCAAGTAGGAAAGGCCGATGGAGCCGTTGTTGTCCATGCAGACGGACCCCATCCAGCGGGTGTCGGATCCGGGGGCGTAGATGCCTTCCTGGTACATGCTCCATACGCCGGAGGAGGTATTCTGGCGCATTTCGCACCACTTGATACCGCGCTGCGTGCTGCTGATGCGGACAGCCCAGTTGAGCAGCACGGAGTTGTACCCGCTCCAGCTCTTCCATTGCGCGCGGTACATCATCGCACCACCTATGCCGTCCAGTTTCTGTGTGGTTCCCGGCTGGGGGCAATCGTTCCACTGTGCGTTGTACGAACCGTCGAAGGCGGCGGCGGTCACGTTCGCCGCGAGCGTGATCGTGCCGGTGGGCGTGGTAGGCACCCAGTTCACCGTCATGTTATAGATGTTCACCCGGTCGAAGTAGCTGGATCCCCAACCGTTGTCCGAGTAGGAAAAAATGGGGCAGGGGCCGCTGGCGGGCAGTGTACCATCCGCCGCGCAACCCGCGAGCGGAACGAAAAATCCCGACTTCGGCGGCGTATAGTTCACGTACACCGCGCGCGCTCCGGGCGTACCGGCGAGCATCGCTGTGCGCTCGAAGGCGAACACCTTCTGTGTGCTCTGGTTACTGGTCATGTAGTAGCCATCATGCCACACGCTGAACTTCAGGTAATCCGGGAACTGCGGGGAGGTGTAGGTGTAGGTGTAATAGGAACCCGTGGGATCGTTCGTGGCGGAAACAGCGATGTAGATCCGGCGATTCGCGGAGGTGCCGAACTGTGCGAGGAACCACCGGTCGGCCGCCTTGTCATACATCACGATCGGGTCGCCGCTGTTGCTGGTTACCGGGTTCCATAAGTTGCCCAAGGTGCCGGTAAGGAGCAGTGCCCCGCTGGTCTTGTTGTAGATGCGGAAGGTGGTGGAGTTGATCATCTGCACGTAGTGGGATGGACCGGCCGCACCCGATGGATCATAAGGCCGGAAACCGCTTGCCGTGCCACCGCCCCAGCTCGCCTTCATCTCGCCCTTGTCATTCATCTCACCAGCGCTGCGCTGCAAGGTGGCCTCGTCGTTCGTGTACGGAGGGCCGTCCTCCCCCGTGAACTCGAACTTCGGCGGTTCGCGGTGCAGGCGATCGGGCGACTCGCCGCGCACGGGACTGAAATCCGGGTCCACGGGGTTCTCGGCGAAGATCTCGCGCAAGGGACGTGTGATGTGGAAGCCACTGGCGACGATGGCACCGCTTTCCTGCGGGGCCTCCTGGGCGAATGCGCTCACGAGCGCACCCCAGAACAACAGGGTGAATACCTTTCTCATGTGGACAGGCTTTTGGTTTTGGTGGTTACGAAGTTGAACGTTTTCCCGAGGGGACCAACGGTTGTCGAAAACTCGTTCGTGATCATCTCGTGTGCGTAGCTGATGGCGGTCGCCGTCGCAACGGCACCCTCTGCGGAAAGGCCCGACCTTTGCCCCATACGTCCACATGCGCCTTCTGCTCGCTCCATTCATCCTGCTCGCCGGAGCGCTCCATGCCCAATGGATCCCCGATGGCGTCCTCGGCAATATCCCCAAGGTGAACGACCCCGCCCATGCAGGACCCGACTTCGCCAAGGGGGCTTACGAGCAAGGCGGCAAGTATGTCATCTACACCTGCGACACCTGCCTGGCCGCCGTGGACAAGGCCCACCCCGATGCGAGCCACTTCCTCATCGTGCGCGCTTACACCTACCGCGCCATGAACGCGGATGGCGAAGAGGCCGGAGATGTGTGGGCGGCCTCAGCCGTAACGCAGGCACCCAATGCGGTGCATTACCTGAACGCCGCGCTCGGCTACTTCGCTGAAAACAACGACCCACACATGGCGGTGCGGCACGAGCGCATCCGGGCAGCGGCGGTGGAGATCGTGAGGTTGGCGGGGTTGACGATGAAATGGAACGAAGAAGCGAAGCGGTTCGAGTAGTCTACAGGACTCAGCGCCTGAGGCGACGTTTCATCCGGTTCCTGATAGAACGTACAGCTGATCTCATCGTGATCCCGGCGAAGGGCTACTCGTTTTGGATATACTTGATGTAGGGTACAGCGGTCCGTTTGATGTTCGCAGGGAAAGTTGCACTCGACTTTCGGAACAAGAAGGATCTGCCTGCGCGACCGTGTTGCCCTTGGGAAGTTATGGTCGGTCAGCTATGCGAAGCCTGTTCGCGGAAAGGCGGCAAAAGGATTTCGCCGGCGGTTCAAAACTTTTTCGCCTATGGAGGTGTACACTTTTGACAAACCGGTGTATAGATTGTCATCTCAATTCACCGCCATGCACAGCCTTCACAACCCCGCAGCGCCACGAACTCGCAATCGGATGGGGGGGGGGGGCTTCCGCTCAACTTCGCTGACCCGTCCTGAAAAAGGTTTACAGGTTTGTGTTGATGTCCGAAGATAGGTTTACAGGTGAACGGTCGTCCTGAAGTGGGTTGACAGGTGAACGTTTCGGGTAGTAGTTCTTCCAAAGCCTCTTGACCTGGATGCTGTTG
>JANOPI010000367.1:0-1562 GCA_031421755.1 Flavobacteriales bacterium | reverse complement strand
GGAGGAATGCCGCCGCATGGGTATCAACGTGCTGGGGCCTGACATCAATGAGAGCGGCCTGCAATTCGGCGTGAACAAACAAGGCCGGATCCGCTTTGGCCTCGGTGCCGTGAAGGGCGTGGGCGAAAGCGCCGTGGATGCGATAGTGGCCGCCCGGAAGGAAGGCGGTCATTTCACCTCCATCTACGATCTGATGCGCCGCGTGAACCTGCGCGCCATGAACAAGAAGGCGCTGGAAAGTCTCGCCTATGCGGGTGCCTTCGACAGTCTCAAGGTGCAGCGCGCGCACTTCTTCCATACCACCGGAGAAGGAAAACCGATGTGGCTGGAAACGCTTCTCCGATTCGGCCAACAGCACCAGGACGGTGAAGACTCCTCGCAGGTGAGCATGTTCGACGCCGGTTCCGAAGGTGCTGGCGTGCCTGAACCCGCTCTGCCACAGATCGAAGGCTGGAGCGCGCTCGAACAATTGCACTACGAGAAGGATGTGATCGGCTTCTACCTCAGCGGACATCCGCTGGACGATCATCGACTGGAGATCAAGCACCTCTGCAAGAACACGCTCGGCCAACTCGCCGACCTGAAACAGCTCGTGGGCCTGGAAGCATCCTTCTCCGGCATCGTCACGAAAGCCGAGCACCGCATCGCCAAGAGCGGCAAACCGTTCGGCAGTTTCTCCTTGGAAGATCACGCGGGATCCCACGACTTCATGCTCTTCAGCGAAGACTACATGAAGTACAAACTCTACCTACAATCAGGCACCCTTCTCTACGTGAAGGGCCGCGCCATGGAACGCACCTGGGGCCGCGACGAGGGCCAGCTCGAATTCAAGATCAGCAGCATGGACCTGCTGAGCGATGTGCGCGAGAAGTACTTCACCAAGCTGAACCTGCGCATCGAGGCGGAACGCGTGAACGAGGACATGACGCGCGAACTGGCTTCACTTTTCAAGGAGCACCCCGGCAAATGCAAGGTGAGCATCGCGCTCTTCAGCGCCGCCGAGAACGTGAACGTGGACCTGAACGCCAAAGGCGCTTCCGTGGCCGTGACCGAAGAGCTGATGGACCGGCTGGGGGCGCTGGCGGATGTGGAGGTGAGGTTGGGGTGAGCCTATCCATTCCCGTTGATCTCATGCGGAGAATCGTTCACAGCTTCAAACTTCGGCCAAGGACAAGCACATGAGACTGACCACCTTTTTCTGCGTGATCGTAATGAGCGCCTCCGCTCCGGCCCAGAACTGGTGCCCTCCTGGCGCGGTCTGGAATCACAACTACTATGGATGCTTCGGTTGTAACGATACAGGCTACGTGCATACGGTATATGCCGGTGACACCGTCATTCAGGGATCGACCTGTCAAGTGCTCCATGTCACGAAGCACAGTTGGTCCCTCGGTACAGGCATCTACTCCGAACAGAGCTGGGGGCCGCAGATATCGCGCGGGCAAGAAGATGTCGTGGAGAATTGGAACGGATCCTCGTTCGACACCCTCTTCTATTTCGCTGCTGCTCCAGGAGAAAGCTGGTACCCGCTCGGCCTTGGTATGGGTGCCATCTCCGTGCTG
>JANOPI010000366.1:0-2439 GCA_031421755.1 Flavobacteriales bacterium | reverse complement strand
GCGCTTCATGAAGATGCTCTACGACCGCGCCGGCCAAGACCCCGAACTGCTGCCACGTTACCTGCTGCTCTTCGGGGATGGTTCCTACAACAACGTGAGCCTCTCCACCAGCAACCAGAACCTGATCCCGTCCTATCAGTCCGCGGATTCATGGCTCCCCTCAGGTTGCTTCACAACGGATGACTATTTCTGCCTGCTTGACGATACCGAAGGCGAGGCCAATGCGGATGTGATCGACGTGGGTGTTGGTCGCCTGCCGATCAGCAACCTTACGCAGGCGCAGGAGATGGTGGACAAGATCCTGAACTATGACGGCCTGACATTGCAAAGTTCCAGCGGTACCTCGTGCGCAAGCGGCTCCGATGGTGGCGCGAACGATTGGCGCAATACGGTCCTCTTTACCAGCGATGACCAGAGCGGTGACAATTTCGAAGGTACCATCCACATGTCGCACAGCGAGTCCCTCGCGGCCAAGGTGGAACTGATCCAGCCTTGCTTCAACATCAGCAAGGTCTATCTCGATGCTTACACACAAGTGAGCACGCCCGGCGGCCAGCGTTATCCGGAGGCGCAAGATGCCCTGCGCGATCGGGTCCAAAAGGGTGCGCTCATCGTGAACTACGTGGGCCATGGGGGCGAAGTAGGTTGGGCCCACGAGCGCCTTCTGGACAATCAGACCATCCTGGACTGGACCAACTTCGATCGGTTGCCGCTGTTCGCTACGGCCACATGCGAGTTCACCCGTTGGGACGATCCGGGCCGCACCTCCGCAGGTGAGTATGTGATGCTCAACCCCAATGGTGGTGGCATTGCACTTATGACCACTACACGTATCGCTTATAGTGGGGCCAACCAACAATTGTCCTTGGAATTCTATGATCATGTGTTCGACACGCAGGATGAATTCGGCCGCGCCACACGCTTCGGTGACATCTACCGCAAGACCAAAGTGGGTGTCTCGGACAATGGGAATTACCGGAATTTCGCACTGTTGGGCGATCCATCGATACGCTTGGCGATGGCCCGGCAAGAGGCGCGGATCACCGCCATCACCGACACGCTCGGCAACGCGCTGGATACCCTCAAAGCCTTGGCCACCGTGCGCATCAGTGGCGAAGTGACGGATACGTCCGGTGTCCTGCTTTCCGATTTCAATGGATTGGTGGTGCCGACCGTTTTTGACAAAAAGGTCACCATGAACACCCAAGGCAACGATGCGCCTGCGCAGCCCTACCCGTTCACCCTTCGGAACAACATCATTTACCGCGGCAAGGTGTCGGCGGTGAATGGCCAATTCAGCTTCACCTTCGTTGTGCCCAAGGACATCAACTACCAGGTGGGCACTGGCCGGGTAAGCATCTATGCCGAGAGCTTGGGCACCAATGCCTGCGGCTTCACCAATGAGCCGAATGTGGGCGGTTCTGACCCGAACGCCTCGGTGGATGAGGAGGGTCCGCAGATCGAACTGTACATGAACGATGAGACCTTCGTACCCGGGGGCATCACTGACGAGGATCCCCTGCTGTACGCCAAGCTCTTCGATTCCAACGGGATCAACACCTTGGGCAACAGCATCGGCCACGATCTGGTGGCGGTGATCGATCAGAGCACGGAGAATACACTGGTGCTGAACGACGTGTACGAGTCGGATCTGGACACGTACAAGAGCGGACAGGTGCGCTATCGCTTGAGCGACCTGGCCGAAGGGTCCCACACGTTGGATATGAAGGCTTGGGACGTGTTCAATAACAGCAGCCAACGGAGCTTGGACTTCGTTGTGGCACCCAGCGCGGAGATGGCCTTGGCCCATGTGCTGAACTACCCCAATCCCTTCACCACGCGCACGGAGTTCTACTTCGAGCACAACCGCCCCTGTGGGGATCTGGAGGTGCAGGTGCAGGTGTTCACCGTGGCCGGTAGGCTGGTGAAGACCATCAGCGAGCGGCTGGCCTGCGATGGCTTCCGCAGCTCACCATTGGCCTGGAACGGGCTGGATGATGCCGGTGACAAGCTGGGCCGTGGCGTGTATGTGTACCGCCTGAGCGTGGCCACCCAGGATGGGGAGGCGGCCGACAAGGTGGAGAAGCTCGTGATCCTACGATGATGCCAACTCCTGTGACCCGCCCGCGCCTGTGTCGGCGTAAGCTTCGCAACGCTGATCTTTGGAACCTGTTGACCTGATGATGCTTCCGATGCGCCGAACCAGTTCGCTCTCCGCCCTGCTCCTTTGTGTGTTGACCGCTTGGGCGCAACGCACTCCAACAACACCCCCGGAGAAGGTCTCCTCATCACCTGGACGCACTGAGGTGGGTGCAAGCACCGCTTTCCTGGCCAAAGTAGAGGAACCTACATGGATGGAGAGGATGATGTTGGACGTGGAGCGCGGCGATCTGCCTTACATCCAAGAAATCCGAGCGCTGGGGAAGGGTAGTACGGGGG
>JANOPI010000365.1:0-11793 GCA_031421755.1 Flavobacteriales bacterium | reverse complement strand
TTGATGCCGTAGACCCCGCACATGAGCCCCATGGTAGCGATGCGACCGCCGATCTCCCAGCCCGAGAGCTCAGGATCGCCGATGCGGAAGAGGAAGAGCACGAGCGTGGCCCATTGGACCGGCACGAAGGCGATAAGCAGGGCATCATACAGTGGATCAGCAAAGGCGGCGGCTTCCTCCTCCTCAGAAAGTACGGCGTGATCGGGTTTCAGCAGAAGTTCCAAGAGGGGGATCAGCAGGAAGCCGTGGATGGGAAGTGCCCAGGTGGCGAGGCCGTGCGCGCTGAGGCCCCAACAGGCGAGGGCCGGGCCGGTGAAGGCCACGGCATAGCGCAGTGCCCGCAAGCGCATGCGCCGCGCTGCGGTGGTGCTGATGGTGGCGGTTCTTCCCACGGCCCCGAAAGTACTCCGGGCCACCGGGCCATTCGCGCACAGCGGGCGCTCAATTGATCAGGAAACGACCGTGGAAATGCTGTGATGCATCAAGGTGTTTGCGCCAGAATACCCCTTTCATCCGTGCTCATCCGTGTGTATCCGTGGCCTCCTTCGCGATCCGCGCCGCAAGGCGCGGCCCTTATAGTGGATGAGCCGAAAGTACGTCCGGCGTTCATCGTGCCCGCCTACTTTTGCCGCCCTTCGTCCTATACCGACCGGTGCCGCCCACCGGGCGGACGCGCCCGATGAAACAACCCCTCCTTTCCACCGCCTTCACCATGGCCGTACTCACCGCCGGGGCACAGACCCGCGAGATCGCCTTCGCCGAGTTCGACCTGCCCAACGGATTGCATGTGATCCTGCACGAGGACCACGGAACGCCCATTGTGGCGGTAAGCGTGATGTACCATGTGGGCAGCAAGGATGAAGCGAGCGATCGCCGTGGCTTCGCGCACTTCTTCGAGCACCTGCTTTTCGAGGGCAGCGAGAACATCGCGCGGGGCGAATTCAGCAAGTACGTGGAGAAGGCCGGTGGCGTGCTCAACGCCAACACCAACGGCGACCGTACCTACTACTACGAGGTGCTGCCGAGCAACCAGTTGGAACTGGGCCTGTGGCTGGAAAGCGAGCGCATGCTGCATGCACGCGTGGATCAGGTGGGCGTGGATACGCAACGCGAAGTTGTGAAAGAGGAGCGTCGCCAGCGCTACGAGAACCAGCCCTACGGCAATTTGCTCCCCGAAGTGCTCAAGCGCGCCTACAGCAAACATCCGTACCAGTGGCCCACGATCGGCTTCATGGAAGACCTGAACGCGGCGAGCGAAGCGGACTACAAGAAATTCTACAAGACCTTCTACGTGCCCAACAACGCCGTGCTGGTATTGGCCGGCGACATAGATCCTACGAAGGCGCGTGAATTGGTGACGAAGTACTTCGGCGATATTCCCAAGGGCGGGAAGATCCCGCGTACGAGCATTACCGAACCGGCCATGTCCACGGAGGTGCGCGATGTGGTATACGACAAGATCCAACTGCCCGCGGTGGTGCAGGCCTACCGCATTCCCGCATACGGCACGAAGGATTTCTACGCGGTGGATATGTTGAACCGCCTGTTGAGCAACGGCAACAGCAGCCGCTTGAACAAGCGCGTGAAAGACGAAGAGCAGCAGGCCTTGTACGTCGGCTCCTTCAGTTTTCCCTTCGAGCATCCGGGGTTGGCGGTGGCCTTCGCCATCGCCAATGCGGGTGTAGCGGCGGATTCCTTGGAGCGCACCATGGATGCGGTGGTGGCTGAAGTTCGCGAGCAGGAAGTGTCGCTGGCCGAGCTGGAGAAGCTGAAGGTGGGCATCGAGACCGAATTCGTATCCGCCAATGCGCGGGTGTCGGGCATCGCTGAGAACCTCGCCAGTGCGTACACCTTCTTGGGCGGCACCGCCAAGGTGAACAGCGAGCTCCAGAACTACCTTTCGGTTACGCCCGCTGACCTGAAGCGTGTGGCCCGGGAGTACTTCGACCCGAAGAAGCGCGTGGTCCTGCACTACCTGCCCATGGCCAGCAAACAGTAGGACCGAACACGCACAATCGCCATGAACGCCCGATCCCACCGCGCCTGCCTGCTGGCAGCCGGTCTGTCCATACCCCTCTTGATGCTCGCCCAGATCGATCGCACGAAAGCCCCCGCACCCGATGCACCGCCGCAGGTGCGCGTAGGGGAGACCAAGAAAGGCACCCTGCCCAACGGCATGAAGGTGATCGTGGTGGAGAACCACAAACTGCCCATGGTGAGCGTGCAGGTGCGCTTCGATCATCCGCCGATCCTGCAAGGGAGCATCGCCGGCTACCAGGACCTGATGGGGGACCTGCTTACGGCCGGCACCGCGCGGCGCACGAAACAGGAACTGGATGAGGCCGTGGACAAGCTCGGGGCGCAGCTCAACGGCGCCAGTGATGGCCTCTTCGCATCGAGCCTGAAGCGGAACTTCCCGGAACTGATGCGGTACGTCTATGAGGTGGTGGCCTCGCCCGCCTTCAACGCTGCGGAATTCGAGAAGGCCCGCACGCGTTACGCGAGCGGCCTTCAGATGCGGCCCGAAGATCCCGATCAGGTGGCCGAAGTAGTGGCCCGCGCGCTCACCTACAGCAAAAAACATCCTTACGGGGAAGTACCCACGGAAACCACCGTGGCGAAGATCACCCGGGTGAACCTGGTGGCCTATTACGAACGCTTCTTCCGGCCGGAGCAGGGCTACCTGGTCTTCGTGGGCGACATCACGGAGGAAGAGGCCATGCGCACGGCCAACGAATGGTTCGGTACATGGAAGGGTGCCGCGGTGGAAAGCACCACCGACGCCAAGGGCGTGGAGAACGTGAAGAACCTGGGCCCGGTGGCCGAAGCGGCCTTCCAGCCCGCAGCGAACCAGCCGCGCCAGGTGTGCTTCGTGGACCGGCCGGGAAGCGCGCAGAGTGTGATCAAAGTGGTCTTCCCCGTGGACCTGAAACCTACCGACCCTGACGCACTCAACGCGCAGGTGCTGAACACGATCCTGGGCGGCGGCGTCTTCAACGCGCGGCTGATGCAGAACCTGCGGGAGAAGAACGCCTTTACCTACGGGGCTTACTCGAGCATCGAGCCGGATCGCTGGTGCGGCAGCTTCAGCGCGGGCTGCAGCGTGCGCAACACGGTTACCGACAGTGCGGTAACCGAGATCATGCGCGAGATCGAAGGGATGCTCGAGGCGCCTGTAACGCAAGAGGAACTGGACCTGGCCAAGAGTTTCATGGCCGGCAGCTTCGCTCGTTCGTTGGAAGACCCACGCACCATCGCCCGTTTCGCGCTGAACACGCAGATACTCGGGCTCGACGCGAAGCACTACGCCACCTACCTGCAGCGGTTGGATACGGTATCGGCCGCCACGGTACACGCTGCGGCCAAGCGCTTCCTGAAGCCGGACAATGCGACCATCCTCGTGGTGGGCGACAAGCAGGAAGTGGCCAACAAACTGGTGGGGATCAGTGCCAACAAGGCGGTGATCTACTACGATGCCAACGGCGATCTGTACCGCGAGAGCTTTGAGATGCCGGCCGCCGGCCAGACCGCGCAGAGCGTGCTGGAGGCCTACATCACGGCGATCGGTGGGGCGGAAAAGATCGCCAAGGTGAAAGCATTGAAGAAGGTGTACGCCACGGAAATGGGCGGCATGGCCGTGGACCTCACCGAGCAGTTCGCTGTGCCACGCAACTACATGATGAGCATGGCCAGCGGCCCCATGGTGCTGCAGAGGATCGTGTATGACGGCACGCGCGGCAAGAAGAACGGCATGGACGGCGAGGATGACCTGGTGGACCTGGAACTGGAAGATGCGCGCCAGAACGCGTTCCCCTTCCCCGAAGCGTCCTACCGCGAGTTGGACTACGGCGCATTGCTGAACGGCGTGGTGGAGGTGGATGGCCGCAAGTGCAACCGCTTGATGGTGAAAAAGGCCGCTGGTGGTTTCTTCACCGCCTATTTCGATCAGCAGACCGGCCTGAAAGTGCGCCAGGTGGAACCCAAGGCCACTGAGCAGGGCAACATGCAGGTGACCACCGACTTCAAGGACTACAAGGCGATCGACGGTATCTTATTCCCGCACACGATCGAGCAGAACGTGGGCGTGAAGATGACCTTCACCGCCAAGGTGATCGAGGTGAACAAACCGATGGATGAGTCGGTGTTCACCATCAGCGAATAACGAAAGGAGAACGTTGGTGGAAGAGCGCCGCTGAGGCGCTCTTCCAGTTAGCGGCCCTGACGGATGAGGGTGCGTGTGATGCACGTGCCTGAGCCTTCCAGCCGCAGGATGTAAACACCATCCTGCACGTTCGGTAGTTCCCAGCTGGTGCGATCGCTTCCTGTTGCGATGGTGGTGGTGGCGATCGTACGACCGGTCGCGTCGTAAAGGGTGGCGTGCAGCGGCACTTTGGTCGGTGTGTTGAAGAACATCGGGACACGTTGGTCAAACGGATTTCCAACGACCGGTCCGAACGCATCCATGCCCATTTCAGCCAAGCCGATCGGGAACTGCACAGTGTCGCAACTGTAGTTGTCGCTTGGGCCGCGATCGTACAGGTTATTTGGGCTGAGGGCGGAGAGGCAGACCGGCCGCAGCGGATTGAAGCCTTGGATCGGAGTGGGGGCGAGTACCAGTCCGTTCATCGGCACATCGAGAGAATCCCCGGGAGCGAGGTCCGCATCTTCGATCAGAACGCTGGTACCGTTCATGTCACACATGTAACCCACATAACCGAAGTGGCAGACCATCACGTTCTCAAGCGGAACGGAGGACAGGTTGGTAATGCGCGCGGTGAGGTCCACCTGCGGATACACCAGGCCATTCTGCAGTTCGACACCCGTGTCATCTATGCTCACGATCCCGATGGAAACGTTCTCGGCGTGCGCTGCGTGTACACCGGTCAGGCTCACCGTGCGGGCGAGCCCGGCCGGTCGCCCTCCGGTAGGGGCTGTAGCTATCATCAGAAGAAGGCTATCCCGCGCCGCGAACGAGCCGAAGAGGTCAGCGGGGAACTCGCCACCGGGGTCCATCGGTATCGAGCCGACCTGGATGAGAGCGCTATCGAACGTGAACGTGCTCTCATTGCCAACTACCAGCAACTGATCTTCATGGGGCAAGAGACGTCCAAAACCAAAACCTTCACCCAAGTAGATGTTGTCCACTGGTTGCAGATCATCGTTGAAGGCGGTCAGCCATCCACCGCTGGTAAGCACCAAGCGGTGCCCTTGCCAGAAGACCAGATCGGTGATGTTATCGGAAAGGGTGGTTGAAGCGAGTTGGATCCCATCCGACGCCCATCGTGCCATCTGGCCGCCCCAGGATGCGGTAAGTAATACGGGGCCGGATTCCCAAGCGATCGAATTGGAATAGGCGGGTTCCGTGTCAAAGCTTGTCAGGCTGTCGCCTTGTGCATCGGTGAGCAGTATCCCCGAGTCGGTGCTGTAAGCGATCGAATCGCCTGCGTTGATGTCCGCGTCACTCATGTAGGAGAACGAATGGGTACGCGACCAGATCACGTTACCGGTGGCATCCCTGCGCTCGGCCAGGAAGTACATCCCACCGACGTCACAGTAGAACAAACCTCCTGCTATCAGAAAGGTTCCGTCGCTGAAGGCGGTTAGTGTGGGTTCGGTCAAATACTCGAATTCAGTTTGCTGTGGCATGGTTTCCCACAACGCACTGCCGTCCATACCGATCCCGCGGAGAAAGCCGGAGCTGCTGTTCCCGTTATCGTCGAAGCTCCAACCCCAAATGGCGAATCCGCCCGGGAAGGCGACACAATCCGTGTAGCCCACATGAAAGGTCCGCTGATCCGCGAATTCAAATGGCATTTGCGCCCGCAGCGCTTGACCGAAAAACACGACCGGCAGGAGGGAGGCGTAGCGGTGTACCATACGTTGAAAGTAGCTGCTTCGTGGACACCGCAGCGCGCCACTTCGCTGCCCTCCCGGAGAAATACGCGCGATCGATCAACGTGACCCGTCAAGCAAGACCACCGGTGCGGCCTGCCCCGCTCAGACCTTCAAGCGGCCTTCCACACCACCATCGTCACCGACATTTCCGGTGAGCATGGCGAAGCCGATCTTGACGGCGGCAACCAACTTGCCCTCCTTGGTATCCCAGTAATACCCATCCTCCGGCGTCACTTTCAGCGCACGGAGGTCGGGATTTTCCACCCCATCTGGTACCCAGGCTTTGGCGAACACGCTCCACAGTTTTGTCTTGCGCGCCATGTCGTTCAGCACTTCGCAGTGCCCGTGGATGGTCAGGAATTCCTGATCGGACGGGTTGGCGAAGTGCAGTGTGACGCGTGGATCTTTCGCGATGTCATCGAACTTTTCGCTCGTGCGCAAAGCGAGAAACCAGAACGCGCCGCTGTCGTCCACCTCGCCCACGGCCATGGGGCGGGTGTTCGGCGGGAAGCTGGTCGGGTCGGTCACCAGCATGCAGATGCGCTGATGATCGACGATCTCTTTCAACTGTTTGATGGCCTCGGTGCCGTTGAGTTGTGCGTAGTTGCCCATGGGGAGTTCTGTTTTTGTTACCGTTGGCAGCCCAAGAAGCATACCGGCGCAAGTCGCGTGCGGGATCTTTCCCCATGGATGGTCACTCGCACAAGCGCACGGCTGCGAATACCCTGATGGTTCAATGCCAGTTCATGTGGGAATGGACCAGGTGGTGACCGGTCCGGCTCCGCGCCCTAGCGCATCGGCTTTTCGCCCAGTGCGTAGGTGATCACCTTCCAACGGTAAGTCTCTTCCGCTTCGCGCAGCTCGGCCAGGCGTTCCTTTTCCTCCAAGGTGAGCACGCGTCCTAGCTTTTCCGCTTCATCGAAGGCACGCAGCTCGTCGTCCATGTGGCTGATGGTGGGCGCGTGGTAGGACCGGCTTTGTTCGCGCACAAGGCTGAATCCGTTGTACGTGCTGCTATACCGGTACACCGCACGCTGCTCCCACTTCCAAGCGCTGCCCCCGAACTGGTGGATCACCAAACTGTCCGCGCTGATCGAAAGGCCGCTGATGCCTTCCTCGCCGATGGGATCGTGGAAACCACCGCTGTTCCTGTCCGGCAGGAAACCCGGCAGCAGCGCGTGCAGCACGAAGCCGCTGGCGTCCGGCGCGGTGAAGGCGATGAGCAGGTCGCGCTCCCCATCATCCGGTCCGTTGGTGAGCACGAACACATGGTCGGTGTAGCCGTCGCCGTTCAGGTTCCCGCTGGCGGCCTGCAAGATGCGGCGGTCCTTCGGTATCAATTCCTTCACGGAACGCCAACGGTAAGGGCCGGGATCATTCACCGCGTGTTTCTCCACCCACCGGGCGCTCAGGTCGCGTGGCAGGCGTTCCAGCCCGTAGTGGTGGCGCGCCTCCCCGTTCTCCGCGCCGATCTGCGCTTGGGCGATCACGCGCACTTCAACCATCAGGGTATCACGCAGGTAGGCCATGCTGTCCACCTCATCGCGCAGCGTCTCCTGGTCCGTGACCATCACCGTGAGCGTGCCGTACACATCGAAGTAGGCGCACTCACTGCGGTGCTGCTGTCCATCGCCGAAGTCCGAGGCGAGCGTATCCAACCCGTTCAAGCGGCCGGTCGCATCGTAAGAGAGCCAGAGCAGGTCGTGATCGTCGTTGGAACTGCACAGCAGGGCGATGCGCGGTCCTTGGGCATCCGGCAGGCGGGCGAAGAGGCGCAATTCAGCGTGTGCATAACGGGGCGCTTCCTCCTGGAGTAGCCGCACGCGCGCTGCGCTGTCCAACGAGTGCAGTCCGATCTCGGGTCCGTACTGCTGCGGACAGAGCCTATCGGTGGCGCGGAAAGCGAACAGATCCTCGGACTTCAAGGGTGCAGGCGGATCCTGGCTGTTGGTCAGGATACGCACCCTGTGGAGATCCCGATCGCTGGCTTTCGATGGCACGAACGGGAATACGCTCGTGAACAGAGTGAGGAGGAGGATCGTGCGCATGGGCAGGTGGAAAGGGGAAGCGCAAGAGGCAAAGGTCGGGCCTGAAGAGCGTTGCCGCTGGGTGATAGGGGCGCGGAAGGACGCCGATTCTCAACGCGGGCCGGATCACGGTCTGCTCCACCCAGAAGACTCATCGCTGATGTTCAGAACTGCCCAACGGATCCAGCGGTTCCTCGGTCAGCTCCTTCCGCAGTTCATCGGTAAGGGTCTCAGGGGTGATGCCGTAGCGTACCAGCGCAGACCATGGATCCTTGCCTTCGGCCATCACTTGGAAGAGCCCCTCTTTTCCGTCCCGGCGCAAGATGCGCTCGCACACCACGGCGCCGATCACATAGGGTACGGAGGTATCCAGGTAGATATCATCGCGCACGTAGGTGTTGCAGCGATCGCGCAGATCCAGTGACGTATCGGTGGCCAGGTAGCGCGCCAGGTTCGCACGGTGCCAGGCGTAGGCATGTTCCACGCTGCCGCCGATCAGGGTGGCCAGGCCCTCTTCCAACAGGGGCGGTGGCGTGGAGGTCTTGCTTTGCGAGAACAGATGCACCACCTCGTGCGTGTAGATGTCCTTGTTGTTCCCGGAATGCACGTTGTTCTTACCGTCCACCATGCCACCTGAGCTGATCGAACGCATCAAGGGATGCTGCACGAAGCCCCGCGCAGCGTACAGATCGGCCGTTCCGGCGTACGAGTAGTAGGTAATGGGGAAGGCTGGGATACTGAAAAATGTGGAGAGGCGTCCGATCATTTGCCGCTGCTCTTCCGCTTCCGCCGGGTTGAACGCATGAGCAGGTGAGATGATGTAGGTGACCTCGCCCACCTGTCGCCGTTTCCAATTCGCGGTGTTGTGCGTGATCGGCAGCGCCAGCCGCAACCCCTCCGGTGTGGGCCGCACCAGGAACTCGAAAATGTACTTCGCGTCCGCCGTGTGACCAGTGTCCGGGTTGTCGTTCCACATCACTTGGAGCAATTGCCCATCGGTCCCGACCGGTCGTACTTCCAGCACCGTGGGCCAGTATCGCAGCTCGCCAAAGGAGTCGTATTCGGCATACCGCAGTTCACTGTACGGGCCGCCGTACTGCTCACTATCCGGGCCGTACCAGTAGTCGTTCGGCGCTTCCCCGTCCATTTTCCGGGTGAGGAAACGCCGCACGCAGGTGATCGCCCCCTGCACGTCCGCGTTCGTGGTATCCACGGTGGGCGCGATGCGGATGTCAGATGCTTGCAGCAGGGCGGAAGGCCCTTCACTGCTCGGTGCGACTTGGCCGGGTGCCGCTGTTTTTGGTGAGCACGCCACCAGCAGCAACAGGAGTGGACCGGCCCAACGCATGCGGGGGCAAAGTACTGCGGCGGACACCGGCACCTCCGGGTGTGCATGATGGTGCGTCCGGGTACCACATCCGCTGTGAAAAAGGTACATCTTCCGAACCAAAGCGGAACCTGACATGTCAGGGTGCTTCGAAATACCAGCTATCCAGTTGGAACTTCTTCTGCGGTTGTGCCATCTGGACCACCACGCACCGGGTGCCATAGGCGGTTGGCTTCATCTGTGCGGTGTAGCCCGGCGGTGGTTCGGCTTGGAATTCCTTCAGCGTGCGCCGATCGCCGCGCCATACCGTGCAGCTATCAGCCTCCTGGTGCATGTGCCACACCATGCGATATCCTCGCGAGCGGAACGGAACGGCATAGGAAGCACCGTTGCTCATGTTGCGTTCGTTGAATTCAGTAAAGGCCAGGCTGTCCGTGGTCGTGCTGAACACGGGCGGAGCACTGCCGATGAAGAACTTCGTGGGCCTGGTGCCGTCGATCGAACCTTGCGCGCGTAGGTCGAGCGCCAACAGCAGGAAGAGGGGGTACGTGGAGTGAAGGGTAAGCATGTGACCCGTTGATGGTGGATCGGCCAGATGGTGACCTGTGCAGGGGCGCGGTCGCACTCGACCCCATGGGCCAGAACAGCGGAAGCGATCACCAGCGGTCGAAGCTCACATCACCACAAAGCGCCCGCTCCCGCGCTCCTGATTCCCGGTCCATACCAGCGTGTAAGTACCCGGCCGCAGCTCGCGCACGGAGAGGTAGATCACATGGTCCTGCGCTGCCATCCGCATCACTTGGCGGCCCGTCGCATCCAATACGTGCAGCACATCGCCACGCTCGAACGCACCGGTGACCGTCAGCTGGTCACTGGTGGGATTGGGGATCAGTTGCAAGCTGGAGAGCGCGTGGTTCTCGGACAGGTCCGTACTCAGGTCAAGGCCGTACTTCACCGTGAAAGCCGTACTGCTTGCACTCGCATAGAGGAGTGTTGAAGGCCCAGGATAGAAGACCGCCGTGTCCGAGAAGGTGCCCGTCATGAACACATTGCCCATGTGGTCCACGGCGACGCCGTTGGCGGTGTCGAAGGTCTCCGGGCTGTGTACCAAGCGCACCCACAGGAAGCTGCCCTCCGCGGTGTAGTGCGCGGTGAAGAGGTCGTTGGCTTGCAGGGGCGCGTATATGGTCTCGCCCGCGCCGGGGTCATAGTCCTGTGTTTGCGCGATGGCGCAGGTCACCACCACGCCGCCTTCCGGGTCCAAGGCGATGTCGCCCACGCAATCGAAATGGACATTGCCTTGCAGCTGGTGGGCCCACAGCGCGTTGCCGCTGGTATCCAACCGGGCGAAGAGCGTTTGCGGAGCGGTGAGCGACGGCGGCACCAGTTCCAGCACGCCTGCCCCTGGATCCGCATCCACCGTGCCGCGGAAGGAGGCGAAGACATACACGCTGGTGTCCGTGGCGCGCACCACCTCCCCGCTCATATCGCCCGTGGCGCTTTGGCTTTTCAGCCAGAGCACCTGGCCCGCCGTATCCGTCTTGCACAGGTAGGTGGCCATGGGGTTGCTCGGCAGTGCCAGCGTGTGCGTGCCGTTCACCGTGGTGTTGCCCTTGCAACTGCCGAACAGGTAGAGGCGATCGCCGGCGCAGGCCACGGAAAAGGGGCGTTGCATGCCGCTGCCCGTGATGCTCTTCGCCCACAGGAAGGCACCGGCTGCGCTGTACTTGGCGTAGTAGCCGTCCCACGTGCCGCCGCCGAACTGCAACGTGGTGTCGCCATCACCGAAGCTCACGGCAGCACTGGTCATCCCCGTCACGTACACGTTATTGGCCGCGTCCACCGCCAGGCCATGGTCCTGGTCCTCGCCGGGACCGGTGATGCGCTGCAGCCATAGGAACTCCCCGGCCGAAGAGAGCTTCAGCACGAAACAATCGTACACACCGGTGCCGGGGGCCACGGTATCCGGCCCCATGTCCCAGTCGAAGTAGCTGTTGAAGTAGCCCGTCACCAGCACATCGCCGTTTCCGTCGATCAACACATTCTTGGCGATCTCCGTACCGCTGCCGCCCGCCAGATAATGCCAGATGTGATCCCCGTCGTTGGTGTACTTCACCACGTAGATGTCACCGTTCGTGCCGCTGCCTGCCGGACTCAGCGCCTCTCCGGGCCCGGGGTCGAAGTCCACCTGCGCAAGGACATTGCCACAGGCGTACACATTGCCCTGCGCATCCACGGCCACGGCCTTGCTCACACCATAACCCACCACCGGTGCTGCCCAGGCGAAGAGCTGGGCGTGCGTGCAGATGGAACATGTGGCAAGGGGGATGGCGAGAAGCGAACGGAGGAACATGCGGCCAAAGTAGGCTCGTGGTTGCTGTTCGTGAAGGATGGATGGTGTGGTCAGCATCAACGACAACATGGGCTTGGCGCCATCCGCGGTTTGCACCATGATCGATCGCTTCCCCCTCGCCAGCACCATTCCCCAGATGCGGAACGAGCAGCGTGTATCCACGGCAGACGTGCTTCACCGTGCGGGCCTTC
>JANOPI010000364.1:0-5122 GCA_031421755.1 Flavobacteriales bacterium | reverse complement strand
ATCCACTCGTACTTTGGCGAGATAGATCACCACCCCATGTCCCGACACGTCACCGGCATCGGCGGATTCTTCTTCCGCGCGGACGACCACACCGCACTTGCCAGCTGGTACAACAAGCACTTCGGCATCAACGACCAGGAGAACGGCTGGATCTGGCAACAGGATGCCGGCCCCACGGTGTTCTCACCCTTCAAGCGCGACAGCGACTACTTCGACAGCAAGCAGCAGTTCATGCTGAACCTGCGTGTGAGCGACATGGATGGCCTGCTGAAGAAACTCGAGGCCGACGGTGTGCGCATCGACCCCAAGCGCCAGGATGAGGACTACGGCCGCTTCGCGTGGGTGTATGACCCGGAAGGGAACAAGATCGAATTGTGGGAGCCGAAGTAGCGACTGACATCAATGTATCGCATCCCAAAAGACCTCAACCTCTCTCCGGTAGTCGGCGAATTCACGACGCAGTTGGGAGTGGGTCAGTTCGATCTCCAGTTCACGTTTGGCCGAGTCAGCTTCGCTATTTCGTCTCCGGTTGATCTCTTTCGTGACGGTAAGCAGATCGCACACTGGGAACAGAGCCGTTGGCCTGAACCGGGATTCTACGATCTCATGAATGTGGAGATAATACGCTGCGACATTCCCAATGATCGTCTCATTGTCCTCGAGTTCAAGAACGGCATCGTAATGCATCTTGTGGACGATTCCGATCAGTACGAGTGCATGTTCATCAACTTCGAGGGAGATCCATCTCAGTGGATCATATAACACACTGCTCAGCACAATGAGAAAGCTCCGAATGATGGAACACATCTCGCTGGACGGCGTGATCGCACCGCCCGGTGATGACGACTACGCGAATGGCGGTTGGACGGCGTCTTATCGAAGTCCGGAAGGAGCAGCGGCCGTTGCCGAAGCACAGGGCGATACCTTCGACCTGTTGCTGGGCCGCAAGACCTACGATCTCTGGTCCGGCCACTGGCCGAAAATGAGCGGCGGTCCGTTCGCGGACAAGCTGAACGCCGCGACGAAGTACATCGTGACCCACCGCCCGGAAAGCCTTGCATGGGGTCCGCTCGGTGACCTCGGCGCGGACGCCATCGAGGGTATCCGCCGCCTCAAATCGCGGGAAGGTCCTGACCTGCTCATCTGGGGAAGCGCATCGGTGACATCCCTGCTGCTCCACCAGGGTTTGGTGGACGAGCTGGTGCTGATCGTCTATCCGCTGCTGCTGGGCAAAGGCAAACGCTGCTTTTCGGACACCATGGACCCGAGCGAGTTCGCTTTCGTTAGTTCGAAGAGCTTCCCCACAGGTCTGCTGCTCAACACGTACCGGCATGTTGGCGCGCTGAAAAAGCCATGATCGTTAGCGCAGAGATGACGTCCATGCAAAAACCGAACGGATCATCATGAAAACAAGCACAGAGATCGCCCGGCCCTTCCTCCCAGCAAAAGATCTCGGACTATCCAAGCGCTTTTATGAGGCATTGGGGTTTGCCAAACTGCTGGACTCTGATGAAGTGGTGATCTTCCGGATCGGAACGAGCAGTTTTGTCCTCCAAAAGCACTTCCAAAAAGAGTGGGCTGAGAATTTCATGATGCAGCTCATGGTCGACGATCTCGACGCCTGGTGGACCCACATTTCCTCACTGGATCTCCCCAGAACATTTGGAGTGCCCGCGCCGAAAGCACCGGCACTCCAGCCTTGGGGCTTGCGGATCGCTTACGTTGTCGACCCTGCTGGGGTGCTTTGGCATGTTGCGCAGCGCCGAGCCGACGTAGAGCATGACGGATAGAAGAACAGATAGCTCCACTCGTCCTCAAGTATCATCGTTCATTCATTGAACCATGCGTCCCCTCCGCTTCTCCATCAACGTCACCCTGGACGGCTGCTACGACCACACCGTGGGGATCCCGGACGCGGACCTGCACAGCAATGCGGAAGCATACATCGCCGGGACCGATGCCATGATCCTTGGCCGCATCACTTACCAAATGATGGAGAGTGCGTGGCGCATGCCACCGAGCGGGCAATGGCCGGAGTGGATGCCGCCGTGGATGCAGCCCTTCGCCCGAACGATGGACGCGGCGAAGAAATACCTGGTATCGAGCACCGTGGATACCACGGAATGGAACACCGAGATGGTGCGCGGTGATCTGGCCACCTTCGTTCAACAACTGAAGCAGCAGCCCGGCAAGGGCATCGGTGTGGGCGGCGTGCAGCTGGCCATGGCCTTGACTGAACTGGGCCTCATCGATGAGTATCAGATCGTGGTGCACCCACGGATCATCGGTCGCGGGCCCACCTTGTTCGCGGGGCTAAGCAAGATGTTGGACCTGAAGCTCGTTGGCCGGGAGGAGTTCGGCTCCGGGGCGGTGGCGATGCGGTATGAGCGGAGGTAGTCCACGCCTAGCGCTCAACTCACGCCGGTTATCCAAGGTGTCTCCGCCGGCCAGCTTATCGGAGAAACACCGCAACCTATTGAACGTTCGTGCCGCGCGTCATCGTGAAGAAGTGAACGCATGCGGTATCACTTTCGGTGCGGCGAAGGACCAGTTCGGTCTCCGTGAACCTGGCCACCTGCAGCGTATCCGTACCCCAGAAGTTGGTGACGAGCAAGAGGGTGTCCTGGAACTCGTAGGTATCGTGCGAGGTGATGTCCGCTCCGATGCCGGAACCATGTACGTTGGTGCATTGGCCATCCGCAGTGAGGTCCAGCGAGATGGGCAGTGGTCGGTAGCTCGGCGGTAGCGGATGCGAACACTTGACGGTCATCAGCCCGGACCATTTCCCGACGATGGAGGGCCGGTGCGTGCTGCAGCCAAGGATGGCGACAGTGAGTAACGCACCAAGGGAAACGAGAGAGCGTCCGTTCATTTCCGCAAGATCTTCTCCATGGCCCTACCCTTGGCCAGTTCATCCACCAGCTTGTCCATGTAACGCACCTGTTGCATGAGCCGGTCCTCGATCTCTTCGATCCGGTAGCCGCAGATCATGCCCGTGATCATTCCCACATTCGGGTGCATGCGTGGCGCCTTGGCGAAGAAGGTCTCGAAGTCCGTCTTGTCGGCGATCACTTTGGCGAGCCCTTTCTCCGTGTAGCCCGTGAGCCAGTGGATCACGGTGTGCAGTTCCTCCTTGGTGCGGCCCTTCTTCTCCACCTTCGTCACGTAGTGTGGGTACACGCTCGCGAAAGCCATGCGGTAGACGCGATCGTTGTTGGCTCCGGGTTTCATGCTTCGTCAGTTCATGTCTTCCGCTCCGGGGAACCATCAGGCGGGGCTGACAACAACACGTGCGCTCTTGACCTTGCTTCTCCACCTCCGGTACACGAAGACCAGCAGCCATAGGACGAGAGCGGCTAGAAAACCCATGACCATGCGTGCCTTGCTGAAGTGCGCATCCTCGCCGAGCTGGCGGACCGCGATCAGCCACTGGCCGTTGCGGTGGACCCAAACGTCCGTCGCTTGCACACTCGAACTGATCGGTATCCCGATGCCGGTCGTCACCCTGTAGTCGAGCAGGGAGCTGACCACCGCGACATCACCGAACGAGCGGACCTTGACATTGTTGAACTTGGCCCTATCCCACTTCATGTTCACGGCATTGTCGATCCATTCCGCGCGGGGAACGGCCGCCGTATCACCGGGCACCTCCAGCATGAACTCCTCCGCGACCATCGCTTCCAATGCGGCCCGGTCCTGTCGTTCCATGACGTTCATCAACTCGATCGAGCGCGCCACCAATTGCTCATGGATCGCAGGATCGGTTTGCGCCATCGCGACCACCTGTGCGAGACAATAGGCCAATGCGAGAATGGATCTGCTCATGCGTGTGTTGCGTTCCAAGCAAGATAGCGTTTGCCCGGTCGCTTGAAGGAACGCGTGCGTAACGTCCACTCGTCGGGCCTCACCGCCGATCGCGCGGGGCCTCCAGCAATCTTGCGGACCGGCGCGTCATCCCGCCCCGGGCCTGACCGGGGACGTCGAGCGAGATCACGACCGCGGACGATGAGGCGTGACATGTAGGGGCTCGTTGACCGTCCAAAACTAAAGGCGCCAATTGGAGCGATCGCAAATAGGAAGAACCGCCATCGGGCGGTCCTTCCTATCGTCCAAGTGCGAATGTCACTTCATCTTGTTGAACATGTACCGCGCGATCTTCCAAGTGCCGTTGTTGCGGTGCAGTACGAACAGCTCGCGGTTCTCTTCGGGAACGCTTTGCCCCGTGGCGTGGATCAACGTGGTGCCGCGCGAGGTGGTGCGTGCGAACGCGTGGTCACCATCCACGTGGATCTCATCAAAGAAGAATTCGATGTTCAGCTTGATCATGGAGAAGACACCGGCGTATGCGCCCTTCACCTGTTCGGTGCCCACCGCTGTCGGGAAACCTGTTGGCATGAAGACACCGTCCGGGGTGTAGAGCGGCATCACCTGGTCCACGCTGGAGGCGTTGAGGGCATCGCGGTAGGCGAAGAGCAGGCTTTTGATCGCTGCTTGGTCGTTGGATGTGTTCATGGTCGCAGTGTTGTTGTCGTTCGTGGTGGTTTGTTCGCTTGGCGCTTGGCAGCTCATCACCATGACCACCGAGAGCGCGAGGAGATTGTTGTGTTGCATGACCTGTTCGTTGACATGACAAAGGTTCCCCGCACGGCACGCACGCCGTCATGGAGCGGATCAAGAAATGACCTTGATCCAGATCAAGGTTTCAGCCGCGCTTGCTCGTCTTGGCCCGCAGGCGGCTGAGGAACTCCGGCGTTACGCCGAGGTAAGACGCGACATGCACGTTGGGCACGCGGGCAGCCAGGCCCGGATGGTGCTGAACGAAATGCGCGTACCGCTGTTCCGCGCTGGAGGCATTGCGGCGAAGCAGCCGCTGTTGCAGTTCCACGAACAGGTCCTCGATGATCACCCGGAAGTTGCGGTCGAACTTGGGGTGCTGGGTATAGAGGTGAAGCAGGTCGGCGTGTTCGATGCACACGACCACGCATGCCTCCAGTGCCTCGATGAAGAGGCTGCTCGGCTTCTCCGTATGGAAGCTGCCGATGTCCACGATCCACTCGTTCTCTTGGGCGAACTGCAGGTTGTGCTCCACCCCTTTCTCGTCCACCTCGTACATGCGCATGCA
>JANOPI010000363.1:0-22800 GCA_031421755.1 Flavobacteriales bacterium | reverse complement strand
TTTGAGCGGGTGCCCTTCGGGTTTGCAGCGCCGCCCAACCACCGCTCGATCAACCGAGGCACCGCCAATTTTCTGGCACCCTGTTCATCGATCAATATCCATTCCTGCGGAGCCGTGAACCCCTTTGGCGGCAGCACCTCCCAGAACACCGCCTGGATGATCTGGTGGCTGAGAACGTGTTTCACCGACTCACTTTTCGCGACCACGATCCAGCCTTCCCCGAACTGGAATTCCAGTTCTCCCGGGAACGTCCTTGCTGTGAGCGGTTTCCGGCTCTCGATCAGCGGCAACTCGAACAAGCCTTGCCAGATGTCCTTGCCGGTTCGTTGCCGCAGGTATAGGCCCTTGGCCGTGCGGATGTGCAGGTAGTTGAAGAAGCGGTCGCGGGTCTTGGCGACACACTCCTTCACTGGGAGCTCATCAATACGTCCAGTAGCGAAGGCGATGCACTTCGGTTGCAGCGGGCAGAGCAAACAGGTGTAGTTTTTGGGCGTGCAGACGGTGGCACCCAGTTCCATCACCGCTTGGTTATGGTCGCCCGGGCTTGCGGGGTCGATCAGTTCCTGGGCCAGTGCCTTGAAGCGCTTGCGCCCTTCCGTGGAATCGATGGGCGTGTCGATGCCGAAGGCCCGGGCCAGCACCCGGTACACATTGCCGTCCACGACGGCATCGGGTTGGTTGAAACAGATGGACGCGATGGCGGACGCGGTGTAGTCGCCTACGCCCTTCAGTTTCAGCAGGTCAGCATGCTCCTCAGGGAATAGTCCGCCGAAGTCATTCACCACCTGTCGTGCGGCTGTAAGCAGGTTCCGGGCACGGCTATAATAGCCCAGGCCCTGCCAGAGCTTCAGCACGTCGTCCTCATGGGCTGCCGCCAAGTCCTGCACGGTCGGGTAGCGCTCCACGAAGCGCATCCAATAGGCCGTTCCTTGGTCCACCCGGGTCTGCTGCAGGATCACTTCGCTGAGCCAAACACGGTAGGGGTCCTTCGTTTCCCGCCAAGGCAAAGGCCGTTGATGTTCCCGGTACCAAGGCAGCAAAGCACCGGAGAACCGGTTGTTCCCAAGGGCTTTCCGCGGGCTTTTAGGTGCAACCGCCTTCCTGAACGATTTCTCCTTCATCTGTGTCTATCCGTGTTCATCACCGACCATCTGTGGTTCATCGCTATCAACAATGTGCTGTTCAATGGATTAGACGGCTATATTCGCGGCCCCAAATAAAGCGGCACGTGCCATGACGAAGGCGGAACTGGTCGGGAACATCAGCAAAAAGACGGGCATCGAACGTACGATCGTGCTGGCCACGGTGGAGGCGTTCATGGACGAGGTGAAGAATCAGTTGGAAGTGGGAGAGGATGTGCATCTGCGCGGGTTCGGCAGCTTTTTGGTGAAGCACCGCGCCCAGAAGACCGGTCGCCTGTTGGCACAGAATACCACGATCATCATTCCTGCCCACAACGTGCCCGCCTTCAAGCCAGCCGATGTGTTTGTGGACAAGGTAAAGAACGCCTCGACCAAGGCTTGAACCGCACCTGATCGATGGGCTTGCAGCGCAAACAGTGGATGATGATCGGCGGGGCCGTCGTGTGCCTGCTGCTCTTGTCCCTTGCTCCGCGTGCGCCAAAGGACAAGGCCGAGGCCGAGATGGCCAGCGCCCGCGTGAGCGAAGATCCGAACAGCGGTTCAACGCCGCATGCCGAAGAAGCGGGGCACGATCACGCATCCGAAGGACAAGCGAGCAAGGATCCGCAGGTGAACGCCATCATCGACAAGATGAATGCGGCGATGGCGAACGGAGAGCCGCCCATGGCCGCCATCTTGGAACTGAGGAAGTTGGCCGACGAGGAGCCACAGAACGTGGAAGCGCAATACCATCTGGGCCTGTTCAGCTGGCAGAGTGGCCAGTATGACAAATCCATGGAGCGCTTTCGGAAAGTGATCGCGCTGGACCCGAAAGGTTATCCGGACGCCTACGCCTTCATGGGCCAGGCGTATGGCACATTGGACAGCTTGGACAAAGCCATCGCGGCCATCGAGACTTACAAGACACTGGTGACGGACACGGCACTGCTCAACGGAGCGGATCGATTCCTCACTGACCTCCGAACGAAAAAGAACACGTAACCATGCCCTGCGGAAAGAAGCGGAAGCGCCACAAGATGGCCACCCACAAGCGCAAGAAGCGCCTGCGGAAGAATCGTCACAAGAAGAAGAACCGCTAGAACGGTGCTTCTTGACCCACTGGCCTGAACGTTTCCGCGTTCGGGTCCGGCTGTCGCGCATTCTGCGGTCGGGCAGGGTCTGGTACACGCGTTCCTAACAACTCTTGAGTTGAGCGTAGATCTCATCATTCGTTCCCGTGGGGGCGAAGTGGCCATCGCCGTACTGCGCGATAAACTCCTTATGGAGTTGCATCGCCAGAAGACCGACCGCGGTTTCGGCGTTGGCGACATCTACTTGGCGAAGATCCGCAAGGTGGCCCCGGGTTTGAACGCCGCGTTCGTTGATGTGGGGCATGACAAGGATGCGTTCCTTCACTACTACGATCTCGGTCCGCAGTACAAGAACAGTTTCAAATTTACCAAGGCAGCGGTGCAAGGAGGCATCAGTTCCTCGCTGCTCGAGGATTGGAAGCTCGATCCGGATATCAACAAGGAAGGCAAGCTGGGCGAAGTGCTCAGCGCCAGCCAGAGCGTACTGGTGCAGATCGCCAAGGAGCCGATCAGCACGAAGGGACCACGCCTCACTGCGGAGATCACCATCGCCGGACGGTACATGGTGCTGGTGCCCTTCATCAATAAAGTGAGCATCAGCAGCCGCATCGTGGACGAGCCCGAGCGCAAGCGCCTGAAGGAGCTGATGCACGCGATCCGCCCGAAGAACTTCGGGATGATCATCCGCACCAACGCCGAGGGCAAAAAGAGCGAAGACCTCGAAGCCGACCTGAAGACCTTGATGGAGCGCTGGGACGTGATGTTCCGCAACCTCAAGAGCGCGCTTCCGCCCAAGCGCTTGCTCGGCGAGATCGACCGCACCAGCGCCGTGCTCCGGGATGTGCTGAACAAGGACTTCACGAACATCCACGTGGATGATGAGGTCGTGTTCGAAGAGGTGAAAGAGACCCTTGGCAAGATCGCGCCAGAGAAGCAGAACATCGTCAAGCACTACACGGGCAAGCTCGACATCTTCGACAACTTCTTCATCAATAAGCAGATCAAGCACGCATTCGGCAAGCAGGTGATGCTTCCGAGCGGAGCGTATTTGATCATCGAGAAGACCGAGGCCATGCACGTGATCGACGTGAACAGCGGCGGTCGCAAAGGCGGTAATCACGATCAAGAGAAGAACGCGCTCGACACGAACGTCGAAGCCGCCAAAGAGATCGCGCGCCTGTTGAAGCTGCGCGATATGGGCGGCATCATCTGCGTGGACTTCATCGACCTGTACGAGCCGGAGAACCGCCGCCTCCTGCACAAAGCGTTGAAGGATGCGATGGAGGACGACAAGGCCAAGCACAACGTGCTGCCACCTTCACGCTTCGGGGTGATCGAGATGACCCGCCAACGCGTGCGCCCGGAAACAGCCATCGACACCAGCGAGAACTGCCCCACCTGCAATGGCACCGGTGAAGTGGCCGCACCCGTGCTCATCATCGACGAGATCGAGAACGCACTGAACTACCTGCTCGGCGAGAAGAACATGAGCGGCATCACCCTGAAGGTGCATCCATTCTTGGCCGCGTACTTCACCAAGGGCTTCCCCAGCATCCGCATGCAATGGTGGTGGCGCTGGAAGAAGACCGTGAAAGTGGTGGGTGAAGGCAGCCACCAATACCTGAATTACACGATCCAGGACAGCGAGGGGAAGGAGGTTCCGCTGTAGATGCAGCCCGTCCTTCAGCGTCTGATGAACGGCTTGGAGAAGACCCGTGAGCCGGCTTGGATGCGCACGAAATAGGCTCCGGCAGCCAGTGGTGCAGTGTCGAAGGCTATGCTCAGCAAGGCAGTATTCACCGGATGCTCGTTCATCACGGTCCGCCCCAAGGCATCATGCAGGGTGAGTGTGATTCTCCCCACCTCTTCGAGTTGCAATTGAATATGCACCTGACCTTCTGTTGGGTTCGGGTAGAGGTAAGAATCAGCTATTGCTGAATACACTGCTGGTTCAGCAAATGATGTAACAAGAGCCGGGTCGCGTTCTTGATAGAGATACGACGCCCCGTTCATGGGTGTCAACAATTCATATGGCGGTAATGGCAAGGTGTCTCGGAACACCCCATAGAACAGCATACGGTCGCCCAAGCTGGCCATTTCACGCGTGGCACCCTTGTGAAAGATGCGGGAAATGGTCCGATCCCCATCGGGTGTGTAGCGGCTCTGGTACTCGCCACCGGCATCGAAATACAGTGTGGTGTCGGAGAGGTACAAGTTGCCGAGGCCGCCACGCACCACGGTCACCACCTCGGCCTCGCTGACGTTCACATCACCAAGACTGGCCAGCGCCCCATAGTCGTAGCGCAACCAATTGAAGGTGCCCGAGGTATCGTATTGAATAAGACACGTGAGCCACTTGCCGAACATGTTCCCGGTATCCGCAATGGTGATGGGGCCATATCCCATGGTGCCCTCGAACAGACTGCTCGTGGTGGTGTAGAGATGCTCATTGTGCACGGCAAGATCCACCCCGAAGTGGTCGCCACTCACTGTTTCGCGGCGCACCCAGTCAAAATGGCCGTCCGGACCGATCTTCACCACATTGATCTTCCCGCCCGCCGGTGGGTCGTTATAGGTGAATTCATCCCCGTACACAGTATGGTAGCCGGTCTTGCCCACCGCGTAGGTGTTGCCAGATGAATCCACCGCTATTTTCTCGAAGGTGATCCCGGTCGCGTCGTCTATACGGGTGGTCCATTGGAAGTCTCCGTTTGCATGGTACTTGACAAGAACGATATGGTCGCTCCAGATCGGTATGATCGTGTCGGTCTCAAAGACGTTCGTGCCCGCATTCTGGCAGATAGCGACCACTGAACCTTGGCCATCGACATCGAGATACTTCAGGTAACTGTGATCGCCATGCGACTTCCGGTACCAGAGCAGATGTCCATCCGGGTTGAACTTCAGCAGCAGCATATCCATATAGCCGGGAGAGAGCGGGATGAACACGTCATCAATGTTCATGTCGCTCCCCATGTCCACGCCCAAGTACACATTGCCCTCATCATCGGTCTTCACACAACGGCCGATGGCATCTTCAGCTGCATTGCCTTGCTGTATCCACACCAATTGGCCGACGCTGTCCAGCTTCATCAAGTACAGGTCCATCGCCCCCGGTGCGAGCAAGGTGGTGTCATCTACCTGTAGGCTGTCGGAGAAATAGCCGGTGAGGTAAATGTTTCCCCAGAGGTCATAGGTGCATGACACGGGGCTGACCTCCACGCCGTGGTTGAATTGCCGCGCCCATTCCACGGTGCCCTGTGCGTTCGCCCTGGTGAAGAGTAACGCCAATAGCGCCGTGGGGAGGAACAACGACCTAGCGGCTGATGAGCACCCGGTGGATCTCATGGCCACAATCGGTAAGAAGATCAACGTTGTACACCCCGTTGGCCAGGATCGCTACGTTGAATTGAAACACGTATTCCCCGGCGGCTTTTCCGCCTTGGTCCAGTTGCATCACCGTTCGCCCGATGGCATCGGTGATAGAGAGGCGCACGACGGAAGCGTTCGGCAACACGTAGTGCATCGAAACCGTGGTTTGGGCCGGGTTCGGGAACACGGAACTGGTCACGCCGTTCGCAGTTTCGCTGATACCGACCGACACGGGGTCGTAGATCAGGAGCGAATAGGCCAGCACATTGGGAATGCCATCGCCCGTGTTGGCTGTATAGGGGATGGTCACGGGCTGGTTCGGTACGAAGCGGACCCCATAGTGGTAGCCATAGACCACAGCGGAGGTGATCGTGGGAACGCCCTCGAATCGTATGTCAGGTTCCGGGATCAACTTCCTCGCCCCAGGGGGGCCTTCAATTGGCCCCCACAAGTTTGATCCGCTATTGCGCACCCAATACCCTGGCTTGTCGGGAGCGATGCTCACCAGTTGCGCATCCTCACCCAGTCCGTGGTTCACGGTGGCCGTGTATTTCCACACATCCAGCCATTGTGGACCGGCCGGGTAGATATCATAGTCCTCTTGGAAGTCATCCACGAACATGTTGGAGGTGATGTTCACGGCAGCCGTGGGCTGCGCTTCGAAATGCACCACGCGATAATCCGGGAACTCGATCAATGTTCCGGAGGCACCGCAGTCGATCAGGCCGCTCCCCGTTTTGGTATCGTAACCAGTAGTGAACCTGTCGGCGGCACCGTATTGGATCAGGTGCTCCACGTCCTCTGGTGCAAGCGGATCGGGGTGGTAGGCCATCAGCGACGCTGCGAGGCCGCTCACAAAAGCAGCAGCGGACGAGGTCCCACTGAAGCTCGAATAGGTGCCGACCACGTTCGCGGTGGTTTGCACAAGTTCCTCCGTGAATGGGGCGATCACGTCGAGCTGCGGACCATAGTTAGCACCCGTCATTACCCCGAAAATGCCGGGGAACCACTCGCCGTCTGTTCCACTTCCGCCCACGCTCAGTACCCAATCATCGCCGGTCTGTCGGTCCGTGTAGTAGGTGCTCGGAAACGAGAGTTCATCAACCCCAGTGTTGCCCCGGCTGTTCACGATGAGCACCTCGTGCTCGAACAGTAGCCGGATCACCTCCTTCAGTTCGTTGATCGTGAGGGCATTGAACAGTTCTGTATTCGGAACAATTGACCAACTGTTGTTCACCACGTCGAGAGGGGCAGTTCCATTTTCAGCAATGCTCGCCCCCTCGAACAAGGCATCGCAGATGTAGGTGTAGTAGGCGTTCCCGTTGTCCTGGAAGCACTTCATGGCGTACAGGCTGGTGCCGGTGTTGTTGTCATCGATCTTGTCGCCACCGGCCACACCCGCTACACCGATCGTGTTGTTCCGGATTGCCGCTATGATGCCAGCGGCTTTTGTACCATGACCATTGCCATCTGGTGTAGGAGATAGATCCTCAATATCAGGATGCGTGGATTGTGTGTAGTCCTTGCCGCCAAGCACCTTGGTGTTAGCCAAGGAGCCGAGCTGACCGTTGGTCCCGCTGAATGAGAAGTCCTCGTGGTTGTAAAGAATCCCGGTATCGAAAACACCCACATCCACTGAGGGGTTCCCCTTCATGTTCAAGGCCCAACCGCCTTCGGCATTGATGTGCGCATTGGCGTAGGCCGGATATTGCGAGTTGTAATGCAAGCCCAATTGTGCGTTGGCATATTGAGCATCATTGGGTACAACGGCGTCCAAGCCAACGATCCAGTTCGGTTCAGCGTAGCGGACGCGGGGGAAAAGCGGATCGGGACCGGTCCGGTCATTCACCTGTTCAAGTACGAAGGGTAGTTGCGAACCGGCCGGGAGAATGACCCTTAGTCCGGCCCACATCGGTGGCATTTGCACCGTGCGACCCAAACGGCTGGTACTCGTTGTCTGGCTCGTAGTCATGCTTTGGTAGATCTTCACCACCAGAGCGTCGGACAAGTTTGATTCGGTTTTCGTCTCTAGGTCGTCGTACAGGTCGGCGTCGATCACCGAACTGAGCCTGGCGAACATCAGGTCCGTGTCGTCCACAAAGTCATGATCCACCATTTGCGGATCGAAACGGATGATCACCTCTAGGTCCTTGCAAACCGGTCGATCCTGGTCATCAAACACATCGCCATTGTCAACGGTGAAGTAGGAGTATCTCAAGGTGCTGTACTCCGCGCCGTTCGGACCCATCACCACCCCGACAACGTAGACGTTCTCCGACCCGTTCGCAACGACATCCAACGCTCTGTCTTCTGCCCCGTAACCATCGTAAGTTTTCTGCCAGCGAAGGTTCCCGTCGGTGTCATACAGCAGCGTGCGGAAGTTCACATTGCCGTTGTCATCCACCGAACCTGCCACGCACACATCGCCCACGCCGGTCACGGCAAGTTTGCTTGCACGGGCCTCAACGCCACTGCCTGTCGCGCGATAGGCCACTTGCCATTCCGCGTTCCCGTCCGTATCGTACTTGATGGTGATGAAATCGCTTCCGCCAGCCTGCTTCACGGTGTAGCCGGTCACGAATACGCTCCCATCCTCATCCACATCCACGCTCGTCCCTACGTCGTCCCGTTCATCGCCGTCGAAGTCCCGCACCCATACCACTTGGAGATCGGCATTCAATTTCACCGTTTGGATGTCCTTGTATCCTGATACTTCGGTGTAGCCCGTGATGATGAACGCACCTTCACCATCACGCGCCAATGCGAGCGGCTTATCGAGACCAAGTCCCGGAACGCTCACCCGCCGGACGCTCAATTCGCTGCCATCGGAAGCGTCATGGATTATAGTGGCGTAGTCCCATGAATTCAGTGCGGAGGCCGAACCACCTGTTACCACCGGGTCGCCATTGCCGTTGATCTCAATGGCGGTGATACCATCAGTGAAGCCAGCGTAGTCATAGCGGGCAGCCCACTGCACCACACCGCTGCTGTTCAGCTTCAAAGTCACATAGTCCGCTTGGGATTGTGCATCCGTATTTACACCCCCCACGTAGATGTTGCCGGAACCATCGAGCGCCATGCAGGTTGGAACGTCGTCCAAATTGTCAGCGCCATTCCAGTCGGTGTCCCAAAGCAGGTCACCATCATCAGCGTACTTCAGCAATGCGATATCCAACTGTCCGGCCGTTGAACGCACAGTAGCCGCCACGAACACGTTGCCGCTCGCATCGATCTTGACCGCTACACCATAGTCCTCCGCGTTTGCGCTTCCATCGAACGTGCGCTGCCAGAGCGCTATCCCATCCTTGTCGTACTTCGTGATGAGCACATCGGAGTTACCGGGGGCTACCTGCGTGTTGCCTACCACGATCACATTCTGCCATGTATCGATGGCAGAAGCGGACCATTGCAGGTTGCTCGGCAGGCCCGTAGTTCGGACCCACTCCTTGTTCACATAGGTTTGGGCGCTGAGCCTCGCGTGCGAGAAGCAGAAGGCGATCAGCACACACAGGAGGAAACGGACCGAAGGACCGAAGGGTGAAGTGCGGCGTGTCATGACAGATGGGTTCGGGGAATCGAAAGCTAACGTCCATTTGGATCGCTGAGAGATATTTGTGTCCGGATCAGGGAGAATTCATGCGAAGCGGTCTTCCTGGAAACCTTGCGGTGATGAGCGATCAAGGTGGACGCGTGATGTCAATCTCCGTGGTCCTCACCAAAGCTCGCCGCTACTGCGCCCTCCAAGAGCGTTGCCACCAAGAGGTCCGCGACAAACTCTACGGCTGGGGGTCACACCAGGAAGAAGTCGAGCAGGTCATCGGCCAGCTCATCGGCGAAGGCTACCTGAACGAACAACGCTTCGCCGAGCACTACGCGGTGAGCAAGTTCCGGCAGAAGGGCTGGGGCCGGGTGAAGATCCGCGAGGCGTTGAAGTTCAAGAAGGTCTCCGCGCCGTGCATCAAGAACGGGTTGGCGGCAATCGATTATGACGAGTACATCGCCTACCTGGCCAATGCCGTGGAAAAATTGCGGACCAAGACCAAGGGCCGCAACGAATGGGAGAGTGAGCAGCGGATTAAGCGGTACTTGTTGACAAGGGGCTTCGAAGGGGACCTGGTCTCGGATGCGCTGAAAACGGCCTGACCAGTACTTTCGCGCCCGCCGAAAAGGAACTGGACCCCCAAGCGCATTTCTCCGCGTCCTCTGTGCCCTCTGCGGTTAGGTATTTCCCCATGATCACCATCGACAAGATCCTCGACCTCAAGACACGCCTCGAAGCCCTGAAGAGCTACTTGGACGTGGAGGAGAAGCGCGGGCAGATCCTGGAGGAGGAGAAGTACACGCACGACCCCGACTTCTGGAACGACCAGAAGAAGGCGCAGGTGGTGATGAAGAAGATCCGCGAGCTGAAGCGCTGGGTCGGTCTCTACGAGAACGTGAAGCGCGAGGTGGACGACGCCGAGGTGACCTTCGAATTCTACAAGGCGAAGGACGTGAGCGAGGAGGAGATGGACGCGCAGTTCGCGAAAGCCTCCACTACGCTCGAGGAATTGGAGTTCAAGAACATGCTCGCTGCGGAAGAAGATCCGTTGAGCGCCGTGATACAGATCACTGCCGGCGCGGGCGGCACCGAGAGTTGTGACTGGGCGGGCATGCTGCTGCGCATGTACCAGATGTGGGGCAAGAAGAATGGTTACGAGATGCGCACGCTCGATTTCCAGGACGGCGAAGGCGCTGGCGTAAAACAGGCCACGATCGAAGTGAACGGCGACTTCGCGTATGGCATGCTGAAGAGCGAGAACGGTGTGCATCGCCTGGTGCGCATCAGCCCGTTCGACAGCAACGCACGCAGGCACACGAGCTTTGTAAGCGTGTACGTGTACCCCTTGGTGGACGAGACCATCGAGATCGACATCAACCCGGCGGACATCACATGGGACACCTTCCGCAGCGGCGGTGCAGGTGGCCAGAACGTGAACAAGGTGGAGACCGGTGTGCGGCTGCGCCACGGGCCCAGCGGCATCATCATCGAGAACACCGAGACGCGCAGCCAGCTGGACAACAAGACCAAGGCCCTGCAACTGCTGAAGAGCCAGTTGTACGAGATGGAACTGGAGCGCCGCCGGGCGAAACGCAACGTGATCGAAGCGGGCAAGAAGAAGATCGAGTGGGGCAGCCAGATCCGCAACTACGTACTGCAACCCTACAAACTGGTGAAGGATGTGCGCACCGGCTACGAGACCAGCAGCACGGATGATGTTCTGAACGGGGACATCGGCGAATTCCTGAAGGCCTTCCTGATGCAACAGGGGCAGAGCCAGAACGTGTGAAGATGGTTCTCGGTTGACGGTTGTCTGTTGTCAGGCTGCCGACCAACTCGACGGACAACAGACAACTGACTACCGCATGGAATACCGGATCGAAAAAGACACGATGGGCGAGGTGAACGTACCCGCTGACAAGTACTGGGGCGCGCAGACCGAGCGCAGCCGGAACAACTTCAAGATCGGGCCTCCGGGCAGCATGCCGAAGGAGATCGTGCATGCGTTCGCCTATCTGAAAAAGGCCGCAGCGCTTACCAATTTGGAGCTTGGCAAGTTGCCCAAAGAGAAGAGCGACCTCATCGGCAAAGTCTGTGACGAGATCCTCACCGGCGCGCTGGACGATCAGTTCCCGCTGGTGATCTGGCAGACGGGCAGCGGCACGCAGAGCAACATGAACGTGAACGAGGTGGTGGCCTACCGCGCGCATGTCATGAACGGCGGCAAGCTCACGGATGAGCAGAAGGTGCTCAATCCGAACGACGATGTGAACAAGAGCCAGAGCAGCAACGACACATACCCGACAGCGATGCACATCGCGGCCTACAAGCTGGCGGCGGAAGTAACGTTGCCGGGTGTGAAGAAGCTGCGCGACACGCTGGACAAGAAAGCGAAGGACTTCGCGAGCATCGTGAAGACGGGCCGCACGCACTTCATGGACGCCACGCCGCTCACGCTGGGCCAGGAGTTCAGTGGCTATGTGCAGCAGTTGGACAACGGCATCCGCTGTGTACACAGCGCGCTGGAGATGGTGCGCGAACTGGCGCTTGGCGGAACTGCGGTTGGCACTGGATTGAACGCACCAAAAGGCTACAGCGTGCTCGTGGCGAAGAAGATCGCGGAACTCACCGGTCTGCCGTTCATCACCGCACCGAACAAGTTCGAATCGCTTGCCGCGCACGACGCGATGGTGGAACTCAGCGGTGCGTTGAAACGCCTCGCCGTCTCCCTGATGAAGATCGCGAACGACATCCGCATCCTCAGCAGCGGCCCGCGCAGCGGCATCGGCGAACTGGTGATCCCGGACAACGAGCCCGGCTCATCCATCATGCCCGGCAAGGTGAACCCCACGCAGCCCGAAGCGTTGACGATGGTCTGCGCACAGGTGATCGGCAACGATGTGGCGGTGAGCATCGGCGGCATGCAGGGCCACTTCGAATTGAACGTCTTCAAACCGCTGATCGCTGCGAACGTGCTACAGAGCGCGCGACTCCTCGGTGATGCCTGCGTGAGCTTCAACGACAAGTGCGCCGAGGGCATCGAACCGAACCGCGAGGTGATCAAGCGGCACTTGGAGAACTCGCTGATGCTAGTGACCAGTCTAAATCCGCACATCGGTTACTACAAGGCAGCGGAGATCGCCAAGAAGGCGCACAAGGAAGGCACCACGTTGAAGCAGGCCGCGCTTTCGCTCGGCTACGTCACCGCGGAGGACTTCGACAAGTGGGTCGATCCGGCGAAGATGTGCAGCGAAGGCTGAGCCGGAAAAGCGAAGCGGGACCGGTTCCTTCCGATCCCGCTTCCGGGCCAAGGCGAACGGATCAGTCCTTGACCACCTTCTTCACGATAGCGCCTTCACCCGCACCGATACGCAGGAAGTAGAGGCCTTCTGGCAGTTCCCGGATATCCACGTCGCCACCGCTCGCGCGGAGTGCAGCGCGCCGCACTAGTCGACCGGTCGCATCCGTGAGCTCGATGGCCCGCAGGTTCACAGGCAGTGCCTCGTTCGCGCTGATGGTGATCACATCGCTTGCTGGATTCGGAGCTACGGAAACAGCGAATGCTTCAACCTCTTCCACCGCGGTAGCGCACGAACTGGTCTCCGCGAAGAGCAGGCCGACCTCATTGGTGTTCAGGGCACGGTCATAGAATCGGATGTCATCGATCGAACCGGTGAAGCCGTCACCGATAATGGAACCTTCCAGCGATTGGGTGACGAAATTGGTTTGGCTCATATCCGACGCGATAAGCACGTTGTCCAACCAGAGCTGATGGTCGCCATTGGAATAGATGCCCACCAGGTTGTGCCATTGCGGGTCCAGCATGGGTGGATCATTGGGGGCCCAAAGGCTTTGATCATCGCCGCAGAAATAGAGCGGTTTGTTCAGGTCATAAAGCGCGAGGCCATAGTTCCAGAAGTGGTAGAGTAGCGGTGTGTTCCGTTTGCGGAAGAGCCATTCCAGGTCACCCATTTCAATTGAACCGCCCTGATACCATAGGCTTATCGAATAGGCACCATTGGGGGAGATATTGAAATCGTTGCCGAAGGGAATGATGATGTGCGTGGTATCGCCATCGAATGTGAAGGCGCAGTTCGGGTTGCCGCTACGGTCCGTGGTGGGTTGCACATTCCCGACGATGGTGCCGTTGTACCCGTTGCCGCTGACGTCAGTGGTGCCGCCGCTGAATGTCCAGTGGGCCTTCAGTCCGATATTGAGTTGCGCGTTCGCGCAGGTTGCGATGCTGATCGCGAGGATGAGTAGCGTGTTCTTCATGGTGTTGTCGTTTCCGGTGTACTGACGGGGCCAACGCTTGGATGGGTGTCTGGGCAACAACAAAGGTGCGTGGTGCGTCAAGGTCGATCCGCACTACTTTCGCGCCGTCCAACACGGGGTGTCCATCAAAAGATGGGCTGAGATCAGACCCGAAGAACCTGGGCGGGTAATGCCGCCAAGGGAGAGAGCCCCGACGTTTTGGGGACGCCCCGTGCGGACATTGAACACGGGGACATGCGGAACAGATGGATGATATCGGCGGCGCTTGCGCTCATCGCTTGCACCGCGCTGGCGCAGGCGCGCTTGATCGCTCAAGTGAATGATACCACGGGCGCGGTTCTTCCGTTCGCGCAAGCAACCTTGGGCGATGGCGCTTTCGGCGCGCAAGCGGATGCGCACGGGCACTTCATGCTATCGGGCTTGCGTGCAGGGTCCTCGCGCATACGGATCTCACTGGTCGGCTATCACATGATCGATACTCTGGTCACGCTCGTGGAAGGCGACAACAGGATGGACTTTCCGCTGAAAGGTGACCAACGCATGCTGCGCAGTGTGGAAGTGAGCGCCTTGCGGGCCGGTGATCGCGCACCTTTCGCGAAGAGCGTGATGACCAAAGAGGACATCGCCAAAGTGAACACCGGCGTGGATCTGCCATACATCCTGGACATGCAGCCCAATGTGGTGAGTACGAGCGACGGCGGCACAGGCATCGGATACACCTACATGCGCATCCGGGGCACGGACGGTACACGCACGAACATCACCCTGAATGGAGTGCCGTTCAATGATGCCGAAAGTCAGGGAGCATTCCTGGTGAACCTTCCGGACATCGCCACGAGCGCAGAGGACATCGAAGTGCAGCGTGGTGTGGGCACCAGCACGAACGGTCCGGCGGCTTTTGGTGCCAGTGTGAATCTGCGCACCACGAGCGTGAAGCGTGAAGCATGGGGCCAGGCTGCGGTATCGGGCGGATCGTTCAACACGCAGCGTTATTCGGTGAGCGCGGGCACCGGGCTCTTGAACGATCGCTTCAGCATCGACATGCGCCTCTCGTCGATCACCAGCGATGGGTATGTGGACCGTGCGAGCGCTGACCTGAAGAGCTATTTCCTGCAAGCGGCTTGGGTGGGAGCGAAGCGTTCCTTGCGCTTCGTCCATTTCCGGGGAAAGGAGAACACGTACCAAGCGTGGGGTGGGGTTCCTCGCGAGGTGATCGACACCAATCGCACCTACAACCCATACACCTATGCGAACGAGGTGGACAACTACGACCAGTCGCACTACCAGTTGCTTTTCGATCAGATGCTGGGCAAGAACGCCACACTGAACATCACGCTCTTCCGGGTACAGGGCGCGGGCTATTTCGAGCAGTACCGCGAAGGGGATGATCTTACCACTTATGGAATCGCTCCTGCGGTGATAAATGGCGATACCCTGACGACCACGGACGTCATCCGTCGCCGCTGGTTGGAGAACACGCTTACCGGTGCAAATGCGAGCATGGAGATGAAGCTCGGCGCTCATCGCCTGGTGCTCGGCGGCAGTTACAGCGATTATCGCGGTGACCATTTCGGCGAAGCGATCTGGGCGCGGTACGCCGGTGACCTCGACATTCGTGACCGTTACTATGATAATGATGCGCACAAGACGGATGCGAACGCGTTCGCCAAGCTGACCTATGCGCTGAATGAGAAGGTCGATGTATTCGGCGATGCGCAAGTGCGTCGCGTGGAGCACACCTTCCTCGGATACGACAATGACCTGGAGAACTTCGGTCAGCGCGTTGACCACACATTCTTCAACCCCACGGCCGGCCTGTTGTGGCGTGTGCATACCGGTGGAAAGGTCTACGCATCCGTGGCCGTGGCGAACCGTGAACCGAACCGGGACGACCTGGTGGAGAGCACACCGAAGGACCGTGCGCGCAGCGAGCGCCTGATCGACCACGAAGTGGGATATGAGCGCCGTTCGGGACGAGCGGCCTATGGAGTGAATGGCTACTTCATGGACTACACGGACCAGCTCGTCCTCACTGGTGAATTGAATGATGTGGGCGCCGCGCTGCGTACGAACGTCCCACGCAGCTACCGCGCCGGTGTGGAGCTGAGCGGAGCCATCCAACTCACGAAGCACCTGCTCTGGAAGGGCAATCTGGCGTTCAGCCGGAACAGGGTGCAAGACTTCACGGAGTTCGTGGACGATTGGGACAACGGCGGCCAGCAAGTGTTCGATCTGGGCGACCGCGACCTGTCGTTCTCCCCGGAAGTGGTCGGCGGTAGTGAAGTGCGCTATCGTTTCTGGGAAAGTCCGGCGAAAGGCAATGCGACGATAACATGGATCGCCAAGTATGTGAGCGAACAGTTCTTGGATAATTCCTCCAGCGCGGACCGCAAGCTTGATGCATACATGGTACATGACCTGCGGCTGAACGCCAGCCTGTTCCAGAGGAAGGGGGTCAGGTCGTTGGACATCAACCTCACGCTGCGCAACCTCTTCGGTGAGCTGTTTGAAAGCAACGGTTGGTCATACGCTTTCGTGAGCGAAGGTCGACGACAGTCCATGTTGGGGCTGTATCCGCAGGCCCCCTTGAACATTTTGGCGGGCCTGTCGGTCAGGTTCTGAAAGCGAACGATCATAACGAAAGTTCTATTGGGGGGCTGGTGGTCACCCGGTACATTTGAGGCACTGTATACCCGGAAACCATGACCGCACGTACCACCCTGCTCATCAGCGCCGCCTTGGCCACCGTTGCATTGATCGCCCAATCCAACCAGTACGACTCACGGATCGACACCTATGTGGGCTTGCGCTATCCGTGCGATGGATCGGTACAGCCCGTGCTCCGCATCCAGAATGTGGGCGGTGAAACCATGACGAGCTGCGACATCGACATCCTCAAGAACGGGGTCGCTGACAATACCTTCAACTGGATACTGGGTGTACCCGCCGCCACGAACGAGTTCCGTCAACCGACCCTTCCGGTGATGACCGGCGTGCAACCGGGCGACATCCTCGAGTTCCGTATTCTCACGGTGAACGGCCAACCGGACCAAGGGCTGACGGAGAACATCAAGGAGTTCGCGATGACCGATGAGAAGGGTGATGCGGACAGCTACCAGGTGCAGGTGAAGGTGCTCACCGACGACAACCCGGGTGAAACCAGTTGGCGGATCAAAGACGCCTTGGGCGCAACGGTTGCCCAAAGCCCGGTGTATACGGACCCCGGTGAATTGCGCGAAACGTCGGTAACCCTCTCAGGCGATCAATGCTACAACTTCGAGGTGTATGACGGTGGATCGGACGGCTTCGGGGAGTCCTCGCGCGAGGTGGGCTACGCGAAATTGGTGAGCCTGGGCGCGGACGTGGCCGTGGCCAGTGGCGCGTTCGGCGCGTTGTACCGGAAAGTGGCGCAGACCGGAACGGAGACCGGTTGCATCCCTTCACAGCTCACGACAACAGCGGACCCGCTCGTCTCATGCGGGGCGATGAATATTATACTGGGTACGAGCACTGTCCATGCGGCGGAGGTGCCCGGGGCGAACAGGTACATGTTCCGCTGCACGAATATCCCGGGGCAGCCCGCCTATTCTCGCAACATCGCCGTCCCGACGCGTTCATTGCCGATCAACAATTGGGCAACGCTTCCGCTCAAGCGGGGTCGCACCTACAATGTCCTGGTGCGCGCGAGCTTCGATAATGGAGCGACGTATTGCGACTACGGCACGCCCTGCACTATACGCATAGCGAACACACCTGGCCAACCGCGCATGAGCGGGGAGGGAGGCGAGATGGAAGAAGCGGTATTCACGGTGTTCCCGAATCCATCGAGCGATGGCCACTTCAGCATCCGCTCTGATGCGTACGATGAGGAAGTGCCGATGATGGTGGAGACCTTCAACCTGCTCGGCGATCGTGTAGCCTCGGTGCGCGTGGTTGCGGCGATCGATGGCGGCGCCGCACCTGTTCTGCTCGACCGGCCGTTGGAAAGCGGGATCTATCTGTTGCGCATCACGCTAGGCGAAAGTGTGACGACCGAGCGATTGGTCGTGCGTTGAGCGGTCAGGCGCGCTCCACGAAGTACATCTCCAGGTCGCCTTTGCCTTTGGCGGCCACAAGCCCGCGGGGTTCGAACCGGAGCCATGGCAGGTCCTTGATCAACCCGTAGGTAGCGGCGCTGATGTTCACCTTGCCGGGTTCACCGCTGCTCTCCATGCGCGCTGCGGTGTTCACGGTATCCCCCCAGATGTCGTAGGCGAATTTTTTCACCCCGACGATCCCGGCGATCACCGGACCGCTGTGCAGGCCGACACGCATTTCGAAAGCGGGCATTCCTTCGCGCAGGCGTTCTGCGCGGCGCTGTGCGATGAGGTCACGCATTTCGAGCGCTGCCAGCACGATGTCCGCCGCCGTGGAGCCATTCGGATCCGGCAACCCCGCAGCGGCCATGTACGCATCGCCGATGGTCTTGATCTTTTCTACGCGGTGCTTCTCCACGATGGCATCCAGCCCTTTGAAGCAGTGATCGATCTCCGCCACCAGATCTGCTGCGCTCAACAGTTCACTCATCGCGGTGAAGCCCTTGAAGTCGGTGAAGAGCACGGTGGCCTTCTCGAATGCGCGCGCCTCCGCCCTGCCTTTTTCCTTCAGTTCGGCCGCCACTTCTTCCGGGAGGATGTTCAACAGCAGTTCATCGCTTCGCTCTTTTTCCCGCTCGATGGCATCCTTCGCTTTGCTGGTATAGCGCAGGCGGCCGAGGAGCGCGCCGGCCACGATCACCACAACGACCACGGAGAAGATGAGGAACCCACGTCGTGAGCGTTCATCGGCCATCTGACGGTCATATTCCAGCTGTTTCTCGAAGTCCGCCTTTACTTGGTCCAGGCTGTCGGCGATCTGCTGTTGTTCGAACGCGTTGGTGAGTTCCAACCGGGTGACCTCTTTACCGTTGTTTACCTTGTCGAGCGTATCGTCCAGGTCGATATAGATGCGCTGTGCGGCATAGGCACTGCGGAAATCGCCGGCTTGGGCGTAGGCCTGTAAGAGGCAATCGGTGCATTCTTTTCGTTGCACTAGCAGCCCCAGGCTGTCCGCGATCGCCAGGCCGAGTTTGCAAACCTTGATGGCATCTTGTGCCCGGCCGTCTTTCAAGAGCGCTTCACCCGTATAGAAGAGGTTGCGGGAAAGGGGGTCCTTGGCTTTGAATTCCATGAAGATGGACCGTGCGGTATCGAAGTGGGCATAGGCCGCCGGCATTCGGTCCATGCGGCCCAGGATCTGGCCCAGGTTGTTATGTGCCTTTCCGCGGTCCAGCCGGTTACCGATGGTACGGTAGAGTTCGATCGCGATGCCCAGTTCTCTCACGGCTTTGTCGCGTTCACCCAGATCGCTATGCGTGGTGCCGATGCTCACCATGGCACCGGCGCGCCCTTTCTTGTTGTCCACCTCGTTGAACAGCACTGCGCCCCGCTCGTAATTCTCCAGCGCCTTTCCGTACTCGTTCAGCCGCTTGTAGGTGTTGCCGATGTTCACATAGGTGCCGGCCATGCCCTCCTTGTTGCCGAGCTCCTGGTCGATGCGCAGGCTCTGTTGGAGCAGGTCGATGGCCTTGGGCAGATCGCCGAGGTCCTTGTACACCGTGCTCATGTTGCTGAAGGTGTTGGCCATGCGCCCGCGGTCATTGATCGAGCGCGCCACCTCCAGGCAGCGGTTGAAGTAGTCGAGCGCCCCGGTAAGGTCGCTGCGGAGTTTATTCCCGACGGCCAGCGTGTTGTACGCGGTGTAGATGGCCTTCGGATCCCCGGTCTTGCGGGCCAGTTCCAGTTGCAGGTTGGCCAAGGTGATCCCGCTGTCCGGCTTTTCGAAGACCGTCTTCCAAGAGAGCGAGGTGATGGCTTTCAGGCGGCTGCTATCAGGGAGGGCGGTGTTTTTCCAGACGGACCAGAGGGAGTCGCTCTGCGCGAACGATCCGTTGATGAGCACAAAAAGGACGAGGGAGAGAAGGGCTCGCATGAGGACCGGGTGAAGATAGCGGGGGCGGCATGCGTGTTAGATACCGGGCAGCGGTCTGCGGATCCCACACCTCCGAAGGTTTTCCAATACCTTCGGAACCATGAACAAAGCACGGCCTAGCATCCAAACAACCCGTGCATTCCTTGTTCATGCTTTGTCGCTCACTTGCTCCATCGCGCCGTTCTTCGGAACGACCGCCCAGATCCAAGCGCTGCCCATTGGCAATGCGAAATGGGTTGATGGCTTTTGGATCGGTCCAGGCTATCCCTACACGGGTTGGTCGTACACGATGAACACGGCGGAAGAGGATACGCTCGTGAACGGCATTGCCTATGAGCGGGTGATCAGTTCTTCAGCATATGCGGTTCGTGACAACATGCTTGGGCAGGTCTATTTTCTTGCCGACGGTGATGTGGGCGAACGGTTGTTGTATGACTTCGACGTCACCGTTGGGGACACGATACGATATGACAACGGCGGTATGTTCTACTTCGATTCGTTGGACGTCGTGAGTGTTGATACCGTAGTTGTGAACGGCACGGAACGCCGACGTATAGGTGTGAACTACGAATTCGGGTCGAACTATGCCCTTCAATACTGGATACAAGGCATTGGAAGCGACGGGGGATTGTTCAATCCGTGTCAGGGACCTTCCGTTTCTGGCACAAGCTGGCTCGCATGTATGTCCCTCGATGGCGTGGTGCAGTATGGGAACAATGTCGGTGAGGTGTTCAACTGTGATGTTTACTTGGGATCGGAGGGTGCCTCGAAGACACTCCGGTCCTTGGCCATATCGCCAAATCCCGGCAGATCATTGTTGCGGGTGCAATGTGTTTTTTCCTCTAATGCCCCCGCGCTTTTAAGGGTCTATGATGCGCAAGGCAGCAAGACGGGCGAGTGGGTGATGGATCGCGGCGAGATCATGTTGAACAGTGGATCATGGCCCTCCGGTCTCTATACGATCGAATGTGCCACTGGAATGCGGCCGCCCCTGAGGGCCAAGTGGATCAAAGAATAGGCGAACGTTCGGCGATTGCCTTTCAAGTTCCGCTTCGTGCAGATCACCCGTGTACCGCCTCGCTCATGGCGAAGATCAGTTCGGGATCCTGCTCGAAGGCCGTGCCTACCACGAGCACATCAGCCCCCGCTTGGCAAAGCGCACGCGCCGTGGCCGCATCGCGAATACCTCCACCGATGATGATCGGCAAGCCGACGCTCCCACGAACAGCACTGATCATCTCCGTGCTCACGGTCCTCTTCGCGCCGCTGCCAGTGTCCATATAAATAGTGCGCAACCCGAGCAGTTCACCCGCAATGGCGGTGGCCGCGGCGATACCGGGCTTGTCGTGCGGAATGGGCAGGGTTTGACTCACATAGCTCACGGTGGTGGGCTTGCCGCCATCCACCAGCATGTAGCCCGTGGGAATGGTTTCGATACCCAGCGCTCTGATCGTGGGAGCGGCCGTCACATGGTGCCCGATCAGCAGCTCGGGATTCCGGCCACTGATGAGCGAGAGGAAAAGCACCGCATCGGCATGGCCGCTCAGTTGGGCGGGGCTTCCGGGGAAAAGGACAACGGGCCGATCGCTCCAGCGCTTCACCAGGCTCACGCAGTGGTCGAAGGACGACGAGGTCAGCAGGCTACCGCCAACGAAAAGCAGGTCGGCCTTGGCCATGCAGGCGTTCTGCACGGTGCGTTCCAACAAGGCCTCGTCCTGCCCGAAATCGGGGTCGATGAGCACGGCCAACAGCTTTCTAACGCGCGCCTTGGCGTCTTCAAGTTGTTGGAGGACAGCGCCCATCGCTGCGAACTTAGGTCATGAAGCAAGACGAGCGGGATCCTGATTTGTGGACTGTGTCTCGCGGCGCTAGAACAACGGACTTTCCTCGGTTGTTATACACGGGCGAGGGCTTGTCTTCACACCCACCAACGGCCTACCTTCGCGGCCGCAAAACGGGCACTGCCTGAATCAACCGCATCATGACCACAAAGACCGCCGAAAAAGTGACGTACAAGGTGAAAGACATGGCCCTTGCCGAATGGGGCCGTAAAGAGATCGAATTGGCCGAGGCCGAAATGCCCGGCTTGATGGCGCTTCGTGAGAAGCACGGGAAAGAGAAGCCCTTGAAAGGTGCCCGGATCGCGGGATGCCTGCACATGACGATCCAAACAGCGGTGCTGATCGAGACCTTGAAAGAGCTCGGAGCTGAAGTGAGCTGGAGCAGCTGCAACATCTTCAGCACGCAGGACCACGCTGCCGCGGCGATCGCAGCGGCCGGCATTCCGGTGTACGCGTGGAAGGGCATGAATGAGAAGGAATTCGACTGGTGCATCGAGCAGACCATCTTCGCCTTCGAAGGTGGCCAGCCCTTGAACATGATCCTGGACGATGGCGGTGACCTCACCAACATGGTCTTCGACAAGTTCCCGGAGCTGGTGAAAGGTATCAAGGGCCTCAGCGAGGAGACCACCACCGGCGTGTTGCGCCTGATGGACCGCGAGAAGAACGGTACGCTCGTGATGCCGGCGATCAACGTGAACGACAGCGTCACCAAGAGCAAGTTCGACAACAAGTACGGTTGCAAGGAAAGCGCGGTGGACGCCATCCGCCGCGCCACTGACATCATGATGGCCGGCAAAGTGGCCATCGTTTGCGGCTACGGCGATGTGGGCAAGGGAACAGCCGCTAGCCTGCGCGGTGCAGGTGCGCGTGTGATCGTTACCGAGATCGATCCGATCTGTGCGTTGCAAGCTGCCATGGACGGTTTTGAGGTGAAGAAGCTGGTGCCGAACGTGCATCGTGCGGACATCATCATCACCACCACGGGCAACTTCAACATCGTTACCGAACCCGCCTTCCGCAAGATGAAGGACAAGGCCATCGTGTGCAACATCGGCCACTTCGACAACGAGATCGACATGGCCTGGTTGAACAAAAGCTACGGCAATACCAAAGTGGAGATCAAGCCGCAGGTGGACAAGTACACGATCGATGGCAAGGACGTGATCATCCTGGCTGAAGGCCGCTTGGTGAACTTGGGCTGTGCCACCGGCCACCCGAGCTTCGTGATGAGCAACAGCTTCACCAACCAGACGCTGGCGCAGTTGGAGCTGTGGCAGAACCACGGCAACTACGAGAACAAGGTGTACGTGCTGCCCAAGCACCTCGATGAGCTGGTGGCCAGTTTGCACCTCGCCAAGATCGGCGTGGAGTTGGAGGAACTCACGGACGCGCAGGCCAAGTACATCGGCGTGCCGAAACAAGGACCGTTCAAGAGCGACGCTTACCGCTACTGATCGCGGAAGGACATCAAACGCGGAAGGCCCGGTCATAAGAACGGGCCATCCGCGTTCTCGGTGCCCTCGAGCAGGTGCGGCACCAGCTCGCCC
>JANOPI010000362.1:0-9281 GCA_031421755.1 Flavobacteriales bacterium | reverse complement strand
TTCATCGGCAGCAACGGCTACCTGACCTTCACCACCAGTGGGAACATCGCGGCGGCCTTCCCGAACATTCCCTTGGCGGGCGGCACGGACAACTTTGTGGCCGGGTACATGACCGATCTGAATTTCGCCGGTGCCGGGAACCCTGCGGAACTCTGGGCCTACGATGACCTGGACCGCACGATCTTCTCCTACATCAATGTACCCTACTGGGATGCCGTAGCACCTGAACTCTGGAGCGGCAGCAACACCTTCCAGATCATCCTGGACAAAACCGACAGCACCATCACCATCAACTACGCCAACACGCTGTGTTGCAGCGGCAGCAATGGGCCGATGTGCGGCATCGAGGCCCTCAATGGCGACATCGGCCTGCAACAGAATTTCGGGTTCGTTTATCCGCCGGCCAATTTCAGTGTGCGTTTCTACGCGCCGGTAACACCGCTCCTGGACATTTATGACGCCTCCGTGGAATGGGTGACGGACGCCACCAACGGCGCGCGTTCCGTGGCGGTGGACGGCACACCTTTCCCCTTGCACGCCTTCATCCGTAACACCGGGAACCAGACGCTGGAGCCGTTCAATGTGACCAGCACCATCCTGAACGAAGCCAACCAGACCGTGGCCGTGGATGCCACCAGCGTAGGCAGCATGGTGCCCAACCAGACCGAGGACATCTTCTTCGCCAACTCTTTCGTGCCGGACGCCCCTGGTACCTACCGATCGGTAACGGCGATCAGCGGCATCACCAACGAATCGGTCACCTCGAACAATACCCTTACCCAGGAAGTTGTGGCGTACGATTCCACCTTGCTCAACAACGATGTGGATTGGGCCGGACAGTTCGATGACGGCATCGGCATCGGCTGGACCGGTGGGCAGGCCGGCTGTGGCGTGCATATCCTGCCGCCGTTCTACCCCATTTACGTGAGCCATACCACCTGCCGCATCAGCAACAACTTCGGCAACGTGGGCTATACCATGCGCGTGTATGCGGATGACGGCCCTGATGGTTTCGTGGGTACCTTGCTGGACAGCGTGAACGTGGACTTCGCTGACGCACAGATAGGCGACCATGCCTACGCGCTCGCGCAGCCCTTCACCCTCGATAGCGGCGGCCTCTATGTGCTCTGGTACATGAATGGCCAGAACGTGAACCTGGCCCAGGACATCACCCCACCGTTCAGTCTTCGGAGCTATGAGGTGATCCAAGGCGCTTGGGCCAACTACCGGGATCGCGAGATCGCCGACTTCCACCTCGGGCTGCGCATGGGCTACGTGCCCACACCCGATGCCGGAGCGGGAAGCATCGACCAGCCCGACGACGGACAGACGCTCAGCGGCAGCACAGCCGTTCGCATCTACATCCGCAATTTCGGCAATGTGCCCATCACCGGGATCCCCTGCAACTACAACTTCAACGGCGGTAGCGTGGTGAGCCAGACCTACAACGGGCCGGCCATCCCTCCCGGTGATTCCGTCCTGTTCATGTTCGCCCAGCCGCTGGTGCCGCTCCAACAGGCTAGCGGACCGCTCTGCGCCTGGACGAGTTACGTCGATGACCTGAGCACCGGCAATGACACGAGCTGCGTGAACATCAACATGGTGGTCGGTCTCGCCGAGAATGAGATCCCCCGGATCCGGGTGAGCCCTGTTCCTACCAGCACCGTGCTCGCGATCGAGGGCCTGCCGCTGGCCGCGGTGCGGCTGGAGGTCTTTGATATGACCGGGGCATTGCGCCTGGTACGTTCAGTCCGCAACTCCGCTGGGCTGGTCACCTTGAACGTGGCCGCGCTCGCTGAAGGTGCCTACGTGCTGCGCGCAGTGACCGACAGGACCCAAGTGACCGGGCGCTTCGTGGTGCAACGCTGACGGAGGGAAACCTTGAAACCTTGAAAGCTGAAACGTGGATCCTTCGGTGAAGTGGCTTTCAGCTTTCAAGTTTCAGCTTTCACCTTTTTGCTCTTGGGGTACTTTCGCCGCCCCCGAACAATCGGGTAGTTGAAGCATGTCGAAGAACAATTTCCTGGTGCTGGTGGTGTGGAACGTGGCGCTTACCGGCCTGTTGCTTTGGGCCTTGTTCGGCAGAGGAGCCTCAACCGCTTCAAGTTCCACTCCGAACACCTCGGTGGGAGAGGATACCCTTGCCGCCGTGAGCGAACTGGTCACGGACACGGCCGCATTGAAGGATGCCCACATCGCTTTCTTTTTCATGGACAGCATCCAGGGCGGCTATGACCTGGTGAAGGAGAGCGCCAACCGCGTGCAGAGCATGGGCCGCCAGTTGGAGGGCACATTGAGCAAGGAATTGCAGCGCGCACAGAACCGCGCCCAGCAGCTGGCCGGCAAGGACCATACGTACAGCACGCAGGCCGAACTGGAAGCCGACGAAAAGGAGTTCCGCGACCTGGAACGGAAGATCGCCGAGATGCGCACCAACTCGCAGGAGCGTATTGACGAGATGCAGATCCAATTGCTGCAGGAGATCACCTTGGGTATCCAGGACTATCTGGCCGAGTACAACAAGGACCACAATTTCGACTTCATCTTCAGCATCCAGAATGAAGGCCAGATCTGGGTGGGCAACAAGGGCCTGGACATCACCGCCGATGTGATCAACGGACTGAACGCGAAGCACAGGGAGAAGAAGAACGCTGAGGTGCCGGTGGGAAAGTAGGTTTCCGGTTGTCGGTTGTCGGGCTGGGTGGAGCGAGTTCGCGTTCGGTTGTCGGTTTTCGGGGGCGGCGGAGCCAGCCGGCGAATGGGCCTTGCTGGTCGCGCGTCAGCGTCGGAAGCCCGACAACGGACAATTGACGACCGACAACAATGAACCAAGGCAGGGGTTCCTCATTGAAAAGCCCCGGGGGAAATCCCGGGGCTCGTTCGAGTCTCGTTCTTCCGTTGGGAGACCGGCTCGTTGATATCAGCAGCAGGTCAGTTCTGCGGCGCGCTCCAGCCGTTGCTTACGGCCATCTGCTCGTAGGTCTGTCCGTTGTAGATCTTCTCGCCCCTGGCGTTGCCGGCACGGTCGTGTCGTGTCCACACACCGGTCTTCACCCCGTGCTCGATGCGGCCTTCGCTCTCCAAACGACCATTGTCGTGGTAATAGCTGAACACCCCGTTCGCTACCGTGAGCTGCTCATCCACGAAGGTGCCCTTCATGCGCAAGCTGCCGTTCGCCGTCTTCACTTTCACCTCAAAGCCGTTCACTGTCTGGCGCACCTCACGCATCAGGATCATCCCCCCGTTCGTCACCGGCAGAAAATCAGGCCCCACCAGATCACGGCGCACCATCACAGTTGAAGCGTTGCTGCTGTTACCGCCTTCACCTTCCCCAGTGTACGCCGCATTCAAGTTGGCGTTGAAAAGGACCAGGGTGATCGTTGTGAGTGTGGTGAGGGCGTTCATGGTTCGTCGGCGTGGTGTATTCGTTCGCGTTGATGGCTCAAAACAACATCCCCCAGAAGGGTGGGTGTGAGGGCCACCGAGCAAGTGGGGGCCTTGGGTTAGTGCGTGGTCGGTCAGCTACCAGAGAATGCACCGGGCTACCCTGAGTTGCCGCTTTTCGGAACCGTGATCCTACGAAACTGGTGTTTGTGTGACATGAGAGGCGAGCGCAGTAAACCAGCGCGGCAGGGCTATCGGGTCTTGGATCAAGGAGCGGGGATCCTGCCTGAACCTCCCATATTCTCCACAGATGACGCAGATGTCACAGATAGCGCCTTCCGGCGCTTCGATCGCGCAGACCGCTTGCGGTCCATCTGTGACATCTGCGTCATCTGCGGACACTACTTGCGCAAGCGATCCCGTGGATGCACGCGGGCTTAAGACCCGATAGCCCTGCAGCTTCGCTGCCATGTACTTCCCGGTCCGTACCTCTGCACGCGCTTTTCATGCCTCCTGCTCCGGAACCCTCCCGCCTGAAGGTCTATCTGGCCTTCGCCGCCATCTACATCATTTGGGGTAGTACCTACTTCTTCATCCGCGAGGCGCTGGATGGGTTCCCGCCGTTCATGCTCGGGGGCATCCGTTTCCTGGTGGCTGCGGCCCTGCTCTTCGCGTGGTGCGTGGCTACCGGTGTGTCCATCAGCCCGGGCCGCGACCTGAAGACCGCCGTCATCACCGGACTGTTGTTGTGCCTGGTGGGCAACGGGGCGGTGGTGTGGGTGGAGCAGACCATCCCGAGCAGCTTGGTGGCCATCGTGATCGCCGTGGCCCCGCTCTCCTTCGTAGTGATGGACAGGCCGCAGTGGTCCGTCAATTTCCGCAGTTGGAACACGCTGCTCGGCGTGGTCTTCGGCTTCGCTGGCGTCTTGCTCCTCTTCAGTGAGAAGATCGCCGCGCAATTGGCGGCTACGGAGGTCACGCCTGAATTCTCCGCCATGTTCGTCTTGCTGCTCGGCATCCTGGGTTGGCCTGCCGGATCGATCTACGCGAAGTACCATCCGCCATCGATCCCCAACATCGTACACAGCGGATGGCAGATGCTTATCGGCGGTGTGAGCTTTATGGCCGTGAGCCTTTTTCGCGGAGAAGGGGAGGTGGTGGTCTGGGGCGCGATACCGTCCCATGCGTGGTTCGCCCTGGCCTACCTCATCGTGTTCGGTTCGCTGATCGGTTTCAGCGCCTACGTGTGGCTGTTGCAAGTGCGGTCCGCTACGCAGGTGAGCACCTACGCATACGTGAACCCCGTGGTGGCCGTACTGCTCGGTGTGTTCTTCGGCAAGGAGCTCTTCGGCTGGCGTGAAGCGGCCGGCCTGCTCATCATCCTGGTGGGTGTGCTGCTGATCAACCTGGCCAAGTACAGGTCAGCCAAGCGCCGCGAACAGGCGCGACCTCTGCCAGCGCGATAGCCGTTCAGCAGGTGCCGTCGGCCATGGTTACCTCAGCGTTCCTGGGCGCTTCCGGTAAGGCGAAGCCGATCACATCCGGATCACCGTGCCTGCAGTTCACGTGCAGGATCCTAAAACGCCGGTATGTTGCAACGCGCGGCGATCAGCCGCACCAAGGCCTCGCTCGCGATGGGCTTCACCAAGTGGTGATCGAACCCGGCCTCAGTGCTCTTCACGCGATCCTCGTCCTGCCCCCAACCGCTGAGGGCCACGATCAATGCCTTCGCACCCCAAGGTGTATCGCGCATCAGGCGGCAGGCCGCGAAGCCGTCCATGATCGGCATGCCCAGATCCATCAGCACCACATCGGGTTCCAGTTCAGTCCCGACCGCCAAGGCTTCTTCGCCGTTGTGCGCCACACGCAACTCATGGCCCTGCTTGCCCAACAAAAGGGCCATCATGGAAGCGGCATCCACGTTGTCGTCCACGATGAGGATGCGCCGCGGTGCAATGGTTTTGGCCGTGCCTGTGGCCACACCGACCACCGCCTTCTTCTTCGCAGGCTCCGGGCTCACCGGTAGGTGAACCGTAAAGCTGCTGCCCTTGCCCAAGCCATCGGAGCGCACATCGATGTTGCCACCGTGCATACCCACCAGATGTTTCACGATGTTGAGGCCGATGCCCAGGCCACCTTGCACACGATCGTTGGCACGTTCTACTTGCGCGAACATGTCGAACACCTTGCGCACTTGATCCGGTGCGATGCCGATACCAGTATCCTCCACGGTAATGCTGGCACCTTCCGGGTGTTGGTCCAGGCGCACGGCAATGGATCCACCAGCATCCGTGTACTTGGCAGAATTGTTCAAGAGGTTGCTGAAGACTTGGATCAACCGCATGGCATCACCTTCCACCATCACGGGCTGCTCGGGCATGTCCACCACCAGGGTATGGTCCTGCCGCTCGATCAACGGCTTACAGGCCTCTACTGCTTGTTCCAGCACGGTGCGCAGGTCCACGCGCTCAAGCCTCAGATCAACGGTGCCGCGCGAAATGCGGCTCAGGTCCATGAGCTCGTCGATCAGCCGCACCATCTGGTCCAGTTGGCGCTTCATCATGCCATGGGCCTGGTCCCATGTGGCGCGATCGTGGTCGGCCATGGAGAGCAGTTCGAGGCCGTTGCGCAGGGGCGCGAGCGGATTGCGCAATTCATGCGCGAGCGTGGCCAGGAACTCGCTCTTGCGGCGGTCGGCTTCGCGCAGCACATCCTCTACTTTCTTCTGTTCGGTAGTGTCGAAGAAGTAGCACACCACCCCGATGCTACCATCCGGCAAATTGATGTGCTCGATCCGCCAGGAGTAGGATTCCTCCTCCTGGGTGTCGTTGCGGGTTTCGGTGGTGTTGGGTTGCACGTACGGCGCTCCGGTGGCGAGGGTGTGGCGGAAAATGCCGACCAGTTCGTTGGCGAGCGCATCGGGCCACATGGTGTGCAGGATGTCCTCGAAATCACGACCGATCAGAGGGCGAACGGTCCCGAACACCTTCTGTCCGGCTTTGCTCATATGCCGCATGCGGAAGTCGCCATCGATGATGTAGAAAGCGAAGGGCGCGTTGTTGATCAGTGCGAAGAAGCTGTCGTAGTTCTGCTTCAACTTCTCTTCGCCCAGCTTGCGCTCCGTGATATCCGCCACCGTACCAGCGAAGCCCGTGAGGGTGCTTTTCCCTCCTTTCTGCGTGAACGCCGTGCGCCCTTTGGAGAGCACCCAATGCACCGATGCATCCGGATGTACAATGCGGTATTCGATCTCTACTTGTTCGCTGCCATCGGGCCGCATGGCCTGTTCTACGGCGTTGGCAACGCGTTCGCGATCATCGGGGTGTACCGAATTGGCCCCTTCCTCCAACAAGAGCGCTGATCCTGTTGTGCCGAAGATGGCCTGGTAGGGCTCATCCACGGTGAACAGGCCGGTGGCGGGGTCCAGGTTCCAAGTGCCCAGCTGTGCGGAATCGAGCGCGAGCCGGAGCCGACCGTCTATCTCGCGCACCGCTGCTTCGGCGTGCAGGCTTTGCAAGCGTACCCAAATGCGCGCGGTGAGTTCCCGTATCAGCTCCACTTCATCGGAACGCCACGGGTATGGCTGCGAATGATAGGCGCAGAGCATGAAGCGCCAAGCGCCATCTTGCAAAAGCGGCACGGTGATCAACGCTGCCACGTTGAACGCAGCGAAGTTGGAACCAGAGGCGCGCGGATCGGTGGCGGTGTCGCTTACCACGAAGGTTTCGCCCGCATGGCCGGCGGTTTGGAATTCTGCCGTGAAGAAATCCTCCATGCGATGCACGCCCACGAAGCTCGGCCCCGCTTCCCGGTGCCAATCATGCGTAACAACCGCTTGGTCCCCGCCCTCGTGGATCTCCACGAACGCGCATACCGAAAGGCCGAGATAGTCGCCGATCTTCTGGCCCACCACGCCCATCATCTCATCGATGTTGGTCAAGAGCAGAAGGTCTTTACTGATGTCGGCGAGGAACGCGAGGTTCATTTCCGCATACCTGCGCTCGGTGACATCGCGCGATACGGCGAGCAACTTATCCGGTGCCCCGTTCGCGTTCAGGATCGGGGATACGCGCACATCCCACCACTTGGGTGTACCGTCCAGCGTTGCGAAGTAGCCAAGGAAGTTCCCTTCGCCGCCGCCCGCTGCATTCTTCACCGCCGCTAAGGCCGCTGCGCGATCGGCCGCACCTTCATAGAACTCCACCCACGGGGTGTTCACATACGGGGTGATATCGGGGATGCACAACAGCTTTTGCCCACGGTCCGCCATGGAGATCAGGTTGCCTTCCAGGTCCAGGATCTTGATGCAGTCCGGACTGCTGTCGGTGATGCTGCGGTTATACTCTGCACTCTCGCGCAAGGCGACTTCCGATCGCTTCCGATCGGTAATGTCCATGTTGGTGGCGAAGGTCTTTGCGGGTAGTCCGGCATCGTCCAATTGCAGGATCCATTCGCTTTCTATCCAACGCTCTATGCCATCATCGCCCAGTACGCGGTATTCGATCTTGCCAACAGGACCACCCGTTACGAACTTCTGCAACGCGGACTCTACTCGCGCACGATCGCCGGGTACCACATGCTGCAGCAGGGCACGAACACCAATAGCGGCATCGGCTTCCTGTTCGGGCGGCGATGGATAGCCCATTACAGCCTCGAAGTTCCCGGCTGTGTATGCACCTCCTTGTGCCAGGTCCACTTCCACGTAGGTGAGCCGTGCGGCATAGGCTGCGGCACGGAACCGCTCCTCGCTTTGGCGCAAGGCCAGTTCGGCTTGCTTGCGCTCGGTTATGTTGTCATGCACGATCAACACCCGCACAGGCCCCGGACTTGTGAAGCGCGTAACGCGCATGAGGAACCAGCGCTGGGCCGTAGGCGAATGACACGGGTATTCGAACTCGAAGCTGTTCTGCTTCCCGGCAAGAACGTTGTTGATCCCTTGCGCATACTCCGGCCCCAGTTCATCCGGTATGGTGAGCTCTTGGAGATACTTGGACCCGATGCCGTGATCAGCAGTGGGATACCCATTTTCAGAAGCGAACCGGTGCCATGCCTCGTTCACTTCGAGTATGGTCCCGGATGCATCCACGACCGCGAGGTGCCCCGAAAGCGCATCCAATGAGGAACGGAGAAACCGCTGCGATTCGCGCAAGGCAGCATCCAACTCCTCGCGCACCACCATCTCATCGTGCAACCGCACGTTCAAGCGATCGGCCACATCGGTAAGCTCATGCTGCTGCACGGAACTGATCAGCAAGGCTTCGTTCACGGCTACGGAAAGCTGTTGCAGAACGGTTGTTTCCGTTACCTGGATCATCAACCCGCTCAGCCGCCCTATCCCGGCATTGATGGGCCAACAGGTGAACGCGCCATAGTGCGAATTCGCCGCTTGGCCTTCCACGATCACGAACGCTTCGCCAACGCCACTGCGCAACACGCGATCCAGCAATTCGCTGGAGCGGGTGCTCTGCGGGAAGAGGTCGGCGAAGCGCTGCCCGATCAACTCCTCCGCGCTTCTGGAAAGCAAGGTACAGAAGGCCGGGTTGATGGCCCACACCACATGCTCCGGTCCTGCTACTTGCGCCAGCGGCAAGGGCGCATTCTCCAGCACCGCTTGAAGCACGGTCTGCACCAGCTCTTCAGCAACGGGAGACGGAGTGGCCTGCTTGCTCATGGGGCTTTAGAAAGGGAACCGAAGAACCGCATACGCTCAGCTGCATCTGCGCGATTCCGGGTCAAGCCCGGAATGACAAGAGCCTTGCAAGTGCGCGCGGGCGGGGTTAGCCCGCCCCCCCCCCCATTAAAGGGGCGTGTATAAACGGGGGTTTAACCCGAAAGCGCCCATGGAGCTGGGGGTGATGGGGTTTTAGGGTGGCAGTATAAAAACCCCAGAGCAAACC
>JANOPI010000361.1:0-5232 GCA_031421755.1 Flavobacteriales bacterium | reverse complement strand
GCTCCACCCCTTCGAGGACGGCAATGGCCGCATGGCGCGCGCCGTCGCCGACCTCTTGCTTGCTCGCGGTGATGGGTCGCCGCAGCGCTTCTACAGCATGAGCGCGCAGGTGCGCAACGAACGCAAGAAGTACTACGACGTGCTGGAACGGTCGCAGCGCGGCACGCTCGACGTAACCGAATGGCTCGCGTGGTTCCTCGCATGCCTCCAACGCGCGTTGGTGGCTTCCGAGGAAACGCTATCGGCCGTGCTCAGCAAGCACCGCTTCTGGCAGACGCACGCGAAGACGATCCTGAACCCGCGCCAGGTGAAGGTGCTGAACAAACTGCTGGACGGTTTCGAAGGCAACCTCAACTCCAGCAAGTACGCCAAGCTGGCGAAGACCTCTCAGGACACTGCTTCACGCGACCTGACCGACCTAGTGGTGAAGAAGGTGCTGAAGAAGGGCAAGGCTGGTGGGCGTAGCGCGCATTTCGTGCTGGCCTAAGGATCGGATCGAACGACGCGCATCTCCAGGAAGCAACGCGCGGGGATCAGTGGCGTGCCGTCCGATCTTGCACCGCGAACCCCGCCCCATGCCCACCACAAAGACCCCGCAACTGAAGGATGGCGACCATTGCCTCGTTGTGGCCGGTACGCACAAGGGCAAGTCCGGGACAGCGCGCGACCTGAAGATCAGCAAGACGGGCCACTTGACCATCACCGTTGTGCAAGCGAACGGCGTGCGCTTCAAAACGTTGGGCAGGAACGTGGTGGTAGCGACCAAATAGCGAGGCGGTTCCTCGCAGAGGCGCTATCGCCCGAAAGTCGCAACCGTTGAACAGTCCGGCATCCCCGGAGACACGGATCAGAGCTTCAAGTGCGGTTTGCGAACCGGCAGGCTGCAGCCCGCAAGCCCTCTGGCCAACTCGGGGCTAGGAGGGATACACGAGTATCCCAGAGCGCCATTCTCCTCAGGAAGCGCCGCCTACATTTGTTCTGCTCCAGAACCACCGGACCAACACTGCTTACCATGAGAAGACCATACACCATCAGGACATTGCTTTTCGCCGCTTGCGCATTACCGATCGCTGGGTTCGCACAGATGGACTACTACATCGCGAGTTCGTTCGGTAGTCGCTTCAACGACATCAATGACAATGGGACCGGCATCAGCGGTGGGGCGTACTTTGACTTCGCCACTGAGACCTGGACACTGATGGAAGCTGAGGCGACCGAAATGGTCTCCATCAACAACAACGGCGAGGTTGCCGGATCGATGTTCTTTGATGAGCCGAATTTCATCCTTCAACCAGCCTATAAGAAGAACGGCGTGTGGAACCCGATCGGGTGGTTCCTTTCATCGATCCCGGCAGAATCTTCCTTCAGCACCTACAGCATTTCACCGAACGGGGTGTGGGTTACTGGCCAGATGTCCATCGGTTGTTGCGATTTCGGGACCTTCAAGTACAACACGGAAACGAACGTGCTCACGGAGATCTTCAACGAGGCGTACGTTGCCGTGGCGGGCTATGTGATCACCAACGATGGCACGATCGGTGGCTGGGCGGATGATGAAGGCGGAGGTGGTGGTACGCGCCGCATCCCCGTGTACATCAAACCGGATCTGCAGATCATACAAGTAAGTCCTGATCTGCCTCTGTTCAATACGAACGCGGTCAGCGACATCAACGAATCGTCTCTGATGGTAGGTGATTTTGACGGGCACGCGTTCGTGCATGATGGCATCACAGAAACCTTCACCACCTTCGATATTCCAGCTGATTACGAGACGGCGACTTTCACGAGCGTATCCAACACCGGCGTTGCAGTGGGCTATGCACAGCGTTTCGGCGAATTCGGAGCCTTGGACCGCGAGGCGATCGTGTACCACCCCGATCTCGGCGTTCAGCCCTTGTTCCTGAAGGACGTCCTGTTGATGAACGGAGTGGACATCAATGCACCTACCGATCGCATGGGCACGGCCTACGCCATTTCACCGAACGGCGAATACGTGGCCGGTTGGGATGATCAGCCACCGTTCTCGGCGAATGGTTGGGTAGTTTACCTCGACGAGTTGTTGCTCAGCACGGGGATCGAAACGAGCACGAACGCAGAACCGATCATCTCGGTGTTCCCGAACCCTGCTCAAGACTTCCTGACCATCAACTCGGGAGTTGATGTGGACCTGGTCACACTCTTCAACGCCCAAGGACAGATGGTGGCGCAACAAGCGCTGCGTAGCACGAACGGTGTGGTAGATATTTCCGAGTTGAGCAGCGGTGTATACACCCTGCGTGCCACCAACCGGAATGCCAGCTACGTGGTGAGCGTGGTGAAGCAATAGCGCCGCTTTCTGGGAAAGTTGATCGGACCCCCAATGGACAGCAGTACCTGTCCATTGGGGTCTTTTCGTGTCCATAGGATGAAGATGTGCCGAGAGCGCTGAACAGGATGAACCGAAACACCCGCGCCGTGTACCGAACCACATCATACCCACCACGCTACTCGCGATCTTCTTGCTGCTCCTACCCTGCCTCGGCGTTGCCCAGGAACCCTTGCACCATCTGATGGACGGCCACTCCTTTTTCGGTCCGGCCCACTATGAGAATGCCAAGGACAGCGTGGAGTTCACGCAGTTCCGGACCGGAATGAGATCCGTGGATCCAACGGGGACGACGAACACCACGATCGCCCGATACCGCATGCTGTGGCAAGAAGACCAGCACGGTGGATCATGGTCGGTGGGCCGTGGCGACAGCACCTTGCTTCAACCCTCAACGACCGCAGCACTGGCACTGCGATTCGGTCTCCCTTTCCGCACCGCCGATGGTAAGTCCGGTGTGGTCGTGGTCCACGAAACACCGTGCGGACTGGTTTGCCGAAGCGCCTACTACTACGTGGAAGACTAGCGCTACTTCACGCGCGTCTTGGCCATCGCCTTCACCCCTTTCACGATCAGCTCCTCCAGCAGCTTCAGATCGATGTCCGCCAGGTTCTTGATGTACAGGCAGCTCTTGCCGGTGGTGTGTTTGCCGAGCTTCTTCATCAGCGCCGCTTCTTTCTCGAAGCCCATCAGGATGTACACCGTGAGGTTCGTTTTGCGCGGACTGAAGCCGGTGATCATCCATTCGCCTTCGCGGCCGCTGGCGCCTTTGTAGTGGTAGCGTCCGTAGCCCACTATGCTGGCACCCCACATCTTCGGTTCTTCGCCTGTGGCCTTCTTCATCAGCTTCATGATGGTGCGGCACTCCGATGCAACGTCTGCGGGCTGCAGGTCGATGAACGCGTCAACGCTGGCTTCGTTCACCTTGGTCTTGAGTTCAGCTTTGGCCATGATCTTGGGGTGTTTAGCAAAGATGTTATGCCTTGCGTGTCAATGCGCCAGCCGCCCGAAATGCAGCGAGTCGTGGTAGGTGCCGTTCCAGTAGATATCCTCCCGCAAATGCCCTTCCTGTGCGAAGCCGTTCTTCTCCAGCACACGCACCGACGCACGGTTCGCAGGCCGGGTGATGGCTTCTATGCGATGCAGTCCCAGCGTGGAAAAGCCACATTGTACGGCCGCATCAATGGCCTCGCTCATGTAGCCTTGGCCCCAGTGCTGTTGCGCCAAGGTGTAGCCGAGCTCTGCAAAATGATGCTCCTTCACGAAGCGCCAAAAGCCGATAAGCCCGATGAAGGTGTCCTCTCCTTTTCTGGTGATCGCCCATTGCACTGCTTCGTTCGACCCAACGGACATGGTGACCCGTTCGACCAAGGCACGGGCATCATCCAGCGTAGTGGCCAACGGTCTGTTCACGTGCCGCATCACCACGGGATCGGAACGCAGGTTGAACACCTGCGGTGAGTCGGACATGCGCAGTTCCCGAAGAACCAGTTGCTTGGTCGAGAGGATCGGAAAGGTCGCCAGATGAAGTTGGAGCATGGCCACCAAGGTATCAGTGCTTGTTGCGAACTTCGGCGCATGGCAACGAAGAACAACGCTCCGGCCAAGAAAACGGCTCCTGCGAAGACGACGGCGGTGAAGAAGTCCGTAGCAACCGTAAAGCTTCTTGCTGGCGACAACCCACAGATCGCGAAGGGCTACGGCGACGCACCAGTGCAGGCCTACATCCAAGCCATTCCGGATTGGAAGCGTGAAGTGGCCGCGCGTTTGGATGCACTGGTCACCCGCACATTGCCGAAGGTGGAGAAGGCCGTGAAGTGGAACACGCCGATGTACGGCACCGACCCAAAGACCTTCTTCCTTGGTTTCCACATGGTGACGAAGTATGTGAAGGTGGCCTTTTTCCAAGGCGCCCTGTTGAAGCCCTTGCCTCCGGATGCCAGCACCCAAAAGAAGGTGCGCTATCTGCACATCCACGAGCGCGACACGCTCGATGAGAAGCAGTTCATCGCGTGGGTGAAGCAGGCGGCGACGTTGCCGGGGGAAAAGATGTGATCGGCATCTATTCAGGGATCAGCATCGGATACCTTTCGCTTCCATCGCTCATGAACGTCGCCAACCCCAGCGTCAACTGGTTCTTCGAGAAGGACACTCCGTGGAAAGAGGTCTACGCCAAGCTGCGCGCGATCGCGTTGGACAGTGGGCTTACTGAGGAGTTGAAATGGGGACACCCTTGCTACACGTTGAAGGGAAAGAACGTCTTCCTCATCCACGGATTCAAGGAGTATTGTGCCCTGCTCTTCCACAAGGGCGCTTTGCTGAAGGATGACCACAAGATCTTGATCCAACAAACGGAGAACGTACAAGGGGCGCGGCAGATCCGCTTCAGTGGCGCGAAGGAGATCACGAAGCTCACCCCTGTGCTACGCAGCTACATTGAAGAGGCCATCTCCATCGAGAAGGAAGGAAAGAAGGTGGCGTTGAAGGCAACCGCCGAATTCGGGATGCCTGAAGAGTTCACTGCGAAGTTGAGGTCGATGCCCGATCTCAAGAAAGCGTTCGGTTCACTAACGCCTGGTCGTCAGCGCGGCTACCTGCTCTATTTCTCCGGGGCGAAACAACCGAAGACACGGGAGGCCCGGATCGGGAAATACGTCGCTCATATCCTGGCCGGAAAGGGCTTGGACGACTAGGGCGCACCGGCCCTATCACGCCTTCTTTACGAACTCGCTCTTCAGGGCCATCGCGCCGAAGCCTTCGATGCGGCAATCGATGTTATGGTCGCCGTCAACGAGTTTGATACCGCGCACCTTGGTACCGGCCTTCAATGCTTTGGGCGCCCCTTTCACGGCGAGGTCCTTGATCAT
>JANOPI010000360.1:0-12299 GCA_031421755.1 Flavobacteriales bacterium | reverse complement strand
CCTACCTTCGTCGCATGTTCATCGAGCGCACCGCCAAGGAGATCATCGTTCGCCTGCCCGCCAGCGTGGACGCGGATGACCTGCAGGAATTCCTGGACTACGCCCGGTACAAGGAACTGACCAAGGGCTACAAAGTGCCGCAGAAGGTGGTGGACAACCTGGCCGCTGACGTGAGCCGCAAGTGGTACGCGAAGAACCGCAAGCGGCTCGTCAAGTGAAGCTCGTTGTCGATACCAACATCGTCTTCAGCGCGGTCCTTAACTCCAACAGTCGTATTGCGCGCATCCTGATCGCGGGCAAGCGGCACTTCGAGTTCCACAGTTGTGCTTTCCTGCACGCGGAACTGCTCAAGCATCGTCCGAAGCTGCAAGGACTGACCGGTCTTTCGGGCAAGGAACTGGACGAGGTGATCGACAAGGTGACGGCCAACATTCAATTCGTGGACGAAGCGTCGCTTTCCGCACGGCTTATTCTCGATACGGAGCGCGTGCTGGCTTTGATCGATCTGAAGGATGTGCCTTTCGTAGCGCTTGCGCGAAAGCTCAGGGCGCGGCTCTGGACAGGAGACAAGGCGCTGGTGCGTGGGCTGGAGCCGTCGCACCCGAAGCTCGCGATCACCACAGTGGACCTGTGGTTGATGATGGAGCAACTGGAACATTGAGGTTCCGCATTTCGCGTTAGGGACAGAAGCGGGTAGCCCACAGCCGACCGAGCCCCGGCTCTAGGCCGGGGGAGGGCGGCGAGGACTACGAGCGAATGGCCCGACGGCGAGTCTTCGAGCCGGAACGCCCAAACCCCAATTCCTCCTCACTCCCTCACCACCCGCACCACTTCCGTCCGCGCGCCATCGGCGCTGCTCAGACGCAGCAGGTAGCACCCATTGGCCAGGTCCTCCACAGGGATCGCCTCGCGCGTGTGCGGCGCGGCGCTGTGCGTGCGCACGGTGCGGCCATCGGCGCAGAGGAGGGTATAGAACACACGCTCATCGGCGGTGGTGAGCAGCAGCGTTCGCCCGAAGGGGTTGGGGCCCACGGATACGCCGGGCAAGGAGGATCCCGCGATGCCGGTACACAGCTCCACGTTGATCGTGAAGCTGGTGCTGTCCGCGCAGGGGAAGTTCTGGCGGATGTTCTCGCGGAAGAAGAGGTCGGCATCGGGCACGCCGGGCATGTGCGCCACGCCGGTAGGGTAGCCGTTCGCGGTAAAGTGGAACAGCGTGGGCAACATCGGTTCCGCATCCGGCACGAACTGCAGCGCCCAGGTGTAGGTGCTGCCTTCTTGCACGGGCAGGTCCAGCGGGCTGAAGAGGTTGTAACCGTCGAGCGTGGTGCGCGTGTCGGACCAGATCACCGGTGTGTTCGGGCCCGTGCCTTCGTGCAGGCTCAGGTTGAAGGTGCGCGCCAAAGACGAGTTCATCTGCACACCTGTTTGGATGTTGAGCAAGGTGCCGGTCTGCTGCGCTGTGAACGCTTGCCAGGCGATCGAATCGGCCGGGAGGAAGCCGTAGGAGGGCAGGCCTTCGTAACAGCAGAACTGGTCCAAGAAGGTGACCTCGTCCAGCACGGTGGAGTAGTTGTAGTCCACAGCATGCGTGCCCACGCCGAGCGCAACGGGATCCAGCACAGTGCTCACAACCCCGTCTATGCGGAAGGTGCCACCGGCGGGCTCGGCCTCCAGCGTGATCGGCTCGCTTTCCACGCAGATCGGCGATTGCAGGCTGGGGAACTCGAAGGTTGGCGGCGGCTCCGCGGTGAAGAGTTGGTCCAATGTACCGGAGCAACCGTTCACGGTGTAGGTGTGCTGCGCGAGATGCTGGCCGGGCGCGAGGGCGGCCGGGATGAAGGTGTCCGTGGTGTTGCCGTCCACGGCCTCGCTGATGTTGGAGAGGTGCAAGGTGTCCGCCACCAAGTGCACGGGGCGTTCATCGGAATGGCAATAGGCATCGGCGAGGTTGATGAAGGGATGTTCCTGCACTTGGTACAACTCGTAGTAACGGTAGGTGCCCTGGCACGGCGGCGCGGCCAGGATCCACTGGCGGAATTCCACATCCTGTGGGCCCAAGCTGCTGATACCATTCGCGTAGGAAGCACCAACGGGCGTCATGATGGCGATGTCCATGGCAGTAGTGATCAGCGCCGTGTAGGTGGAACCTGCGGAACTGTTCACACCCGCGGGCAGATCGAAGAGCGTCCAGCTCGTATCCGCGCTCATCGGTACGGAAAGGTCGAAGAGCAGGGAGCCCCCAACGCCTTCACCGCTGTAGATGCGAAGCCGCATGTTCTGCGGCGTGGTGGAGTGCGCATAGATGTCCAAGCGGTTGAACTCCCCATCGATGGCCGCCGTGAAGCTCTGCCACACGCTGTCCGTGGCGATGCCCTGGTGCGCGACGGGCGTGAGGGCATAGGGCAAGCAGAACTGATCGGCGAAGACCGTGGGCAGTTCTTGCGGAGTAGGAGCGTAGGCCATCCAATACTGACCGGGCGGGTTCGGTGCGTTGATGATCTCCGTTCCGCTCACGAGCGGACCACTGAAGGTGCCGGGGGACGGGCTGGCTTCCAAGGCGACGGGTTCGGCGTCCACGCATTGCCGCAAGGCAAAGGGAGTTATGACCGCAGGGGAGCTCGTGCGTTGCAGATGCACCCGAACGTTGTCCGCCGTGTAGCGCATCACCGCACCTTGTTCCGGCGTGATCGAATCGGCCTGGCAGGTCGAATAGCTCATCAGGTTGTTCACCATCGGTGTGTACAGGTCGCCGTTCGCATCGGTGATGGTGCCCACGTAGGTGCATGGTTGCAGCATCAGGCCAGGCAGGTTCAGTTGTGGGTCGGCAGGCGTATCGCACAGCATATCACCCCCGACCGTGCAATTGGATCCGTCCACCAGTTCCGGCTCGATGAGGGCATCATGCGTGTGGCTGAGGCCGAGCACGTGGCCCACCTCATGCGCCAGCGTGTTGTTGGGGCCGAAACGCGAAACGAAGATGAGGTCGCCCAAGGCCGCACCACCGATCACGCCGTTGGCGATGTCGAACACATAGAAGGCGTTGATGGAGCCCAGCATCGTGTGTGCTTCCACCGTTTGGAAAGCTTGCGGACCGGAGTTGTACAGCGTATAGTCCTCCACCACCTCGATGGGCCCGCAGAGCTGGATCTGGATGCCGGTGTTGCAGCGCTCGAAGGCGGCATTCGTGAAGTCGATGTCGCGTTGCACGTCGCTGGGCTGGAAGGCGAGCACCGGGTCACCGCCCTGGTTCGGAGCGGCGGCGATCACCACGTGCATTTTCAAGGTGCGCACCTCGTTGCCTCCGCCCCGTTCAGCGTTCGCGGCCAAGGCGCGCGCAACAAGCACTGGGGAAAGTCCGGCATTGGCGTTGCCGCAACTGACTTGCTGTTGTGCCAGCGCAGCTGAGCCGAAGGAGAGGAGCAGACCTGTGGCCAGTACCGGGTAGGGTAGCGTCATGTTCGTGGATCCGCAAGGTGACGTGGAACCGGGCCTGTGGAGTTGTCCAGTGTGGAGATCACCGGGACGGTCCAAGGGGTGCTCATGCCGCCCTAGCCATCTACCTTCGCCTCCCTCAATTCCTTTTCGATGTTCGAGAACTTAAGTGACAAGCTGGAGCGGGCCTTCAAGGTCCTCAAGGGCCAGGGGCAGATCACGGAGATCAACGTGGCGGAGACCACCAAGGAGATCCGCCGCGCGCTGCTGGATGCCGACGTACACTTCAAGACGGCGAAGGATTTCACCGATCGCGTGAAGGCCAAGGCGCTCGGCCAGAACGTGCTCACGAGCGTGAGCCCCGGCCAACTGCTCACGAAGATCACGCACGACGAACTCGCCGAGCTGATGGGCGGGCAGAGCGCGGGCATCAACCTGGGCGGCAACCCCACGGTGGTGCTGATGAGCGGCTTGCAGGGTTCGGGTAAGACCACCTTCAGCGGCAAGCTGGCCAACTACATCCGCAAGAAGGGCAAGCGCGTGCTGCTCACCGCCGCGGACGTGTACCGCCCTGCGGCCATCGACCAGCTGGAAACGCTGGGCAAGCAGCTGGAGATCGAGGTGTACAGCGAGCGCGAGAACAAGGACCCCGTGAGCATCGCGAAGAACGCGATCGCGCACGCCAAGCAGCATGGCTTCACGGCCGTGATCATCGACACCGCCGGCCGCCTGGCGATCGATGAGAAGATGATGGACGAGATCGCCGCGATCAAGAAGGCGATCAACCCGCAGGAGACGCTCTTCGTGGTGGACGCCATGACCGGTCAGGATGCGGTGAACACCGCCAAGGCCTTCAACGAACGCCTGAACATCGACGGCGTGGTGCTGACGAAGCTCGACGGCGATGCGCGCGGCGGTGCGGCGCTATCCATCCGCAGCGTGGTGGACAAACCGATCAAGTTCATCGGCACCGGGGAGAAGATGGAGGCGCTGGACGAGTTCCATCCGGACCGTATGGCCGGCCGCATCCTCGGCATGGGCGATGTGGTGAGCCTGGTGGAACGCGCGCAGGAGCAGTTCGACGAGAAGGCCGCACGCGAGCTGAACAAGAAGATCGCGAAGGACCAGTTCGGCTTCGACGATTTCCTGGAGCAGATCGGGCAGATCAAGAAGATGGGGAACATGAAGGACCTCATGGGCATGATCCCCGGCGTGGGCAAGGCGATGAAGAACATCGACATCCCCGACGACGCTTTCAAGGGCATCGAGGCGATCATCAAGAGCATGACGCCGGAGGAGCGCAAGAACCCGGCGGTGATCAACGGCACACGGCGTGCGCGCCTCGCGAAAGGCAGCGGCCGTGGCATCGAAGAAGTGAACAAGCTGATGAAGCAGTTCGAGGAGATGCGGAAGATGATGAAGATGATGGGGGACAAGACGAAGATGAAGGCGATGATGCAGCAGATGCAGCAGGCGCAGGGGATGAGGAGGTGATTAGTTGATGGATTGAACAGCGGATCAGAAAATGGGCAGCGGGATACATAAGATGGTTTGGCTGAAGCACACGCTGAATGCGATCATCATTTTGTGCATCCCCGTGGGTCTATACTTCGCATGGTGCGTGCTGTCCAGCGATATCACCGGAGCGGACTGGAAGGAGCGATTGGCCACGGGCAACTGGTCCAAGGATGCGCTCATTAAGCTTGAGGAGAGAGAGTTCAAGAAGATGGCCGCGCGTTGGACGTTCTATGTGTTCATCGCGTCGATACTGGTCATGATCATTTTGAGAAGCGGTCTCTTGGGTTCCGGTAAGAGGCCATCCCGGTCAACATGACTTCGGAGTGATGAACAAGCTGATAGCCCTTCGAGGAGACGCGGAGGATCACGGATGATGGGGGGCAAGACGAGGATCGGCGCTGGCCCTTTGCGCTAACTTCGCGCTATGTCACTGGATAAGGGTGCCCGTTTGGATCTCTCTACAGATCAGGTGAAGGAGCTTGTGAAGCAGCTTCCGAGAAAGGAACGTCTGCGCATGATGCATGAAGTGGCGCGTGATGCGTTAGCGAAAGAATTCCTGGCCTTGGTGGCAACGTTCAAGACAGACGAGTTGGATGAGGAGACCATCACCAAGGAGGTTGAGATCGTAAGGGCCCGGCGCTATGCGGCGTGGAAGAAGCAAGCCGCTAAGGGTCGTCGTTGACCCGAACGTGCTATTGAGCATCCTGATCGGCAGGGCGCTTGGTGGGTTCTTCGAGGCGTTGGTTGTAAGCAAGGTAGAGATCCTTTGGTCAGTCGAACTGTTCAAGGAATTCAGGGAGGTAGCGGAGCGGCAGAAGTTCCGGAAGTACTTCTCGCTGAACCGGGTCGATTATTTTATCGAGGTGCTTGAGGTATACGGGATAGAGCTGAACGTGGAACGCTCACCCATGCACATTTCCCGCGACCCGAAAGACGACTACCTCTTGCTGATGGCTGATATCGGCAACGCGGATGTGCTGATCACCGGTGACAAGGACCTACTTGTTCTGGAGAACTACAAGGGCACAGCGATCATGAGCGCAGCGGCTTTCGCGAAAGCCCATTTGTGATCACAGCTTCATGCTTTGGCCACCTCGGAAGGGCGCATCCAAGGCGGGCGTGAGACGTGGACGCTCCTTTATAGGGCAACCCTTCGTCCGCTGATCGCGTCATGTCGCATCCGTCTTGTCGGTAACACATGAATGAAGAACATCTATTTCACTAGTGACCACCACTTCGGTCACGCCAACATTATCCGTTTCTGCAATCGCCCCTTCTCCGATGTGGAGGAGATGAACGAAGAGCTCATCCGCCGCTGGAACGAGCGTATTGGCCCGGACGATGAGGTCTACCACCTGGGTGACTTCGCCATGTGCAAGGGCGAGGCGTTCGATCGCATCGCCAGCCGCTTGAATGGGACGAAGTACCTGATCGTGGGCAACCACGAAAGCTCTGCCTTGAACAACCGCAAATGGTTCAAGTGGATCAAGGAGTACTACGAACTGAAGGTGCATGATCCCGAGCGCCCGGCCGGCGTGCAGCGCATCATCTTGTTCCACTACGCCATGCGCGTGTGGCGCAGCGACTTCCGTGGCACATGGCACCTCTACGGCCATTCGCACAACAACCTGCCGGAGAAGCCCGATTCCCTGTCGTTCGACATCGGCGTGGACGCGAACGACTTCTACCCGTTGAGCTACGCCGAGGTGAAGGCGCGCATGCTCCGCAAGGATTGGAAGCCGCCGTTCGCAGTGCGGGAGGAATAAGTCGGGCGGTTCAGCGCGCTATTCATAACCGGAGTTGAGGTTCGTACGTAAGATGTGATTACATTTGTCGTACAAACCATTCGGCCATGGATACCAAAGTCACCCTCAGCTTCGATGAGTCCATCGTGGTGCAGGCCAAAGCGTTCGCTGAGGCCAATAACATCAGCTTGTCGCGGCTCACGGAGTTCCTGCTCAGCAAGGTAGTGAGCAAGAAGTACCGCAGTTTGGATGAGCTGCCCGTTTCCGATTGGGTCAATATGGTAAGCGAAGGGCAAGCGGAGTACGTACGCAAGAACGCGGCGAAGTCCGTGAAGAAGGACTACCTCGCAAGCCGCCGTTCCGGCAGGGTCAGCAAATGATGCGCCCTCACCCCCAGCCTCTCTCCACCCTCACCCCGGCCCTCTCCCAAGGAGAGGGAGGCATAGGAGAGGGGAGCAAATGCACAAAATGATGCGGATCTTCCTGGATGCGAACGTGCTGGTAACGGTGCTCTGCAACGAGTACCCGAACTACCCGGCGTGTGCCCGGGTGCTGAGCTTGGCGGACGATCCGCGCTTCGAGGTGTACACCTCACCGCTGTGTCTGGCGATAGGTGCCTACTACGCGGAGAAGAAGAGCGGCCGGCGCGTGGCCAAGAAGAAAGCCGTGTTGCTCGCCGAGAAGCTCAAGATCACCAGCTTGGATGCTTCCACCGCCAAGCGCGCTTTGGCCGACAAACGCGTGGAAGACCTCGAAGACGGTATGGAGTACTACTCCGCCGTGGACGCGAAATGCTCGGCGATCGTTACGTACGATCGGAATGATTTCCACTTCAGTGCTTTGGAAGTGCTGGACGGGGAGGAGTTCCTGCTGAAGTACGCGGTGAAGAAGAAGTAGGTGGGCGGGAGAACCGCGCTGTTCGTGGGTTTGGAAACCCCGTTCGTCGACAGTGCGTATCAGAGCGGCCTCAATCTCTCCTGATGCGCAACGCTTTCTTCTTCGTAGCACTTTCTTTCGCATTTCCAAGTTTGTCACAGACCGGTCCGGGTGGTGTCGGCACCAGCACGAACAATGTGCTTTGGCTGGATGCGAACAGCGGAATCACCCAATCCGGCGGACTGGTTTCGCAGTGGAACGACCGTTCGGGCAACAGCAATCACGCTTTGCTTCCGGGTAGCATCCCTACGGCCAAACCCGCTTATGTGAGCGCTTCAGTGAACAGTTATCCATCACTCGACTTCGATGGGACCGACGACCAGCTCTGGGTGTCGGACCATGCCACGTTGGACCTCACGCAGTGGCACTTCTTCATCGTGGTGACGGCCGATCTGCAGAAGAACTACAACGCTTGGATAGTGAAGGGGGACGACAGTGATGAGAACTGGGAGATGCTCAGCTACAGTGACGGGAATATCCACACCCCCACGAAGTACACGGACGGCACGCGCACATTCACCAGTTCCGCCGGAGGTCAGGTGACCACCACCGCGTTCGATGTGATCGAGTACAGTTACAGCGCCGGCGTGGGTCGCGATGTCTACAAGAACGCAGCGAACATCATCACCGACAACGAAAGCAAGACGCCCCGCGTGAACAACCTGCCGCTGTACATCGGCAATGAGCGCACTACCTCGGGCCGTGAAGTGAACGGCGACATCGCAGAGGTCGTCGCGTTCAACGCTCCACTGAACAGCGCACAAAGGCTTATCGTGAACAATTACCTCGCGGCGAAGTATGGCCGTGCCCTGTCCTCCGGCGACATCTACGTGCAGGACAATGCGGGCAACGGCAACTTCGACCATGATGCGGCTGGGATAGGCAGGGTGGACGCGAGCAATACCCAAACGGATTCGCGCGGCTCCGGCATCGTGCAGATCGGCAAGGCGGGATATGGCGGATTGGGCGATGACGAATTCCTGTTCTGGGGACACAACAATTCCACGCTCGGTGCCTATGGTTCCACCGATTATCCGGCCGGCATGCAGGGACGCTTGCACCGCATATGGCGTGTGAGCGAGGTGAATTCCAGCGGTGCCTCTGTCAACGTGGGCAATACGGACATCACTTTCGACCTCGCCGGGCTGGGCACTGTAACGGCCAGTGACCTCCGGTTGCTCGTGGATACGGATGGCGACGGCGTCTTCGCAGATGAAACAGCGATCAGCGGTGCGACCCATGTGAGCGGAACACTCTACCGGTTTTCCGATAGCAATGCCTTGCAGGACGGGCGACGCTTTACCCTGGGCACTATCAACATGTCCGGGACACCACTTCCGGTAGAATTGCTGTCGTTCGAGGGTAGCGCTTTGTCCGCTTCCACCGCGTTGTTGGAATGGCGCACGGCAACGGAGCGGAACAACGACTATTTCACCGTGGAACGTTCTACTGATGCAGAGGAATGGAGCAGGGTTGGCGTGCAGGACGGAGCAGGCAACAGCACCACGGAACTGAACTACTCGATGGTGGATCCTGCCGCACCCGGAGGTTTGTGCTACTACCGACTGCAACAGACGGACCTTGATGGCACAAGCATCTGGAGCGATGTCGTGAGCGTGCGGTTCAGCGAGGTGTCCGGAACACGACCGCACGCCTACCCCAACCCATCAGAGGGGCCGGTGGTGGTGGTACTTCCGGACGAACTGGATGACGCCGTGGGCTTTGCCCTCATCGACGGGAAAGGCAGGTCGATCCCGATCGGTTTCCAAAAGATCGGGCCGGGGCGCTACCGCGTGGATCCGGGCCCAGTAACGTCAGGCACCTACGTACTCCAAGCAACGCGGCCTTCCCAGGAAGTTGCGTACAGCATCCGGATCATGCGCTGATCCTGTTCCTTTGGGGGCATGATCACCGAAGCCCCCGACCTCGAACAACTGAAGTATCCCGTTGGCAAGTTCGTCCGTGGCACGAAGGCCATTGCGCCCGCCCGCCGCGCGGAGTGCATCGCTGCCATTGAGGCCTTCCCCGCAACCTTGCGTTCAACAATAGCAGGCATGTCCGATACGCAACTGGACACGCCTTACCGCCCCAATGGATGGACCGTTCGCCAGCTCGTTCACCACATCGCGGATAGTCACGGCCAAGCTCCCGGCCGCTTCAAGCTGGCACTTACCGAGGATACGCCGACCATCAAGCCCTACAAAGAAGCCTTGTGGGCTGAATTGGCCGACGCCCGCAACATGCCGATCGAGCCTTCGCTCTTGATCATTGCCGGGCTCCACGCGCGATGGGCCGTGGTTGTGCGCAACATGGCACCCGCTGACTTCCAACGTGGTTTCCTTCACCCGGAGCAGCAGAACAGGGAGATCAGCCTTGCCGAAGCCTTGGAGCTGTATGTGTGGCATGGCGCCCACCACCTGGCGCACATCGCCGGCTTGAAGAAACGCATGGGCTGGTAGTGACTGGTCGTTCCCATCTTCGCCCCCAGCATCCCCCCGGTTTGAACGTCCTCTTCATCGCCGCGCACCGCCCAGATCGGTCGCCCAGCCAGCGCTACCGCTTCGAGCAGTTCGCGCCATATTGGGCCGAACACGGCGTACACGTGGAGTACGCCTGGATCATTGATGAAGACGACGACAAAGTGTTCTACTCGCCGGGAAAGATCCTGGCCAAGGCGCGCATCTTCAAGAAGAGCCTGAAGCTGCGCGCCGAGCATGTGCGCCGCGCGAAGGATTTCGACCTGGTGGTGCTCCAGCGCGAAGCGTTGATGACAGGAAGCATCCGCTATGAGCGCGCGTTCGCGAACTCCGGTGTGCCGCTGATCTACGACTTCGATGACGCCATCTGGCACATGGACGTGAGCGAGGCCAACCGCAAGCTGAAGTGGTTGAAGGATCCCAGCAAGGTGCCCAAGATCATCGCGCTCGCTAACCATGTGATCGCCGGGAACGAGTTCCTCGCTGACTATGCCAGGCGCTTCAACACCCAAGTGGAAGTGATCCCCACGGTGATCGATACCGACCGCTATGCGCCGCGCCCGACCGCACCGCGCGCTAACGGCAAAGTGGTGATCGGCTGGACAGGCAGCCTCACCAGCGTGGCGCACTTGCAACTGGCCTTCCCGATGTTGCGTGAACTTCAGGACAAGCTCAGCGACAAACTCATTTTCCGCGTGATCAGTGACCGTGACCTGGAGGCCCCAGGGTTGAACGTGGAGAATGTGCGCTGGAACGCCGCCACAGAAGCCGACGACCTGGCCGCGATCGACATCGGCATCATGCCGTTACCGGACAACGAGTGGAGCCGCGGCAAATGCGGCTTCAAGGGCCTGCAGTATATGGGCATGGGCAAGGCCGTTGTCCTTTCCCGCGTGGGCGTGAACAGCACCATCGTCCAGGACGGCGTGAACGGCTTTCTGGCCTCCTCCGATGCGGAGTGGAAAGAGAAGCTCTCAAAGCTGATCGCCGATGCCGATCTTCGCCAACGGCTGGGCCAGGCCGCGCGCAAAACGGTGGAGGAGAAGTACTCCGTGATCGCGTGGCGCGACCGCTACCTGGCCCTCTTCAACGAATTGACCCGCAAGACATGAGCGACACGACTCTCGAACTGAAGCACACCGCCCTGAGCGCCGTGCACGAAGCCCTCGGCGCCAAGATGGTGCCCTTCGCTGGCTACCTGATGCCCGTGCAGTACACCGGCGTGAATGACGAGCACCATGTGGTCCGCAACAGCGTGGGCGTGTTCGATGTGAGCCACATGGGCGAGTTCCTCGTGCGCGGGCCGGGTGCGTTGGACCTGATCCAGAAGGTGACGAGCAACGATGCCAGCAAACTCGCCGTGGGCAAGGTGCAGTACAGTTGCCTGCCGAACGGGAAGGGTGGCATCGTGGACGATCTGCTCGTGTACCGCATGCAGCATGGTGAGGATCACCATTACGTTCTCGTTGTGAACGCCAGCAACATCCAGAAGGACTGGGACTGGATCAACAAACACAACACGTTCGACGCGCAGCTGGAGAACATCAGTGATCGCATGAGTTTGCTCGCCGTGCAAGGCCCGAAGGCCACTGCGACATTGCAGCCGTTGTTCAGCGTGGACCTCGGTGCCATGGAATATTACACCGCGCAGTACGCCGAGATGAAAGGGGTGGGGCTGGTGCTCATCAGCAGCACAGGGTATACAGGTGCTGGCGGCTACGAGATCTACATGCCGAACCCGCTGGCCAAGAACGCGTGGGATGCGATTTTCACCGCGGGTGCCGCACACGGCATCAAACCGGCCGGGCTCGCCAGCCGCGATACACTTCGCTTGGAAATGGGATTCTGCCTCTACGGTAACGATATCGACGACACGACTTCGCCCATGGAAGCGGGCCTCGGCTGGATCACCAAATTCACCAAGGAGTTCACGGATAGCGCGCTGCTGAAGAGCCAGAAGGAGCAAGGTGTGCAACGCAAGCTCGTCGGCTTCGAAATGATCGATCGCGGCATCCCCCGCCACGGCTACAACATCGTTGATGGAAGCGGTGCTACCGTGGGCGTGGTCACGAGCGGAACGCAGAGTCCATCACTGAACAAGGCCATCGGCATGGGCTATGTGCCTACGGCATCCAGTGCGCCCGGCTCGGAGGTCTTCATCGATGTGCGCGGTAAGGTCCTGAAAGCC
>JANOPI010000359.1:0-2147 GCA_031421755.1 Flavobacteriales bacterium | reverse complement strand
CAAGCGTCATCACACCGCCAACCTTTTCTCCATTCCGTCTGAAACCCGCGCTGGGCCTCACTTGGAACGAAGGTTACGCGTCCGCGCACCGGATCATGCGCGAGGTTTGCCACAGAAACGAACCAAACCATGAGAACTCTTTCCACCGCATTGCTGCTCTGCGCCGCGAGCCTTTCGCAAGCGCAGACCTACACCCTCTCACCCACATTCGGCACCAACGGTGCGTTGCATGTGCCCTTCGTTACCGGGGACCATTATTCGAATGCGCACGCGATCACGGCAGAAGGAAAACTGCTGGTGGCGGGCGGTGGCTACGATGGCACCACCAACAGCTACCATGTGACCATGGTGCAATTGGATACCGTTTGCGGTGCATTGGATACCACCTTCGGCGAAGGTGGTGTGGTCGTGCATGTCTTCATGGGTCGCAGCTATTGCAACAACATCGCACTGCAACCCGATGGCAAGATCGTAGGGTGTGGCTTGGTGGCCCCGGACAATTCTGGAAGCCAACAATACGCGGGTGTGTACCGCTTTCTCGCTGATGGATCGGTGGATACCACCTTCAACGGAACGGGCTACAATCGCTTGCCTGCGTTTGGGGACACGGGTGACTTTACCCGCGTATTCGTGAACGCCGACGGCACCATCACCTGCGTTGGTGAGGCGTGGAGCACCGGTTTCGGTGCGGTGCGCTTCAATGCCGATGGAACACTCGATACCAGCTTTGGTGTAGGCGGAACCGCTTCGATCCCCTATCCCTCACCGCCTGCTTTGGCTGTGGCCGGCATAGGAGGAGGACTTATGCGGCCTGATGGTTCGGTCCTGTCCATCGCCGCGTTGTATGGCGGAGTGTTGGCCGGCAGGCTCGTTCTGGCACAATTCGATGATACAGGTGCTCCGGACCCCGGCTTCGGTACCGATGGTTTGGCGATCAGTCCGTTCACCTTCGGCAGCGTTATCGGTACAGGCACGGTCCTGTTGCCCGATGGCCGTTTCCTGGTAAGCGGATCAGGCCCTGGCCAGAACGGGTTCCTGATGGCACGCTTTCTGGCGAACGGCACTGTGGATAGCACATACGCCACCGATGGTGTAAGCTTGGTGTACAGCACGGGTACTGTGCGTGGATACGACCTTGAGCTGTTGCCTGATGGGAGCACCTTGCAATACGGCGATCACGATCTGAAAGGCCTCGTCCTGAAGCGCGATGTGGACGGCCAAGTGGTAGCTACGTTCGGTTCTTCTGGAGACGGTTTCTTGGAGGCTGGTCCCCTTGCTTATGATGTGTTCGTTGGTGGATTCACCCTGCCCAGTGGCCGCATCATCGGATACGGCGGAAGCTCAGGGAATGTGCTCGTTGCCAAACTCACCATGGACCAAGTGGCCGATGCGATCCCGGTGATCACGGCTAGTGGCGGTGATCTCACCACTCCCGGCAGCGGCGATCTCCAGTGGTATCTGGATGGTGCGCTGATCGGCGGGGCTACGGCCAACACCTACTCGCCAACAGCGAACGGCGTGTACACGGTTACCATGGAGGTCTCTGCTGATTGCATGTTCACATCGGAGCCCTACGACCTGCTGAACTTGGGCGTGGAAGAACTGAGCACTGGGTCGGTGCATGTGCTCAACAACGGCAGCGGCCGCATCGTAGTCGTTAACGATGGATCGGTAGCGCCCTACGACCTGCTCGACCTGAGCGGCAAGCGCATCCTCTCCGGCACATTGCGCACCGGGCGGAATGACATGAATTTGGGAGTTGCGCAAGGCGTTTACCTCCTACGCACTCCGGAAAGCACGGAGCGCATCGTGGTGTACTGAACAAGTCTCCTTCACAGGGCCGCACTTCATTAATGGGGTGCGGCTTTGTTGGTTACGGTGGTCAGCCTTTGTGCTGAATAGTCGACAGCCCCTTGCTGGGCATGGGATGGAACGAAAGTTATAGGTCGCGGATAGCGGCATAGCGGTACGTTGGCTCCAGAACGCCGAACAACACGCCGATCGAACCATGGAACGCCTCCGCCGACTTCTTCCCCACGGAACCCTCGCGCTGGGCATGCTGCTCTGTACGCACACGGGCCGCGCCAACAACATCCAGGTATCCGGCGGGGTGCTTACGGGCATCACCACAACCCAGATGTCCGTGC
>JANOPI010000358.1:0-3717 GCA_031421755.1 Flavobacteriales bacterium | reverse complement strand
ACGAGGCCGGTGCGCCTGCCGATCTGGAGCTTGCCTACACACTGGCTGATGGCATCGAGTACGTGCGCACAGGCATCGCCGCAGGCATGAAGGTGGACGAGTTCGCCGGTCGTCTCAGTTTCTTCTGGGGCATCGGCATGGACCTCTTCATGGAAGTGGCCAAGATGCGCGCGGCACGATTGCTCTGGGCGAAGTTGTTGCACGAGATCGGCGCGACGGACAAGAAGAGCCTCGCGCTACGCACACACTGCCAGACCAGCGGTTGGAGCCTTACCGCGCAGGATCCGTTCAACAACATCGCGCGCACAACGGTGGAAGCACTGGCGGCTGTGCTCGGCGGAACGCAATCGTTGCACACCAACTCGTTGGACGAGGCCATCGCGCTGCCCACCGACTTCAGCGCCAAGATCGCACGCGACACGCAGCTCTACCTGCAGAAGAACAGCGGCATCACGAAGTTCATCGATCCGCTCGGCGGCAGCTACTACGTGGAAAGTCTCACGCACGAACTGGTGAAGAAGGCGTGGGCGCGCATCACCGAAGTGGAGGAACTCGGCGGCATGAGCAAGGCCATCGAGACCGGTCTGCCGAAGATGCGCATCGAAGAAGCCGCCGCGAAACGCCAGGCCCGCATCGATACCGGCAAGGACAAGATCATCGGCGTGAACGCCTTCGTAACGGAGGACGAGACGAAGATGGAATTGCTGGAGGTGGATAATACGAGCGTTCGTGAGTCGCAGGTCGCCAGATTGAAGCAGATCCGCGCGAGCCGGGATGAAGGTGCGGTTCAACAAGCGTTGCAAGATTTGACAGATGCGGCGAAAAGTGGCGAGTCGCGAGTGGCGAGTGGTGAGTCTGCCGACGCTGCCACTCGCCACTCACCACTCGCCACTCACCACTCAACCAACCTGCTGGAACTCGCCGTCATCGCCGCAAGGCACAGAGCCACCCTCGGAGAGATCAGCGACGCCCTCGAAAAAGCCTACGGCCGTTACAGCGCCACCATCCGCAGCATCAGCGGTGTTTACTCAGCGGAAAGCATGCAAGACCCCGAGATGAAGGAGGCCATGCGCCTCGCGGATGAATTCGCAAAGGCGGAAGGCCGTCGTCCGCGGATCCTCGTGGCCAAGATGGGCCAGGACGGGCACGACCGCGGCGCCAAGGTGATCGCCACCAGCTTCGCCGACATCGGTTTCGACGTGGACATCGGTCCGCTGTTCCAAACGCCGCAGGAAGTGGCCAAGCAAGCCATCGAGAATGACGTGCATGTACTGGGCATCAGCAGCCTCGCAGGTGGCCACAAGACCTTGGTGCCCGAGGTGATCAAGGAACTGCGTGAGACCTACAAGCGCCCCGACATCCTCGTGGTGGCCGGTGGTGTGATCCCACCGAACGACTACGACTTCCTCAAGCAGGCCGGCTGCTTCGATGTGTACGGGCCGGGGACGCGGATCCCGGTGGCGGCGAAGGGGATCATTGAGGCACTAGCCGGAAGGTAAAGATCAGCGGATCATCTCCTCACGGTGGTTTTGTACGCACTTTCTGACCTCTATCTTCGGAACATGGGTATCAGGGAATGGTACAGTGAATTCAAGAAACGTCGCGCACTGCGCGGCGTGACCCACACGCACTGCATGGAAGGCCTGGTGGATGGCAAGCTGGAATATCGACTCATCCGGTTAAGGGACGGCCAGATCAGCGAGTACTGCTGGGGCGCCCCAAAGCGCTACGGAGGTTTGAGCTCTCGTGGAAGCGCCTATGTGGCGCAGGCGCTGGAGCACATCCGTAGCGAGCATGCGAAATGGGCCGAGCGGGGTTTCGTGGATATCGCCGTGCCGGAATGGTGGAGCGCCGGAGACTACCCGCCTGAAGCAGAAGGACCTGACTTCTTCGAGGACCCCGACTTCCACGGGATCGATGGGGAAAAAGTGAAGGAGGAGGACACTTGGACGCATAGTGGCATGTACCTGATGTGGCTGGACGCGAACGGAATGTTCGTGCCACCCGGGAACGAAGATGACCTGGCCAAGCTGGAGCGTGCGCGCCAACGACAGATGACCCCAGGTGCTTATTTCGGCGATGCCCATGGCGGCTGGTTCGGACCTGATGACCTCACTGATGAAGGGCTGGCTTTCACGCGGAGTTACTACAATGCAAAAGGCTACAAGGCCGACTACCGGGCCCATGTGCTGAAGCCCCGCAGCAACTTTTATAGCGGTGTGGACACGTGGGAAACCTACGAGCTGATCGCACATGTGCTTTACGAGCGCTATGCAGCGTGGAAAGCAGCCCAAGAACTGAAATGACAGACAAACGCCCCGATATCCGCGTAGTGGACGGTCATGTGACCCCGCCGAACGATTCCGAATTCCAGAAGCAGGCCGGGTGTTTTGATGTTTACGGGCCGGGGACGCGGATACCCGTTGCTGCCAAGACGATCCTAACGAAACTGTCGTCATGATCGATCGACTCAAAAGGTTCAAATGGCAGAATGATCTGATGATCTATGTGCTCGTTCTATGTCTGTTGTTCCTTTCAGTAGGGGTATCCCGCTTCATTGCTTCTCCCCAACCTGACTACAGCCTCGTCATAGGGACCAGCGTTATGCTTCTGGCATGCCTGGTGGCACTGGTGATGAAGAGCACTGCTGGAACGCAGTATCTCTCTCGATACCTCCTGCGCTTCGATGGTAAGGAGATCCACTCTTTTCATCCAACTCAAGACTATGGTTCGGTCAAGGTTGACGACATCGTTGAAATCGGGGTGCTCACAACGGATGAGGGTCCAATCGCACCCGACGTTTGGATCATGCTATTGGATCGCAATGGACTTGCATGCACATTCCCATCCGATGCGACAGGACATAAGCCAGTGATCAATCACCTTTTGCAGTTCGAAGGATTCGACCATCGCGCCTTCATCGAAGCAATGGGCAGCACGAGCAATGCTAAGTTCGTCGTGTGGCAAAAGCAATCAACATTGTGATGAACACAGAGGCGCGGATACCGGTGGCGGCGAAGGGGATCATTGAGGCGCTGGGGAACACTTCGAAAGAAAAATGACACATGGGCTTCGCATTGCTCTTCATTTTCGTTCTTGTCCCTCTCTTTCTGCTCAGCCTGTTGATATCGGGCATCGTGATCCTGGCTTCAGGCAAAGCGAAACGTGCGGCGGCAACGCGCACCATACTTCTGATGTACTCCGTCGGGTTCGGCTTGCTCGTTGTCGGCGTCATGGCTTTGTCCGCGCTCCATACGATCTTCTCGCCGATGAGCGTCGAAAGGGATGACGTTATCGGTACGTATAGCGTCGATAGGCGGATGTTCGCTGGCCCACAGGCAGATTGGCAACATGAGCACTTCCGCTTGACCATAACGGAAGAGGACACTTTGATCCTTGAATCGAAAGACGATCTGGACAGATGGCACGTTTTCAAACGTCAGCTTGTTCCTATGCAGGGTGTGCATTCATATCTCTGGAGATTCCCAACTGAAGGAGACAGCACCATGCACCATGTTCTGGAGAACACGCCCACCCTTCACAGGCAACAATGGGGCTTCTACTATTCGTTCCGGTCTCCCCGATTCGGCAACATGTTCTTTCGGAAAGATTAGTGTCCTGCGACCCCTTCAGGGTCGGATCCAAATTCCTGGCGTAGTTCTATAGATCCGGCACGATTGCGTTTGGATCCTGAAGCTGCGGAGTGTTGATTCGCGG
>JANOPI010000357.1:0-2554 GCA_031421755.1 Flavobacteriales bacterium | reverse complement strand
AACTGACACACTTTACCGAACAGTCTCTTCCCATGCTCCCCCTGGCCAAGTTCAGCGCTTTCCTTTCCGGGCAAGGAAATGCCTCTGGTCTACCTCCATTTGTAGCGTCGTAGATGCCATGGCGGTTGTCCTGTCCTTATGGTCCTGCGACCAAAAAGTCGTAAACGGCCATCGGCATCATTGGGTGCATTGAATGAGAGGTCGTGCTCCAACTCAATTCCATGCGCACTCGCAGCTATCACCAGGAGTTCACCCATACAGAGCACAGGGCGGGGATCACGCCAGAACCAGACGGAGGAAAGTTGGTATCTGATCGCGACAAGTGCGCTGTCCTCAGGTAGCTTGATCCTGCGACCGACCAGATTCGAGGGAGGTTTCAAGAACTTGATGAACGCAACATGGGAGTGTTCCTCATCGATCTCATCCGGTTCATTGTAAGCGAACTCCTCAACGGCTATCGAAGCACTATCGGACCAAGTAAGTTCTTCCGACCAGTTCTTTTGATCTTTCAGCCGGAACAAATCCTGACCGGACCCTTTTACCGCAAAGCCAAGGAAGGTCAGTAAGAGGATGATCGCGCGACACATCGACGCGATCATTCGTTCGGCTCCTCCCTTCCCATACTCTCCCGCGCCATCTTCAGCGCTTCCTCCTCCGCTGCCAGTATCTGCTTCAAACTATCGCTTACCTCCTTCTGCTCGAAGCGGTCCAGATCGGGCTGTCCGGCATTCACCCACGCTGAATACCAGAAGCTGCCCAGTGTGATGATGCTGGCGTTCATGCGCCGCTCCACCATGCCGCCCATCGCGTCCTCGTACGCTTTTGTGAAGGTCTGCGACGGGAAGCGCATGCTGCCGCGGCCACGGTCCTCGAAGACGTACTTCTGATCGGCGGGATACTGCTCGCCCAAGGTGCGCTCGATGTTGAGCACGCTGTCCACGGCGATGTGACTGTCGTGTACGGCCTCCCAAGCCAATGCGAGCGGATCCTCGATGTAGACCGCGCGGCCGACGAGGTGATCGTAGTTCGCTTCGGCGCTCAGTTCGGGGATGCGGCTCTCCCAGAACGCGTGTATGCCATGTTGGTTGGTCAGCTGGCCGTTATAGTTCTCCGTGGTATGCAAGGGCACATGCATATCGCCGACGTAGTGGCCGAGATCGGCGCTGTAGTAGAGGATGCGGTCCACATCCCCGCGTTGGAAGGCGCTGATGAGCCGTGCATACACCACTTGGATGTGCCAAGGCACGATACCGTAGGCCTTCAGCGTGTCCTCGGTGTACTTCGCCACGGCCTGCTTCCACTGGCGCGGTACCTCGGTGAAAGGATCCGATCCGTTCAATGCGTAGTGATCGATGTCGATGTAATGGCGCGGGGCCTCGTCCGGGTTGGCGTAGCGGCGGCGATCGGGATCCACGGCATGATCGCTGACGAAATCGATGTGGCGCTTGTAGAAGGCGAACATCTGCGGCGGCAGGGTAAAGCACGCCATCCGGTTGATGCGCTTGTGGCCGTAGAAGCCCCAAGCACCGGCGTCTTCACGGGTGATCAAAGGCCACGCGACCAGCAGCGCTACAAGCAGCCCTGTGCATTTCAACCACGGTTTCACACGGATGGACACGGATGAGGGCATGGCCTTTCGTTGATCTATCCGTGTGTATCCGTGAGCATCCGTGGGGTTCTCTTTTCGTTGGCGCACAGCGCCAACCTCAGACGGGCATGCGTACCAGCGCTCCCTCCTGCAACATCGGTATTACCTTGGACTGGTCAGGCGTGAGGCAGTACTTCACGTCCTCGTACAGGTTCAGGCTTTCCAAGCGCTTGCGGCGCGGGGCGGCCTTCAGGATGCTCATCACATTCTCACTGGCGGACATGTAGAGGTACTTGGCCGCGATGCTGCTGTCTTCCTCCAGTCCGAACTTGCCGCTTTCGAGCATGCGCTCCATAACGGCACCGGCGAACACGCTGTCCTCCAAGTTGAACTTGTCCTTCCAGCCGGAACAGAGCAGGAGCACGTTCTCGTTCTGCTTCAAGAGCCAGTCCGTGAGGGCCGTGATGTTCAGGAAGGAACCGATCACCACCGTCTTCGCACCACTGGCCAAGTTGATCGCCTTGGTTCCGTTGGTGGTGGTCATCACAATGGTCTTGTCCTTCAGGTCCATCTGCTTGAAGGCGAGCGGAGAATTGCCCACGCTGAAGCCTTCGACTACTTCCCCATTGCGCTCCGCAGCGGCGATGTAGCCTTCGCGCCCGATGTAGTTGCGCGCTTCTTCGATGGTGCCCACCGGGATGATGCTGCGCACACCGCACTCGAAGGCAGTGACCATCGCGCTCGTGGCGCGCAGGATGTCGATCACCACCACAATGCCCATATCCTGTGCATACAATGGGTAGTGGCCGGGAACGAAACATGTTTCCACCCGGAACTTGTAATCGGCATTGACGCTGACAGCCTTCATCGTGGTGAAAGTAACGTTAGGCGGGCTTGTAGAACGGCACTTTCACGACTTGGGCTTTCAGGACCTTACCGCGCACATCGATGAAGACCTCCGAGCCG
>JANOPI010000356.1:0-3312 GCA_031421755.1 Flavobacteriales bacterium | reverse complement strand
CCTCTTCGCACTGTACGCGATCCTGCTCTACACGACGGTCCGCTGGCACGAACGCCCGACACTGACGCGGTCGCTGGTGATCGGTGGTACCATCACATTGGCCCTGCTCACACGGCCCACCGAGACGATCATGTTGTTCATACCCTTGCTGTGGAACACACATACGCGGGAAGCCGCCGATGTGAAATGGGCGCAGGTGAAGGCTCATCGATCACACGTCATATGGATGGCAGCACTCGGAGCCGTGCTCATATTCCCACAGCTGCTCTACTGGAAGATCGCCTCAGGATCCTGGCTCTTCGAGATCGGCAGCAAGTGGGATTTCCTCAACCCGCATTGGCGCGTGCTCATCGGCTGGGAGAAGGGCTGGTTCATCTACACACCGATCACGGTGTTCTTTGTCATCGGGCTGTTCTTCATGAAAGGCCAAGCCTGGCGGAAAAGCGTATTGACCTTCACCCTGCTGAACATCTGGATCATCATCGCCTGGCACGACTGGCGCTACGGCGGCAGCTACTCCGCGCGCGCGTTGGTGCAGAGCTATCCGGTACTGGCATTGCCGTTCGCGGCGCTTGTACAGCGGGCGTTGAACACGCGATGGCGATGGCCTTTCATTGGGCTGTGCGCGTACCTGCTGTTCGTGAACCTGTTCCAGATCCGGCAGTACAATAATGGGGTGATCAAGTATGATGGGATGACAAAGGAGGAGTACTTCCGCGTCTATCTTCACCTTTGATAAGAAAGTGCGATGTCACCTGCAGAGCACCGCAAGAACCAGCGGAAGAGCAACGTGCCGAAGCACGAGAAGGGCCAGTCGAGGAAAAAGATCGACCGTGGCGGCGAACGAGGCGATGTTTTCCGCTGGCCGCCACGTAAGCGACCTGACACTTGGAAAGGTCCTTGGCCTCTGAAGGACTAATTTTGAACCGATGTCATCCGGCTCCGCATACTTGAAAAAGGCCCTTGCTCTGGCAAGTTCCAAGTCATATGACGCTGTGCTTGCGCTTTCATTGTTGAAGAAAGCCGATGACGCAGGTAATGGGGAGGCGGCATACGCTATCGGCACTTGGCACCTTTTCGGTAAGCATGTGAAACGCGACTATCGGGCCGCCGTGGTCTACTTGGAACGCGCAACGTCAAGAGGTTACGCCAGCGCGGCTTACGACTTGGCCGTGTGCTACGAAAAAGGAAAAGGCGTTGAGAAAGACACCCATGAGGCGTTCAGTCTGTATATGAAAGCAGCGCGCTTGGGGGACAAGCAGGCCGCCTATGAGGTGGGCCGTTGCTTCTACTGGGGTATCGGTACTGCAAAGGATAGACGCGCCGCTGAGGTCTGGTTTGAAGGCTTCGATCACCACGTAGAGCGCAAGGTGGCCGCTTCGGCCAAACGGCCCATCCGGCTGGCAGTGGCGGGGAAAACCCGATAGCCTTCGGATCTCAATTCCCCAGCACCTCCTTCCCTCTCCCACCGATCGTAGCCGGGCTGTCCACCACGTGGATCCCGCTCTCGCACATCACCTTCTTCTTCGCGGCGGCGCTTTCATCCGCACCGGAAACGAGGGCGCGAGCATGGCCCATGGTGCGGCCCTTGGGCGCGGTCTCACCGGCGATAGCCGACGAGGGGCTTCTTGCCGTTCTCCTGGTCCAACTAAAGGTGCGGTTCTGCAGATCCCCATCGACCTCATCGATCATCACGAAAGCCTTCGCGTCCATGAGCTCATGCCGCATCTACTCCAGGATCACGCGCACGGACCTGGCTACGCCAGCACGTTGCATGCTGACCACGTACACTCCGGCACCTGCGTGGATGGATAGTGAATTGCCGCTTACCCTATGCGGGATGTAACGGCCCAACAGGTCCGTCACATGAAGTCCATCGATGCCCGCGTTGAACCGGATCGGCATGCCCACAGGCGCTGGATTCGGTCCGATCAAGCCGAGTTCACTGGCCATGTGGTTGACGGCCACCACTGCAGACCGGGTTTCGGTACCGTCCAGATCAACCTGAGCCAAGGCGTAATAGTTGGCACCCATAAGTGGCATTCCATCCACTGCATGGTAGTCCCGTTCCGTCTGGCTGTTGCCGGCCCCCGCGATACGGGCGATCTCCTCCCACATGTCCAGGTCGACCGAACGAAGCAGCCTAAAATGATCGTTGTTCTGCTCTGATGCCGTGCGCCAGTTCAGGTGGCTTTGCCCCATGCTGGCTTCCCCGGTGAAGGACAGGAGCTCAACAGGTAGAGCAACGTCCAATACGTCCACCTCGTCGCTCAAAACCACCGTGCTACTGAAGGAAACATCGTCCAGACCGAAATCGTTTCCGACCCCTTCACCGGACATCGCCCGCAGGCAGATGTTCGCTGTGGTGGCCCCCGGCGATGCGGTCCAGGAATGGGTAATGGTCTGCCAGCCCGCCCCGTAAGCGGGTAACAGCACCTCTGGACCGTTGGCCACACCATTGATCCACCATTGCAGGCGCGCTGGTATGGAGTTGGACAAGGTCCGGCCACGATAGCTCAAGGTGTAGGTCTGGCCCGGGCAAACGCTGACGTCCTGACACCAGACCAGGAACCACGCTGAATTCGAGCCGGAGTTGACGATCATGAACGGCCCCGTGCCGGTGCCGTTGAATTGCGAATGATAGCTCGCAGAGTTCGTTCCGATGTAATAATACCCGTCGCCCAGGTTCAAGTTGGAATTGTAGACGAACTGCGTCGAGAAACCCGTGTTGCCACTGCTGAAATTGCCGTTCGCGACGAGGTTGCCGGATGCGTACGAAACTTGGCAAGTGTAGTTTCCTGGGGTGTTGACGATGATGCTTGCCGACGTCGCCCCCGTATTCCAAAGGTAGTTGCTGAACCCGGCCGGACCGTTCAGCTGCACCGGGTTGCCAACAAACGTGATGTCCGGCCCCATGTCGATGGAACAGACCGGCTGCGAACTTGCGGAAAGCCCAGTGGCACCCATGATGAGCAGTGGCGCGCACCGCCAGGCAAGGCGAGTATGATCGACCCCTTCGTTCATCTGAGCTTCACAAAGATCGCTCAGGCAAACCGAGTGCCGACACGTTCCCCTTCGACGAAGGATCCGGCGATCAGCCCAGCACCTCCTTCACCTTCGCCCCGATCGTCGCCGGGCTGTCCACCACATGGATACCACACTCGCGCATCACGGCTTTCTTGGCGGCGGCGCTTTCATCCGCACCGGAAACGATGGCGCCGGCATGGCCCATGGTGCGGCCCTTGGGTGCGGTCTCACCGGCGATGAAGCCGACGACGGGCTTCTTGCAGTTCGCTTTGATCCAATGTGCGG
>JANOPI010000355.1:0-5769 GCA_031421755.1 Flavobacteriales bacterium | reverse complement strand
TTCAACACATCGTTGATCGTGAGTGCGTTCCCATCATCGCAAACGGAACCTTGCTGGCCGGAAACATTGGGGCAGTTGTCCGCGCAATCGGCCGTGCCGTCGTTGTCGGTGTCCGTGGTGTTGGGTGTGAAGACACAAGTGTTGCCCACGCAGGTGTCATCGGTACACGTATCGTTGTCGTTGCAATCGCCATTGACCACGCAGGCCACGGGCGTTCCAGCGCAGGTGCAAGCGGCGTTCAACACATCGTTGATCGTGAGTGCGTTCCCATCATCACAAACATCATTGGGGATACTATTGGCCAATACCGGACAGATGTCAACGCAGTCAGCAGCGCCGTCGCCGTCAGTATCGATGTCAGGGTTTCCGCAGCCGCATTGTCCAACGGCGATCTTGTCCGGGTCGAGGGGGCATGCATCGATGCAATCGACCGTACCATCGCTATCGGTATCAGTATCGGCTGCACCGCAACCGCAGATCCCCATGGTCGTCTTGTTCGGGTCGTTGGGGCACAAGTCGTTGTTCGTCGCGACAAAGCCGATCGGTTGTCCACATGCCAGAACTGTTGTACCTGGATCACCCGCGCTGTCATTATCAACGTCAGCGTACCAAGTGGTTGCTGTTATTTCGATCACCGTCACTGTAGCATCCGCTGAGGCGCATGGAGCGATTCCTGGAACAGTGTACGCGTAAACACCCGGTGCATCGGAGTTCGGGTCATAGGCCGCATCGTGCGAGGACCCTCCGAACATCCACGATCCTCCGGTTGCGGGTGAACCGTTCAAGTGGTCGAAAAGGCCCTGTGCAGGATCGATGCTGCAGAGAGTGAGTATGGCGTCGATTCCTGCGTTTGGTGAAGGGACATAGGTCACTGTGAACAGCGCACTATCCGCCAAGCATGGGGATTGGCCCGACACGACATACCTGTAGATATAGGTGCCACTTCCGTAGTATGTCGGATCGACCACGCCGCTGAACACGGTATTGGTCCCCTTTTTCCAGATGCCGCCCGCTTGGGCACCGCTCAATAGCGAGACCAGGTTGAAGGAGTTCACATTCGCACAGATGGTGATGTTGCCGTTGTCACCTGCATTCGGGTGTTCATGGATGGAAATGGACGTCGTGGTAGTGGCCGCCGCGCACCCTCCAGCAGCGGACATCGTATAAATGATGGTGTAAGACCCTGGTGCGCTGGCTGCCAGGTCGAGCGCACCCGTGGTGGAGTTGATCGAAAGTCCCGGTGTCGAAGTGAATGAACCACCTGCGGTCCCGTTGTGCTCCACATTCGCTGAACCCGCATCGCAGAAGGGTGATCCGGTGTAGGTGATCGCAGCGCTCGGTGCTGCGGAGATGGTGATCGAAGTCGTGGTGCTGAGATCGGCGCAGCCACCCTGAGCTGGGATGGTGTACGAGACCAGGTAGGTGCCGGGTAGGCTGTTGGCGCAGTCCACTAGGCCCGTATTGCTGTTGATCAAAAGCCCGGACGCGCTGCTGAAGGTTCCGCCGACCGTACCGACCAAGGATACGATCGCTGTCCCCGTATTGCAGTATGGATCCCCCGGGTAGTTGATCGACGCTGAGGGTGTGACGGTCTCGGTGACGACCACCGTGGAAGAGTGGTTGGCACATCCAGGACCACCCGTCACGATGTAGGTGTAGTTCCCGGAAAGGTCGAACGTGGGATCATAGATGCCCGAGTGGGCGATGCTGGCCGGGTTCTTCCACGTGCCTCCGCCAACCGGGTTGCCGGTCACGACAAGCGGCATGGCGGCGGCATCTGAACAGATGCTCAAGGACCCGCCTGTTCCGGCCCAAGCGGCTTGCGTGATCGTAACATCCGCTGTGGTCGAGAACTGTGGGCAGCCCCCGTTCGCAGGTAGGGTATAGGTGACCGTGAATGTGGTGCCCGTGCTCAAGGCCGTCGTTGACCCGGGGATGATCTGACCGGTCACGCTGTTCAGGGCCAGTGGGACGTTGGCGGTGAATGTTCCACCGGTAGTGCCGGAGAAGGTGGGAAGCTGCTGTCCCGTGTTGGTGCAGTACGGTCCCGCATAGGAGAAGTTCGCGGCGGGCATGATCGTCTCATTCACTGTGACCGATGCGCTCGCATTGGCGCACGGTGCAGAGCCCCCGACGCTGTAGGTATACACACCTGGCGACATGGTAGCGGGATCGTAGAGGCCATTGAGCACAGCGCTTGGGCCGCTCCAGGAACCACCTGCTTGTGGCGTACCACCCAGTGCCGTGAACAAGGATCGCGGTGTATCGTTGGAGCAGATGTCCATGGTACCGTTCGCCCCTGCATCAGGTTGCGCTACCACATTGATGGTGAACCAGTCGTGTCCGGTGCATCCTCCTGCGAACACATATCCAAGGGTATGCAGGCCTTGGAAGGCGATGGAAGGATCAAAGGCTCCAGTGGCCGTATTTATGGTACCGGCCTGATTGGCATCACTGAAAACACCGCCTGCCGGCGACGCCGTGATGGGCAGGATAGGAGAGGAGCCTTGGCAAACACTTGTAGAGCCGAAGGCGATGTCAACGACTGAGGATACTACCGAAACGACGAACGAACAGGTTGCCGTGGTCACTCCGTCCGTGGCGAAATAGGTGATCGTGGTATTTCCGATCGAGAATGCGGTGCCGCTCGCAGGGCCGCTGCTCGTGACTGTAGCAGTGCAATTCTCGGAAACGGTAGGCGCATTCCATGATACCACCGCGTTACAGGCACCCGGAGCGGCAGTAACGTTCAGGTTTCCCGGACAACCGATGAATGCTGGGGCTTGCGCGTCCGTGACCGTGACGGAGGATGGGGCCTGTGAGGTATTTCCCAGCGCGTCCATAGCACCGAAAACCACCTGCGATGTGCCTACGGGGAACGCGCCCCCACTGCTAGTGCCAGAAAGGATGGCTGCCCCGTTGCAGGCCAGGGGTCGCTCCATTACATGCCGGAGAGAGGTGGAGAGCTTCTCGTCATTCCAAACACCGGTGGCCTTACGCATTTCAGCCATACGTTCGTTGCCTCCAAGGTTGTTCGGTTCAGAATTGGAAAGGTCCCAGTTTGTCCAGACGGGTGAGTTGTTCGTCCACCTCCATGACCCCGCTGTCAGCAACGAGTTGAGTCCGATCCATACACGCAAGGACTCGGGTACGGCGAAGAATGGAAGGACCGCTGTGCGCACCCATTCGTTCTCGGTCAGGCCGCTGATGGTGACGAGATTGCCACCGTTGGCTACGGCCGAAGCATAGGCCTGGAACCAGGGGGATGTTGTATTGCTTATGAAGTAGGCGCTTCCGCCGTACGTACCGAGGGCGGTGTATCCGGCTGGTACAGTGGACACACATGGCACGCAGTTGTCCGTCGCTGTCGGCATCGGATAGGTCACGTTCGCCGCGCAGAGGCCGGGATCGTTCGCGGCGTTGATGTTGACCGTGGCGATGGCCGGACCCGTTGTATCGACCACCACGATCCTGAAGGAGCAAGTGGCGGTACTCGGTGTGCCCGTGCTGGAGGTCGCCGTATAGCTGACGGTGGAAGTGCCCACATTGAATAGGCTTCCGTTCGTGATGGAAGGCGGGCCGATGGTCACGGTACCGCAGTTGTCCGAGGCGGTCGCGTTGGGCCAGGTAACCAGTGCTGAGCAGCTGCCTGAGGTGGTATACGCCAAGCGGCTCTCCGGACAGTCAATGGTGGGAGCGGTCTGGTCCGAAACTGTAACGGTGAACGAGCAGCCCGCTGTGTTGCCTGCAGCGTCCACGGTCGTATGGGTCACCGTGGTTATACCACTGCTGAAGTTGCTTCCAGAGGAGGGACCGGCGGTGCGCGTTATGGTGCCGCAACCGAGTTCTCGTTCGATCACAACTGACCGGCCGTTGGTACCGGGTTCGTCATTCCATTTTCCATCACCGATCACGGCCACGTAGTCCTCGTTCGAGTTCACACCAGCGTTGTTGGGTTCGCCGACCGTCCAGTTGGTCCAAGTGAGCGGTACTGAACTGGTCCAGCGGAAGGTGCCCTCGTCGGCGGCATCGTTCAGCCCAGCCCAATAGGCCGTGGTTGGGCCACCAGCAGCGGTTACCGCGTTGCGCAGCCAAGTGCTCTGCGCCGCATCGCGGATCACGGGCAGGTGGCCCCCATTGGCGATGGCCAGGTTGTTCGCTTCGGCCCATGTAAGTGGTGTACTGAACAGGAAATAGCCTCTGCCCTGGAATGTTCCCAAGGCGATAGCCCCCGGTATGTTTCCCGGCGCGTTGGGGCAGTTGCCGCAATTGTCCGTACGAGCCGGTATCGGATAGATCCCCTGTGCTGTACATGCGGCACCCGCCATCAGGCTCAGGTTTGTACAACCCGTGATCTGTGGTGCCTGCCGATCGACCACCGTTACCCAGAACGAACAGTCGATCGAATTGCCGGTGCTATCGGCGGCGGTCACCGTTACGGTAGTGCTGCCTACCGGGAATACCGAACCCGATGCATGGGACCATGTGATGGTTGGTGTGTCGCCGGAGTTGTCTGTTGCGGTAGCGGTGAAGAACACTGCGGCGGTGCAGGCTCCGGGTGCGGATTCAACAGAAATATCGGCCGGGCAAGGGAGGACAGGAGGTGTATTGTCCTGCGGCGAGAAAAGTACGAGGTTCGTTGTGGTATTCCCGACCGCATCGGTAAGCGTAACTGTGATCCAGGTATCGCTGTTGATGGAAGCGCCCGGAGCGATGTCTTGATCGACGGTGATCGGCAGGGAGCAGTCGCTTGCATCGGCGTACATGGGGGCCAGGTCCGGAACGGACGCGAAACCCGCATCATCCAGCGGTGGGTATTGTGTTCCAAGGCTGGTGAAGGCCGGTGGCAGGTTGTCCCGGATATGCACCCAGTGGTCGTTGTCGACGTGGTGTCCGCTGGCATCGTCGATGTTCATGGTCATCATAAAGACCGTGTCGTGCGAAAAACTGGATCCGGCCAGCGGGTTCATGTCGTTGGCCCAAGGGCTGCAGTCGGTGACAGTGACCGAATCGCGCAGGTCCGGGAAGATTGCGTTGCATCCAGGTCCTAGGAAGATATCGATCGTGTCGATCAGCGGGCAGTTCACCCCCGGAACCTCATCGTCGAAAATGGTAACGGTGAACGGAATGCCGGTTACGCTGTTGCCATGGATGTCGATCGCAGAGGACGTTACAGTGGTTGCACCGAGCGGGAAGTGGTAGCTATCAGAATGGGACTGCGTTTGGGATTGGATGGCACAATTGTCAGCGGAGCTGATGTTCAGGTTCACGTATGCGCCGCAAGCACCGGGGTCGTTCGGCCAGATCATATTCCCGGGTGTGGTGATCGAGGGTGGCGTGTAGTCGCCAACGATGATGCTGAAGGTGCAGGCGGAACGGTTGCCGCTCGCGTCCACCGCTTCATAGGTCACCCACGCGGTGTCCACCGGGAACCAGCCATTGGAAGGCCCGCTCACTTGGCTCCAGCTGGGGTTCGCGTCGCAGTTGTCCGTGATCAGCGTATCGACCGTAGCTCCGGAAGGCAAGGTGATCGCGGTGCCGCAGGCGTTCGCGTCCGTGGAATAGGATGCGGAGAGGATACAATTGAAGATCGGCGGAAGCGTATCGAGTACCTCGATCAGGAGGATACAGACAGCCTCGTTGAGGGAACTGTCCTGGGCCACGTATTTCTGGTAGTAATGCCCTGGTCCGATGAGGTCACCGGGCACCGCATCCCCCGCGATCCAGTGCAGGGTGTCCACGCCGCACGCGTCTGAAGCGGTCGGTGTG
>JANOPI010000354.1:0-9433 GCA_031421755.1 Flavobacteriales bacterium | reverse complement strand
GTTCGCCCGGTTCAGCAGCCGAAAGGTGTTGCTGCTCGGCTTCGGGGTGCTCGCCCTCATCTTCCTCTTCTTCAGCGGGAAGCTGGTGGAGAACGTGGACAACTCCGAGATCGTCATCATCCAGAGCCCGTTCACGGGTGCGGTAACCATCTATTCAACGCCGGGACCTGTGGCACAGAGCTTCGGGACAGCGACGCACTACCGCAAGTCTCACCAGTTCTGGTTCAGCAAGAAGGATGATGAGGAAGGGATCCAGGAGGATCAGTCGATCAAGATCCGCTTCAACGATGGCGGCCATGGCCAGATCTCCGGATCCGTGCGCTGGTACATGCCCGCGGACGACAAGGCGATCCTGAAGCTGCACACGGATTTCGGATCGCAAGAGGCGATCGAGCAACAGTTGGTGCGCCAAGTGGTCACGAAGTCCATTTACATGACGGGTCCGTTGATGTCTTCCAAAGAATCTTCCGCCGAGAAGCGCAACGACCTGCTTTCCTACATCGAAGACCAGTGCATCAACGGTGTGTACCGCACCCGGCAGGAGGAGGTGAAGATCCACGACGAGCTGATGAACACCGACAAGACCGTAACGGTGGTGAAGATCATGGAGCAGGCCAATGTGCCGATGCGCCAGGAGAAATCCGCGCTCATGTCCTACAACATCAGCTTGCAAGGACTCGCCTTGAACGCCATCGACTACGACGAGGAAGTGGAACAGCAGATCAAGGTGCAACAGCAGGCCTACATGCAGGTGCAGACGGCCATCGCTAACTCGAAAAAAGCCGAACAGGACGCGATCACCACGGAGCTTCAGGGCAAGGCTTCCGCTGCCAAGGCGAAGTGGGAGCAAGAAGTGATCAAGGCGCAGGCGGTAACCCAAGCGGAACAGGAGAAACAGGTTGCGGGCCTCCAGGCTGAGACGGCGATCCTCGCCGCCCAGAAGATCAAGACCGATGCGGACGCGCAAGCCTATGCGAACTCGAAGATGGTAACCGCCGGCCTCACGCCGCAGGAACGCGCGCAGTTCGACAAGGACACCAAGATCGGTGTGGCGGAAGCGCTGGCGAAGATCACCCTGCCCTCCACGTATATGGCACCAGGGGGCGGCAACGGCAATGCGTCGATGCTGGAGAGTTTGCTCGGGGTGAAGCTCTTGGAGCAGAAGCAGCAGTGATCCCGCGATCGACGGATCAAGGTCGACCTGTTCCCGCGTTCAGCCGTTCGCGATCGGACGAGGACAGGTACTGCCTTGCGATACGGCTTTCCGGTGTCCGGTCGCAGCAGTAGAGCACGAGCAGGAAGGACCACTCCAGCGGCTTCATGGCCACGTAGATGAGGTCGGAGACCCACTTGTGGTCGAGGACGTGGTAGTGTTTGTGGATCAGGTTCCCTACCCGGTTGTAGTTCCTGCGGATCACGCGGTGCATGTTCGGTGCGCGCTCTTGAACGAGTTCCTCGAACGCATTTGACACGAGCAGTTGTCGGTTGCAGACCACCAAGCCGCCGTTGCGGATGCCGAGTCTTTCCGGGGAAACCAACTGTGCGTGACCGCGCGCAGCCACCGTACAGAGGAAATGCCCGCCGCAGATCACGCCATCGCATTCATGGTCAAGTTGTGAAAGCCCGTGTTTGTAGGTCTCGGTGAAGGCTCTGATCAATGCATCCGGTCGCTGGCCGAACAGCATCATTACGCCGGCAAGGACCGCCAATAGCGGAATGCAAAGCACCAGCAGCAAGGGGAACTTGGCGAACGCGTTCGCGCGCAGGAGGCCGATGCACAACTGTTCAACCATGTTGTGCGCCTGGAAGTCGTGCAGGTGTGCGACGAATAAATGATGGTTCAGTGCGAGCCGCATGAGGAAGAGCATGACCACGGGCGCATGGCCGATGGGCCATAGGAACGGCTCCGCGCTGTGGATCATCATCACTACGTTGAGAACGATACCGAGGATCAGCGTGCAGTTCAGCAATACTTCCACGACCGGCGGGGCAATGCGCTTGCGATAGGTGCAGATGAAGTAGCCGACCATGCAGAGCGCGATCAGGATATAGACGGTAAGCCGATGGGCCGGGGAGAAGAACGCGCTGTCGCCGCAGCATTCGTTCTTGTGTTCAAAGTCGAACGTGGAAAGGAAGAACACCGGTACGCCCAGGAGGGAAAGCAGTTCCGTGGTCCGTAACAACCACGGCCACATGCGCCGGGAAAAAAGGAACAGGACGAACGCGATGAGCGCCAGTGCGCCGGGCACACAGAAGGCACCGATCAAGAGCATACCGCTGTTCATGGATGTGCTGACCAAAGTAGCGGCTCGTCACGGTATTTTCGCGCCCCATGTCGGAAACAGCCTCCCGCACCGAACTCTCCGCCCTCGGCGAATTCGGCCTCATTGAGCGCATCGCCTCGCGCGTTCAGCTCCACCACAAATCCTCAGTGAAGGGTATCGGCGATGACGCCGCCATCATCGATCCGGAGGGCCTGCATCAGGTGATCACGACCGATATGCTGGTGGAAGGCGTCCATTTCGATCTGGGCTATGTGCCACTGAGGCATTTGGGTTACAAAAGTGTAGTGGTGAACGTAAGCGACATTCTGGCGATGAACGCCGAACCTCGACAGGTGGTCGTTGGCATCGCACTGAGCAATCGGTTTCCAGTGGAAGCCATCGATGAATTGTACGAAGGCATGTTGCTCGCGTGCAAGAACTACGGCGTTGACATGGTCGGCGGCGATACGTGCAGCAACACGAGCGGGCTGGTCATCAGCATCACGGCCGTCGGTGCGGTGAAAAAGGAAGACATCGTATACCGTGGTGGCGCGAAGGACAACGACCTGCTCGTGGTGAGCGGTGATCTCGGGGGCGCCTACATGGGTCTGCAGATCCTTGAACGCGAAAAGGCGGTCTTCAAAGAGACCGGCGCACAACCCGATTTCGCCGGACACGATTACATCCTGGAACGTCAGTTGAAACCGGAAGCGCGCAAGGACATCATCGAGCTGCTGAAGAAGTTGGAGGTGAAGCCAACGAGCCTGATCGACATAAGCGACGGACTGGCCAGTGAAGCCATCCACATCGCACGGCGCTCGGGATTGGGCGTGCGCATCTACGACGAGAAGATCCCCATCGATCCATCAACGCACCAGACCGCACGCGACTTCGGTTTGGATCCAACGACCTGCGCCCTGAACGGGGGCGAGGACTATGAGCTGCTCTTCACCATCGCACAAAGCGACTTCGAGAAGATCAAGGGCAACCCGAATCTGACGGTGATCGGCCACATGACCGACAAGAACAGCGGCTATGCGCTCATCGACAAGCAGGGTGGGCAGCATGAGCTGCGCGCGCAGGGGTGGGATGCGTTCCTGAAGAAGGGCTGATCACTCCTTCACCACCCGCACCGTGCGACCATCATCGAACCGTAACGTGTAGACGCCTGTCGAGAAGGCGGAGAGGTCGATCGTGCTGGATCCGTGCGGAAGGACCGAACGGAGGACGGTGGAACCTGTCGCCGATACCAACCCGAACGCTGATCGCTGTGCGGGATTGGAAACAGAGAGCGAAGTGCTGGCAGGTACTGGCCATACGGTTGTTCTTCCTTCGTTTTTTGTTGGAACGATCGCCGTACTCGACGCATCAATGCGCCCATCCACGAAGGCTTGCATCCCTCCCTCATTCACGGTAGTTGGTGTGAACGTATACGGTCCGACAGCGTGTCCCGAGAAGAAGACGTTCCCGGTCTCATCACAGGTCACGTTCTGTGCATTCAACGTGCCCGGGAGCGAGGTCTTTTCCCAGAGTGGCGTTCCGTTGCCAGCGAAACACACCACGGTCTGTCCGCGCGCGCCGAGGGTGATGGCATCACTCACCACGCCATTGCCCCAGTCTACCTGGCCGCGCACGGTGCCAGTGAGGTAGACGTTGCCGCTGCCATCCGAGGCCAGGCTGGGTCCCTTGCTGCGCATCATATCACCGTTGATCGGGCCTTCAACGGGTGCGCTTTCAACACCCCAGTCGAATTCGCCGGAGGCATCCACACGCACGAGGAAGACATCGAAGTTCCAGTTCGGGCCATGGAAATGAACGTCCCCCCATGAGAGGCTGTCATGCACCATGCCGCTGACGAACGCTTCGCCGTAGCCGCCGGCCACCACATCGGGCGAGGAGAAGGTGACGTCGTGAGCGAGATGCGCCCAATCACCTGTGCCGTTCACGTTGAAGTGCAGAACGAACATCATGTAGGTCTCCGGTACGGGCATCGACTGCCCTCCGAACGTGAGTGGACCTTCGGAATCCCCCGTGCTGCCGCTGACGAACAGGTTATTTGATGGGTCGAAGGAGAATCCACCGAGCGAGCGTGTGCCAATGATCGTGCGTTCGTCCACGTCATTGCCTTGCGCATCGATGGAGATCAGGCGGAGCGTTTCGAATTCCTCCAGGCCATACCACACATTTCCGGTCACATCGATCTCCATGGCGGGCACACGCTGTGCATCGGGATGCGTGAGGCTGAGGTTGCGGGACCAGAGCGGCGCGAAGTTCTCCCCGGCGAACGCGGCGATGAACACGTCGGTATCCAAGAATCCGGGACTACCGCCAAGGGTGGATCCATCACAGAATTGGATGGCTCCCATGAAACGGCCAGCGACATACGTGATGCCATCATCACCCACCGCCATGCTTTCCACCAAGACGGAATCTGTCAATGGACAACCTCCCAATGAAAGCCCTGTTGCCGGATCGATGCGTTCAACCATGACGGAATTAAAAATGTCTTGGCCGAACGACATCCCGTCGCCGAATTGGCGGGCCACCGAAACCTGCCCATTCCGCGAGGCGTGTATCAGGTGGCCGGGCATCTCATAGTTCAGGTCCCAACCCACGGGAGCGGCGTTCAGCCATTGCACTTCTTGAGCGTCCGAACGGAACGCGAGCAGAGCAAGAACAAGGAGAAGAGTGTAGCGATGCTTCATGGCGCGAGATGGTATGCACCGTGAAGACTTGCTCTCGATCGCGCAGGTTGCTCCTTATCGTTTCTTCCCTGCGCCCGGCTTGCCTTTCGGTGGCTTCGTCATGGGTTGCGTGCCTTTCGGAGCGACCCTGCGCTGGGGCTTCACCTTGGTAGGCGTGCCTTTCGCTGGCGGCCGCACCTTCGTCGCTGGGGTCTGTTTTCCGGGGCGCATCTCGCCACCTCCCTTCGGCTTGGACTTGATGTGCCGCTCGTGCGCATCGGAGTAACGACCACGCACCGCCGCGCTGTGTGCCCGGCGGGGTGCATAAATGGCGCGAGCACGTTCCACCCGGCAAGAATTCCAAGGGCGGTACCACGCGCGGTGGTGATGTCCCCAGCCATACCATGCGCGCCATGGGTGCGGACGCCAAGGCCTGTACCATCCGGGATAGTAGCCCCAATACCAAGGAGAGGCATACGGGTAATAACGTGGGCTGAAGCACCAGGGGACCGGCCGCCAGAACCAGACGTTCACAGCTACATGGACACCGACCAAAGCGGGCGCCATTGGCCCTTTTGCAGGCGTGGCTTCTTCTTCCTCGGCGAAGGGTTCCACGAATGTATTTGCGGCATACAGGCCTTCATCCCCGATGATCTGCATCGTCGCGGACTCCTCGCCGGTCTTCTCGATGGCGATCACAGCGACGTCCTGGCTCTCGGTGGCGCTCACGGCCACTTTCATCACCACGTACACGGCGTTCTCCTCACGTTTGGTCTCCACGCGCACGTAGTCAGTTTCACCATTTCCATCGAGGTCCAGGTTGTTCACCCGCGTACTGTCCGTGTTCAATTCCTCTTCGAATTTTTCCAACTCGAAGTTGCGCTTGAAAAGTTCGAGCGCGCCCGAGAGACTGAAGTTGTCTCCGGGCAGTCCGGTGCTATCGGCCTGAGGCTCTTGCGCCACACAAGGGAAAGCGAATGCGCCGAAGAGGAGTGGGATGAGGATGCGCTTCATGATGGAAGGGTGTGCCAATGGGACTACGAAGATGGTGCCGGGTTTGATCCCCGGAACATGGGCGACGCGAATGCCTCAGACCTTTCTCCATACTTCATCTGTGTCCATTCACGTTCATCGGCGTGGATCCGTGTTGGATTTGTGAGCCGCGCAGCGGCCAAGCACAGTGAACCATGAGCCGCCTACCTTTGTTCTCCTCCTCCACACCACCACGTATGGACCGCTCCTCAGTTACGTATCCGCTTCTCGAGCGCATCGACGCGCCTGCCGATCTGCGCAAGCTGGATGAAGCACAGCTCGATCAGGTCTGCAAGGAGCTACGCGATTTCGTTATCGACGTGGTGAGCGTGAAGGGCGGTCACTTCGGAGCCAGTCTCGGGGTGGTGGAATTGACCGTGGCACTGCACTACGTCTTCAACACGCCATACGACCAGCTCGTGTGGGACGTGGGGCACCAGGCCTACGGCCATAAGATCCTCACCGGTCGTCGCGAGATCTTCCACACCAACCGCATTTACAAGGGCATCAGCGGTTTTCCGAAGCGGAGCGAGAGCGAGTACGACACCTTCGGCGTGGGGCACAGCTCCACCTCGGTAGGCGGTGCGCTCGGCATGGCCGTCGCCAGCAAATTGAAAAGGGAGAAGGACCGCCAAGTGGTAGCGGTGATCGGAGATGGTGCCATGACCGCCGGTATGGCCTTCGAGGCCCTCAACCACGGCGGCACGGCCAACAGCGACCTGCTCGTGGTGCTCAACGACAACTGTATGAGCATCGACCCGAATGTCGGTGCGTTGAAGGAATATCTGACCGACATCAGCACGAGCCACACCTACAACCGGGTGAAGGACGATGTGTGGAAAGTCCTCGGCAAGATCAGCAAGTTCGGGCCCAACGCGCAGGCCATCGCGCAGAAGTTCGATGCCGCGCTGAAGACCGCCCTGCTCAAACAGAGTAACCTCTTCGAGAGCCTCAAGTTCCGCTACTTCGGTCCGGTGGATGGCCACGATGTGGAGCGCCTCGTGAAGGTGATGAAGGACCTGCGCGACATTCCTGGTCCGAAGTTGCTGCATACGATCACGGTGAAGGGCAAGGGCTATGCGCCGGCCGAAGCAGGCAGCCCCACGGTGTGGCATGCTCCGGGCCTGTTCAACAAGGACACGGGCGAGATCATCAAGGTGGTGCCCAAAAGCCCGCAGCCACCCAAGTACCAGGATGTCTTCGGCCACACCATCGTGGAACTGGCCGAGAAGAATCCGAAGATCGTGGGCATTACGCCGGCTATGCCGAGCGGCTCATCGCTCAACATCATGATGAAGGCCATGCCGGACCGTGCCTTCGACGTGGGCATCGCCGAGCAGCACGCTGTGACCTTCTCCGCTGGCCTGGCCACGCAGGGCATGATCCCGTTCTGCAACATCTACAGTTCGTTCATGCAGCGCGCCTATGACCAGGTGGTGCATGACGTGGCCTTGCAGAACCTGCATGTCGTTTTCTGTCTCGATCGCGGTGGCCTTGCCGGCGCGGACGGCCCCACGCACCACGGCGCGTTCGACATCGCCTACTTCCGCTGCATCCCGAATATGATCGTGAGCGCGCCGATGAACGAGGAGGAGCTGCGCAATCTCATGTACACCGCGCAGTTGCGTGACTGCGGTCCGTTCAGCATCCGCTACCCGCGCGGCGAAGGCGTGATGACCGAGTGGAAGACACCGTTCAAGGAGATCACGATCGGCAAAGGCCGCAGGGTGCGTACCGGCAATGATGTCGCCGTGCTCAGCATCGGACACATCGGCAACATCGCCGCGAAGGGCATTGATGCCCTTCAGGCGGAAGGTTATTCCATCGCGCACTACGACATGCGCTTCGCCAAGCCGATCGATGAGATGCTGCTGCACGAGGTCTTCGGCAAGTTCAAGCACGTGATCACCGTGGAAGACGGTTGCATCCAGGGCGGAATGGGCAGCGCGGTGCTGGAGTTCATGGCGGACCATGGGTACAGCGCCCAAGTGAAGCGCCTTGGGATCCCCGACAAATGGATCGAGCATGGCTCGCAAAAGGAACTTTACGCCGAGTGCGGGTTCGATGAAATCGCGCTCATCGCGGCGGTGAAGGAAATGGTGCCTGCTAAAGGCGCGAAGAAGGTGAGCGCTTCCGCGTGAAGAAGCCGAAGCCGCGTTGCATCATCATCGCCGGTCCGAACGGTGTGGGCAAGACGACGTTCGCACGAGAATACCTGCCGAACCAAGCGAGCATAATCAATTTCCTCAACACCGACCTCATAGCAGCTGGCATCGCGCCATTGAAACCAGAACTTGCTGCGACGACAGCAGCCCGTATGGTGCTCGCCCTACAGGGCAACATGGTGCATTTGCGCACGAGCTTCAGCTTCGAGACCACGATGAGTGGCATCACATACGTGCAGCGCATCAAGGACTGGAAGCTGGCGGGCTACCACATCACCATCGTTTTCCTGAAGCTCAGCTCACCGGCGATCTCGCTGAAGCGCATCGAAGCGCGTGTTGTTCAAGGTGGGCATCATGTGCCCAAGGCGGATGCGCTCCGTAGGTTCAAACGGGGATGGAGCAATTTCGAGGAACACTATCGGGAGCTGGCCGACGAGTGCGCGGTCTTCAACCTGTCAGGCAGTGTACCGGTGCCAGCTCAACAAGGTACAGGCACCAAAGTACGAACAGCCAAAGCTGCGGTGCAGGTAGTGCAAGCCCTCAAGCGCGCCGCCAAGGAAGCCCGCCGCATCGCCAAGATGCACGGCACCAAGGTGTGGATCATGCAGGACGGCAAGCTTGTGGGCATCAAGCCCTGAACTGGCCGATTTCCCCTGCACCGAGTTTCCGCCTCTATCGTTACATTCGCACCCGAAAGTCGGCGGCGTGAAGAGGAAAGAGGGGGCCGCCCCTCTTTTTTATTCCCCACCAGTGAAGAAAGGATGATCACCACAGCGATGCTCAAAGAAGCCCTGGAACGCCAGCTTGCGGATACCCCGCATTTCTTGGTGCATGCTGAGGTGCGCGCCAGTGGCAAGGCGATCGTGGAGGTAGACAATGACAAGGCCATCACCCTGAACGACCTCACCGCGATCAACAAGGGTTTGCGTGACGCGTTCGGCGAGGCTTTGGACGACCTTGAGCTGGAAGTGAGCAGCCCCGGCATGGGCCGCCCGTTCAAAGTGAAGCGCCAGTTCCAGAAGCACACCGGGCGGTTGGTGGAGATCCTGAAGAAGGACGGTCAGCTCCTGCGTGCGCAGCTGGTGGCCTTCGATGACGACGGCATCACCGTGAAGATCGAGCAACCGAGCAAGGTGAAAGGCCGACTGCCGAAATTGGACAAAGACACAACAGCGATACCGTTCGCCGACATCAAGTCGACACAAGCGAGCATCAACTTCAATTAGCAGAAGCAAGTGGAATGAGCACCGTGAACCTCATCGACTCGTTCAGCGAGTTCAAGGACATG
>JANOPI010000353.1:0-3820 GCA_031421755.1 Flavobacteriales bacterium | reverse complement strand
AAAACAGAGGCAGATGATCGCTGGGATAATCATGCTTGGGTCGCCGTATCTGCAGCAGGTGAACGAACAGGTACGGCTAGACCTGCAGTATGGCTCCGCGTCGAACCGGACCACAAAGCCGTTCGGTATGATCTCCGTATCCTCAAGTGGTGCTGTAAATGGGTTGCTCGCGTTACAAATGGGCCATCCGGTGAGTGGCGGTTCGCATGACGTGCCGGTGGAATAGACTTCCTGCTGGGTAGTTCCGATTAGGGCCACACTGGAGAAGTTCTGAGCGAAACTCCGGCTCACCGCGATCGCGCTCGCCCGACCCCACGCCTTGCCGAACGGCGTACACCATATCAACGCGTTCATCGGATCGAAAGCCGCCACAAAAGCCTGTTCCGGGCAATCGTGATGGCTGCCACTGGCATACAACGGCTGTTCGTTATAGCCGTCGGTAAAGGCACACCAAGGGAACCCCCATTGCCCCACAAGGGGTGCGCCTGTGCAACCGCCTGCACCGTCAGGGCTCATGGTCCAACCGCTCAGGAATACCTGATCGGTCCAAGTATCTATAGCCAGGTCAGTGATACCCTCCAGATAGGAACTCCCGCCAAAAAGCGTGCTCCACATCAACTGGCGGTTCGGCTTGAAGCGAGCGATCCAGCCATCGTAATGCACGGGTTTGGGACCTTCGCTCACCCATGTCGCATGCGGCATGTAGTCCTGCGTGTAGCCACCGCCAGTGATCGGCCATTCACCGTTGCTCGGCTCATCCGTATGCAACACGGGCAGGGTGGGCCAATCCCATCCGCCGGCGCATAAGTTGCCCGCCAAGATCACGTCGCCCTCGCTGTTGATGTCCAGATTAGCCACAAGCCGCCGATCATCGTACTCATCGCAAATCAGGTTCGCCCCAAAGGTTGTCGACCAGACCAAGGCTCCTTGTTCGTCAAACTCGCAGACAACGGCCTTCCGCCCCCAAACCTCCGATTGATCCACAAAAGCCCCGCCGCCCGGATCCTCCCAGTCAAGATCGGTCACATCACTACGATAAGTACCACCTGTGATGAAATGACCATTGAAACCGTACTTCACTGCTTGGAAAACGTCATCGTCCCATCCGCCGAACACGGTACTCATCTGGCGGATGTAGTCACCATCAAAATTGGTAATGAAGCCGTCCGTATTTGAACCATCACCCACGAAAATCCCAGCCGTTACGGGGAAATCCACTGACCATGTGCGACCACAGGAAACGACGCCACCATGGCCGATGGACTCCATGCGCACCACTTCATCCCCATTGCCCCCGCCGTAATATGTTCCCCATTCCGGGTAAGGCGCGTCACGTTCCGGCCCACTGGGTCCATCCGCCTCGCTGATATCAATGACCAGATACTGGGTCGGGTCATACGCCTGGAACACAAAGTTGACGAGATGCTCATCCAAACTTTCATGGTATTCGACCATCCAAGGCACAAGCTCGGTCTCGCCGTTCACTTCTTGGTAGGCGATGGCGTGCGGGAAGCGATAGAACTTATCACCGATCCATCCCCTGAGTTCACCTTCTTGATCCACGGTCAGGCTGTCCTGACCCGAAAGACTAAGCAAGATGTCATTCGGGTCCCCGCCCGGCGCAACCACAAAGTAGATCTTATAGCCCCACTTGTTGCTCCAGACATGCATATCGATGTTCGGGTATACCCCTTGGTATACCACACGCTTGTAGGCATGCAAACCGTTAGCACCTTGGGAACAATTGGGCAGGTAGTAACTCCATGTGCCGGGCAGCTGCTCCACCGGCGTAACCGTGGTCTGCAGCACCACATTCTCGCCCACCAATTGCATATCCCAGCGCATCAAGGTATCGTTCGCCGGTTCGGTCTTGTCCAAAGTGGGCCAAACCCATGAGAGCGTGTTGTCCTTACGGATGTAGAGATTCACTCTGCTGCCGATGCTCTTCATCAAAATGTCCGACGGCGCGACATGGTCCGTGTTGGACCATTGTCCGGCCTGCTCCAGGAAACCGATGGCCGCGTGCGCGGCCTGCTGTCGGTGATCGGATGGGATGTACAATTGGGCATAAGCAAGCCCTGTGGCAGCGGTCAAGACAAGCAACATCGAACTGCGCATGATCATGGGTTCGGCGGTTTTCGTTGTACTCCGTAAGCGGCTATCGAAGTAACGAAAAAAAGCGCAGCCCCACCCAACGGCAGGTTCGACTCAACGGAGAATGACTTAGCTTGAGTGTGGCAAGCCCTCAGCTCTCCTCCGCATTGTCCCGGTGGAACACCTCCTTGAGGATCTCCTCATCGGCATGGATGAACTCCACGCCCCGTCGGTCCATCACACGGTGGCAGGTTTCGAGCGCGCGTTCGAATTCATGCACATCGAAGCCTTCTGCCCCGCCCCAAGCAAAGCTCGAAATGCGCTTCGGCGGAAAGCCTGAGCCGAAGATGTTGGAACACACGCCCACAACGGTGCCGGTATTGAACATGGTATTGATGCCGCTCTTGCTGTGGTCGCCCATGATGAGGCCGCAGAACTGGAGGCCGGTGCTCACCATGTTCTCCTCCACGTAGCTCCACGCTTTCACCTGGCCGTAGGTATTCTTCAGGTTGCTGTTGTTGGTGTCAGCGCCCAGGTTGCACCATTCGCCAAGCACGCTGTTGCCCAAGAAGCCATCGTGGCCCTTGTTGCTGTAGCCGAGCATCACGCTGTTGTTCACTTCGCCGCCGATGCGGCATTCCGGACCGAAGGCGGACGGTCCGTAGATCTTGGCTCCCATCTTGATCTGTGCGTGCTGGCCCAAGGCGATGGGGCCGCGAAGCATGGAGCCTTCCATCACTTCGGCGTCATTCCCGATATAGATGGGACCTGCATTCGTGTTCAAGATGGAGGCATTTACCACGGCACCGGTTTCCAGAAAAACCAGCGCTGGATCACCGATCACCGTGTTGGAAGCTTGCAACGGCAGGCTTTTCTGCCCCTTGGTAACGAGAGCAAAATCGTTCGCAATGGCTCGGCCGCAATGCTGAAACAGGCTCCACGGGCGCTCGAAGGAGATCAATTCTTCCGGAAAAACCTTGGCCTTCCAGAGGGTGGTAAGGGCTTCCCACGCGTCTGTTTCCAACGGCTCGATGCCTGCACGGCAGAAGGCGAGTGATCGACCTCGGTGAGTAAGCGCTTCACCAACTTGGAGCTCCAACACGGCCGCCACGAATTCCGGAGTAGGGAGCAGTGTGGCGTCCACTTCGCGCACCACATCGGCCTTCACGGTGTGGAACTTCGGGCGGAGATAGTCCTGCGTGTTATAGCCCACGGGCAGCCCTGTCATGCGCTCCCACGCTTCGGCGATGGTGAGGATACCGGGCCGCAATGCGCCGACGGGCCGGGTGAAGGTGAGCGGAAGGAGGTGCTTCCAGTGGTCAGCGTCGGACAACAGTATGCACATAGGCGATCGGCGAGGGAATTACCGGAGTGGGGATAGCGAAGGAGCCGTGGAGCGGCGATCCCCAAATGTAGAAGGCGCTGGCGATGCGAGAAAGCGCGTATCGATGGAGCGTTCCGCGACCGTGATCAGAGAGGGAGGTCCGCTATCGCAGTCCGAACATCCCGCAGATCCAGTACGCAAGGCAAGCCAAGAGGGCGCTCACGGGTATGGTGATGATCCAGGCCCAGAGCAGGCGAACGGTAACACCCCAGCGCACAGCGCTCATGCGCTTGGTTGCCCCCACCCCGATGATGGCACCGGTGATGGTGTGTGTGGTGCTCACGGGGATCCCCATCTGCTCGGTAAGGTAGAGGGTCATGGCCCCGGCACTCTCCGCGCACA
>JANOPI010000352.1:0-3160 GCA_031421755.1 Flavobacteriales bacterium | reverse complement strand
TGAGGGGCGGAAGAGGATGCTGCCTTGGGTGTTCGTAGCTGCGAAGCGCGTATTCGGGTTGGTGCCGAGCCAAGTACCGGGGGAAGGGTTGAAGATGCGAATAGCGCCTTCTACGTCCAGCTGTTCATTGAACGGCGACGCGTTGTTGCCGATGTGAACGTAGTTGGTAGCGGCGGTGCCTTGCACACGCATCACCGGGAGGTTGTTCGTACGGAACACAAGGTCCACATTGTCGCGTGTCCCGAAGAAATCATTCACGGGATTGCCCAGGTTGTTGCCATTGATGCTCCAGCTTGCGGCGCCACCGTCCAAGCGGAACCACTGGCCGTACTCAACCACGTAGAAGCCAGCAGGAAAGCCCGCTACCACATCTGTTTGGAAGACGGTGAGGCCCTGGGGCAGGCCCGCAACGGCACCGAGCGCACCGGCGGTGCGTTGTACATACGTGAGGCGCGGGATCAGCATCCCTTTCTGTATGGCGCTCCCGAGCGGTGTGTAGTTGGAGCTGACATCCAGGATGGCCGATGGATGCGGAGCGCGGCCGTCATTGTTCACGGCCACCCCTTGGTCTTGGGAATTGGCGTGCAGGGCGAGGAAAACTACCGCCACTGCGGAAACGGAGCGAAGTGAGAAATGTGTCATGGTCGTTCGCTTGTGGGGTTCACTTACCGTCAGTCCGGGATTCGAGGCGTGCGCGGAGGGCATTGGTCAAATGCGATCGCTGGCTCTCGCTCAAGCGTCGGCTCTTTTGCACTTCAGAAATGAGCTGTTCCACCTCTTCGACGGACTTCAGTTTGCCGAAGGTGAGCGCCTCCAAGGCGGTCAGATCTTTTTCCAATTCAGTGATGTACAGCGCCTGGGTCTCTACCGATTCCCACAGCCCCGTTTGTAGTTCACCCAAGGATGACTCGCCTTTCAATTCCCATTCTTCACGCGAGGGCATGTTGGGCAGGTGGCGTTCGTTCTTCAGGTAGTCCTTCAGTTCTGGAAGGGGGACATAGGCGTATCCCTTAGCGCTGGCGGCATCTTCCGGAGCCACTTCACCTGTGAAGTAGCGGTCGAACACGTGATCGCTCAGCGCTGTGTTGCCGTCATACACGGCCATGCTCGCCCGAATGGACCCGGGACCGCGGTAGGCGGCATCAGCAAAGATGGTCGGGTTGGCATTGTGGTCGATCACCAAGCCACCACCGTAATTCAAGAAGTTTCCCGTGGTAACGGCACCATAGCCGTCCGAGGACACAACACCGTTGAATCGGGTAACCGGGCGGTTGCTGTTCGTACCGGTGTATGCACCAGCGGTCATGCCCGGAGCTGCATCTTGATAGGTGTTGCCATGGGATGGATTGAAACCGGTGAGCACTTGCACATACTTCGTGCAGGTGTATCCGGCCACCACTTCATGCTGCACCGAAGGGCTGCCACCCAGCGAAGCGGCGCGCTGCCAGCTCACGTCAATGATGAGATTGCCACCAGTCCAAGGGTATCCCGCACCCGTAAGTGTGAATTCGAACCACCCTGCTTGGGCCAGCACGGCCAACCCTGCGTTGGCGTTGCGCTGGGGCGAGGCTTCAACAACGGCATCCCAATCGTTCGGTGCCAGGATCGCGGCCGCCTGTGAGTTCACAACCGGACCGAACGTTGTCTTGGCGGTTTCGCCCATGCGGATGTCGATCTTCAGGTCAGGACAGTTCACGTTCGGGGTACAAGCTGGTTCGTTCACATTGATGTAGAAGGCGAACTTGGTGATAAGGCCAGGACATAGGCCGATAGCGGTGAGATCGGCTGCTGGGTAGAGATACTGGGCACGGAAACCTTGTCGGTTGTTGGCACCCGTATTCGTAGCGAACGGTGTATTCACCTGTCCTCCCAAAGCGTTTGAAGTGGCAACAGGAGTACCTGCGTACAGACCGCGTACCGGGCTACCAAGTGCGGTTCCGCAGACCTGGATAACAGGGCAATAGTTCTGGCTGAAGTAGCGGGTTTCTGCGTTCTCCATACGCTGCCAGCCGGTGGCGGTGCCATCAACGTTTCCATAGTGCCAGCGATTCGGGGTAGCGACGGCAGGATCAAATTCAATCGCGCCGACGGTGTTCAGTGCGGTAGGCCCGACCTGCACACCACCATCGACCTCCAAACGCTCTATTGGTGCCGAAGCGAGCTTCACGCCCACAAAACCGTCCGTGGCATTTACACGCAGAGCGGGGTCAGCGGCCAAGTTGTTGGAAGTGCGGATGTAGAGGTCGTCGTTGGAAGCAGCTGGTGTACCCAGGTAGTGCGTGGCGGCCACGGTGTTGGCGTTACCGGTCAACCTCCAAGAGCTGTTACCTGTGCTCCACCTGATCCAGCGGTTCAGCGGATTTCCCGACGAAACGAAGTCGTAATACCAGTAACCGCGCCCGTATTCTGAGTCCAACGTGGGATCGCCGCTGGTATTGGTGCCCGGATCGGTCTGGTACACCCAAAGGCCATCGTCCACCGGGGTGATGTTATCTACCGGGATCGCCAAGCGCTGGGCTTCGCTCATCCGAGGGATCAACATTCCTTGGAAGGGGTTGGCGGCTGTGCCGGAAACGTCCAGATCAAGGATGGCTTTGGCGTTGGGCACCGCACCGTTCCGATTGATGCCGACGTTCTGTGCGTCAGCGTTGAAAGCCGCGAGGGCTGCGAGCGAGACGGAGGTCAGAAGGCGTAGCGTTTGCCGCATGGCGCTGATCGTTAATGTGGGTACCGGACTAGGGAGAAGAGGGAGCTGGGAACAGACAAATGTAAACGGATGATGATCCGTTTACAAATGGGTCGATTAAGTGATGGTCGATCCTTGGCATCCTGATATACAGGCAACTTACGAACCCTTGACGGCAGCAACCCGGAAGGGTTGCCCCTGAGTTTTCCACGATCGTTGGTGTCAAGAAGGTCATTCCTTCAAGAATCGGGCATTTTGGGAGCCACCAGTGGTGGTGGTGAACAGACGCAGGCTGTACGTGCCCGGCGGCAGGTCATTCACCGGCAGGTTGATGGCCTGGGGGCCTTTCTCCAGATCCTGGTCGCGATCGCGCAATACGCGGCCGCTCACATCGATCACTTGGAGGTAGGACGTTCCTTTCTCCGGCATCTCAAAAGCCACATTCAACATATCGCTTACCGGGTTGGGGAACAC
>JANOPI010000351.1:0-5557 GCA_031421755.1 Flavobacteriales bacterium | reverse complement strand
GGACAGGCCTTACCGGACGCACAGGATGCGTTTGCTCTTCAATAAGGGACCCTTGTTCTATGCCGAACTCAATCTGCGATTGTTCTTCGGGTTGTCAGGATTTTCATCCTTCAGTCTAGCCGGGAAGTGGCAGCCGCGAGGGTCCACTCTTTTCAACTGGCGTTTGGTCTTCTGCAACGACCTGGACACGCTCCTGGCCGGCTTCCTCTTCGCACGTGTTTTCGGACGCCACAAGCTGGTCTACGACTCGCATGAGTACTACACCGAGGTGCCCGAACTGATGGCGCGCCCCGGTGTCCGGCGTGTTTGGCTGGCCATTGAGCGCTGGATCTTCCCGAAGCTGAAGACGGTGATCACCGTGAACGACAGCATCGCAGAAGCCTATCGCCAGCGCTACGGAAACACGTTGCACGTGGTGCGCAACATCCCGATGAAGCGTGACCTCGGTCCTCTGCCCTCGCGTGCGGAGCTTGGCCTGCCTACGGAGAGTAGGATCCTTGTGATGCAGGGTGCCGGGCTGAACATCCAACGTGGCGTGGAAGAGGCCGTACTGGCCATGAAGGAACTGCCCGACTGTCTGTTGCTGTTGATCGGCGGCGGTGACGTTTGGCCGGTGGTGGAACGCCTGGTGAAGGAGCACAGGCTCGAAGACCGCGTGCGGCTCATCGGCAAGCTGCCCTACGAGCGCATGATGGACTATACCCGCAATGCCGACCTCGGCTTGACCCTCGACAAGGACACCAATTTGAACTACCGCTTCAGCCTGCCGAACAAGCTGTTCGACTACCTCAACGCGGGCATTCCCGTACTCGCCACGGACCTGCCGGAAGTCGCTGGCATCGTGCGGAAGTACGACGCGGGTATCGTTATTCCCACAGCGGACCCAGCTGTGATAGCGCGGGAAGTCAAGGCGTTCTTCGCTGATGAAGGTCACGTCCAGCGCACAAGAGCCAACGCTACTTTCGCCGCCCGCGAATTGGACGGGGACGTGGAGATTAAGAAGCTCATCGCGGTGCTGAAGAACGCTTGACGGAAAGGCATCTACATATCGTCAGTTTCGATGTCCCCTGGCCGGCCAACTACGGCGGGGTCATCGACGTGTACTACAAGGCCAAGGCGCTGCACGATATCGGCGTGCGCGTTCACTTGCACTGCTTCGAATATGGCCGTGCGCGGGCTGATGAGTTGGGACAGGTCTGCGAGACGGTACATTTTTACGAGCGGCACACCGGCAAGCACCAGTTGTTGAACAGCCTGCCTTACGTGGTGGTCAGTCGGCGCAGCGATGAGCTTGTGGATCGCCTGTTACAGGACGACCACCCGATCATCTTCGAGGGGTTGCATTCCTGCTATCACTTGGGTGATGCGCGACTCACCGGGCGCAAGCGGTACGTGCGCACACACAACGTGGAGCACGACTACTACGACGGGCTGGCCAACGCTGAACGCGGAGCTTTCAAGCGCACCTACTTCGTGAACGAGGCGCGCAAGCTGAAGAAGTTCGAGCCCGTGCTCAGCGAGGCGAACGGGATCTTCACCATTTCACCGAACGACCAGCGTTACTTCAGCCAGCACTTCCGGAACGCGAAACACATCCCGGCTTTCCATTCGAACGATCGTGTGGATGTGCCCGCAGGTCTCGGCGATTTCTGCTTCTACCACGGTGCGCTCGGCGTGCCGGAGAACGACCAGGCGGCCCTTTACCTCGTGCGCGAAGTGTTCAAGGGGCTGCCGATCCCATTGGTTATAGCGGGCAGCGGTGCCAGCAGCGAACTGAAGAACGCTGTGGCCAAAAGCAACAATGTGAAACTGCGGGAACACCTTTCCACGCAGGAGATCACCGCGCTCGTAAAGGATGCACAGGTGAACGTGTTGCCAACATTTCAGGCCACGGGGATCAAATTGAAATTGTTGCTATGCCTCTTCGCTGGCCGCCATGTGGTCTGTAACACGCCGATGGTGAAGGACACTGGTTTGGAAGACCTCTGCCATGTGCATGATGATCCGGATCGAATGCGCCTGAGCATTCAAGCGTGCATGGCCCAGCATTGTGACGGTGCGATGATCGAGAAGCGCACGGCCATCATGGAGCAGCGCTTCAGCAACAAGCGCAACGCGGAGGCGATCATACGCGCGCTCAGGTAGGTCTTTGGCCTATCCTGGTCGTAGCGGTGGAGTTACCCGAAGAGTCGCGACAAGAACGACTTCTTGCCGGGGGGATCCGCTTTGCGCTTGAAATAGCTTCACTTCAATTCGTCCACCATCGGGTCCTCGTCATAGCGGTGCCCCAGCACACGGCGCGAGACTTCAAATACGAACTCTTCACTGTACGCGACATCGCCCTTGTCGATCGTTTCGATGGGATGCGTCGCCAGAATAGACTCCTCTTCCGGTAGTGGCGCACCTGTGGAACCGAAGAATACCCCTTCCGCACCGGACGCGCTTCGGAGCAGTTGGCCTTTCTTGTGAACGCTGAAGCCCCACATGTTCACCACGCTGTGCAGGATCAGCGCGGTGACTTCCCCGGCTGGGAAGAGCCCATGGATCGCTTCTCGGAATGTCACATTGTCCTCAACGCGACCGAAGTTCCGCTTGCGGCTCGCTTCATCGAACAGCAATGCGGGCAGGGTGTCGTGCGCGATCACCACGCCGTTCTCGTAGGCGCCCAAGTAGAGATCGCCCTTCTGCGGGTAGTCGTTCACATGCGCGTCATCGCTCACCAACTCGTAGTCGTGCAATCCCAAAACAGACAACAGCTGCGCGGCTTTCGCCGGATCGTGCGTAGGCGATGTACCGAAGTATCCGGGCCGATCCGTACAGAATATGGTGAAGGTCTTGAAGCCCATGATCACATCGCCGCTTCCGCTGTTTTCTCCAGCAATTTTCCGCCTTCGCACCGCACCACCCGCGCGTTCAGTTTCTTCATGTGCGTGTAGTCGTGCGTGGCCATGATCACACTGCTGCCGAATTGGCTGATCGTGTAAAGCAGGTCCAGGATCTCTTCTGTGGTCTCCGGGTCCAGGTTGCCGGTGGGTTCATCGGCAAGTATGAGTTCCGGGCTGTTCACCAAGGCCCGCGCGATGCTCACGCGTTGCTGTTCACCACCGCTCAGCTCATGTGGCATCTTGTACCCTTTGTTGCCCAAGCCCACTTGTTCGAGGACTTCCTGAACCCGGGCGTTGATGTCCGTGTCCGACCTCCAGCCGGTGCTCTTCATCACGAAGACGAGGTTCTCGTTCACGTTGCGGTCGCTCAGCAACTGGAAGTCTTGGAAGACGATGCCCAGCTTCCGGCGCAGGAAGGGGACCTCCTTCCGCTTCAACTTCCGCAGGTCGAAGCCGCAGATGTGCCCTTCGCCGTGTGTGAGCGGGATATCGCCGTAGAGCGTGCGCATCAAACTGCTCTTGCCGCTGCCCGTGCGCCCGATCAGGTACAGGAACTCACCCTTGTGTACGGTGAAGTCCACGTTGTCCAGCACCAGGTTCTCGCGCTGGAAAATGCGTACGGCGTTGAGCTCGATGATGGGGGAGGTGGTGCTCATGTTCGGTTCGTCCGGGTATGGCCTGTTGGTCGATTCGGCCCAAAGGAAGAAATTCAGGAGGGCAGTACGGCGTTATACATGGCACGATGATGGTTCCCGCACCAACACCTCCGCGTGGATAAGTGCGGCCCCGATACACCGGCCCCCGCTACACGCCCCGGCAACTTTGATCCCGTGATGATCCACCTTTCTCAAGCTGCGCCCATGCGCATCCTATCCGCGCTATGGATGGTATTCGGCGTATGGGCCGCCAACGCCCAACAGCCCGCGCATTTCGAACAGGCCCAAGCTGACTTCGTTCATGCCCACGAGTTGTTCGACATGGCCAAGTACGGCGCTGCCCAGTACGAGATGGACCGCGTGCGCGACCGCATCCGTGATCCGCACGATCACACGCGCGCCGAGGCCGAGTTCTACAGCGCCATCTGCGCCGTGCGCCTCTTCCATGATGATGCCAGCCACCGGTTGCTCGGTTTTATCGACGCCCATCCGGAAAGTTTCCGCGTAGCCGCGATCAACCTTGAACTTTTCCGCCACTTCTTCAACCAGAAGCGATGGCCCGAAGCCTTGGCCTACGCCGCCAAGGTGAACGACTTCGACCTGTCGCAGGCTGACAAGGACGAGTTCAGTTTCAAGCGGGGCTACGCGCACTTCCAAGAGGACCACATGGACCCGGCACTGGTGGAGTTCGCCAAGGTGAAGGACGGAACAAGTGTGTATGCGCCCTCCGCCACCTACTATGCCGCGCACATCAATTACACGAAGAAGAATTACGTCACAGCGCTCGCAGGATTCGAGAAGCTGCAGAACGACGAGGCATTCGGAAAAGTGGTGCCCTACTACATCGCGCAGATCAAGTTCCTCCAAGGTGACTACAATGCGCTGCTCGAATACACGAAGCCGCTTCTCGCCGAAGGTGAAGCGGTGAAGGCGCGTGGCGACATCAATCGCTTGGCCGGAGAGGCCTACTACCGCACGGGCCAGTTCAAGGAGGCACAGCCTTATCTGGAGAAGAGCATCCAGCGCGGCGGTGTGGAGCGCGGCGACCGCTACATCGCCGGTTATGTGTTCTACAAGAACGGCGAGTACAAAAAAGCGCTCGACCAGTTGAATATGGTGGCCAGCCCAGGCAACAAACCCGTGGAGGACAGCCTCGCGCAATTGGCCGCCTACCACATGGCGGACTGCTACCTCCTGCTGAATGAGAAGAACTACGCGCGCAACGCGTTCAAGCGTGCTTACGACATCAACAAGGATCCGAAGGTCACTGAGGACGCGCTCTTCAACTACGCCAAGCTCGCTTACGAGCTGAGCTTCGATCCGTACAACGAAGCCATCATCGCGCTGCGCGATTACTTGAAAACCTATCCCGGTTCACCGCGCCACGACGAAGCGCAGCAGTTCCTGCTGAACGTCTTCCTGAAGACCAAGAACTACGAGGCCGCCCTCGAAGCGCTCGATGCGATCAAAGAGAAGGACATCCGCTTGCAGGAGGTCTACCAGGAGCTCGCGTTCAACCGTGGCGTTGAATTGTACGAAGGCCACAAGTACGCGGACGCCGTGAAGTCCTTCGAACGCACGCTCAAGTTCCCGGTGGACAAGGCCACGAACGCCAAAGCCCACTTCTGGCAGGGCGAGAGCTATTTCGCCTTGAACGACTACGATGCCGCGCTGAAGAAGTACGACGATGTGCGCAACAGCAGCGGTGCGTACGAGACCAGCTTGTACGAGGAAGCCAGCTACAGCCAAGGATATTCCTACTTCAAACAGAAGCAGTATGATGAGGCAGCCACGTCCCTCCGACGTTTTGTGGGTGCGCCCGGTATCGATAAAACGCACAAGGCTGATGCGATGCTCCGGATCGGCGATTGCTACTTCGTTTCCAAGGACGAACCCTCGGCGATCACGTGGTATGATGATGCGATGGCCAACGGTACCAAGGACCGCGATTATGCCATGTTCCAGAAGGGCGTGTGCCAAGGCTTGGAGAAGCAGAACGACGCCAAGATCGCCACG
>JANOPI010000350.1:0-12461 GCA_031421755.1 Flavobacteriales bacterium | reverse complement strand
GGTGCTCACCAACAAGCGGCCTTTGTCCAAGGAGAGCCGGTCCTGCCCGTCGTACCTCATACGGATCGCCGAAGGGTCCACGCCGGCAGCTACGATGAACTCATATTTCAAGCCCTTGCTTCCATCCAGATGCAGGTCGATGCCGGGATAGATACCGTGCAAGGTCACTTCGCCAAAGACGGCGCAATGACTTCCCCATTTCGACGCATCGGACCCGAGGAAATAGTTCTCGTAGTGGTTTTGTGGTTTTTCCCCTGTGCCGGAAACGTGTTGCGCGCCCTCGAATGTGACGCGGTACACATGTGCCCTCAAAGGTTCCAAGGCATGCGCATGTTCACCCCCATGGTTCGCCATTGGCCCTCCTTCGTGTAGCACGTAGGTGAAGCAGTTCTTCTCGATGAAGAGTTCACCACCGGGGAAGCGCGTCCGGTAGAGCACGTTCTCCGGCCATTGCCCTTTGTTCTCCGTGAAGGTGGCCACGGGACGGTCCGCAGCCAAGGAGGCCAAGGAAAGGCCTAGGAAGGTTATGACGGCGAACGGGCGCACGGGTGGCTGTGGAGAGTGAACGCAAGATAAGACCGGTGGAGGGTGCCTTGAGTTGCCTAGTACCGCTGGAACGGTGATCGGAAGGGATGAACCGGGAAGCAACGCCAGTCACCGACCCCTGCACAAGGCGCGTGCACCGTGGCCTTGGTCCAAGCGGCCCACCATGCCGGAACCCCCTTGCTACCTTCGCGCCCCCCATGAGCGACGCCATCAAACACGAGTGCGGATTGGCCTTCATCCGCTTGCGCAAGCCTCTCCATTACTACCAGCAGAAGTACGGCAGCGCCCACCACGGGATCAACAAGCTGTTCCTGCTGATGGAGAAGCAGCACAACCGCGGCCAGGATGGAGCGGGTGTGGCGGCGATAAAGCTGGACCCGAAGCCGGGGCAAAATTACATCGACCGGGCGCGGAGCACGGACAAGCAGGCCATCCAGAAGATCTTCGGTGGGATCCACAAGGGCATCCAATCGGCGATCGACAAGGACCCGGGGCTGGCCACGGATATCGACGCCTTGAAGGCCGAAGCTCCGTTCATGGGCGAAGTGCTGTTGGGCCATTTGCGGTATGCGACCTATGGCGGGGACAGTTTGGAAAATTGCCACCCGCGCCGCAGGCTGAGCAACTGGATCACGCGCAACCTGGTATTGGCGGGGAACTTCAACATGACCAACGTGGACGAGCTGTTCGCATTGCTCGTGAACATCGGGCAGCACCCCAAGGAGAAAAGCGACACCATGACGGTGCTCGAGAAGATCGGGCACTACCTTGACGTGGAGAACGACCGCCTTCGGCAGATCCACGCGCCATTGGGCGATATGGATCCGGCGCTCACGAGGAAGATCGGCGAGGAGCTGGATGTGCGGGAGATCCTGCGCATGAGCGCGCAGGACTTTGACGGAGGATACGCCTTCGCCGGGCTCATCGGGCATGGGGACGCGTTCGTGCTGCGCGACCCCGCCGGCATCCGGCCCTGCTTCTGGTACGCGGACGAGGAATTCGTGGTGGCGGCCAGCGAGCGCCCCGCGATCCAGACGGCGTTCGCCGTGAAGACCGACCAGGTGCAGGAATTGCGACCGGGCCATGCGCTCATCGTGCGCAGGAACGGAACCTTCAGTGAGGAGCAGGTTCGCGAGCCTGTGGAGAAACGCGCATGCAGCTTCGAACGCATCTACTTCAGTCGAGGTAGTGATCGGGACGTGTACCGCGAGCGCATCGCCCTGGGGCGCAATGTGGTGCCGGCGATCATGGATTCGGTGGACCACGACCTGCAGAACACGGTATTCAGCTTCATCCCCAACACGGCGGAAGTGGCGTGTTACGGCATGCTGAAGGGCCTTGAGGATGAACTGAACAGGACGAAGGAGCGGCTGATCACCGAACTCGGACCGAACCCCGCACCGGGCAAATTGCGCGAGATCCTGGCGCTACGTCCGCGGCTGGAGAAGGTGGCGATCAAGGACGCGAAGTTGCGCACCTTCATCACCGCCGACAATGCGCGCGATGAGCTGGTGGCGCACGTGTATGACATCACTTACGGCAGTGTGCGCCCGGGGCTGGACAACCTGGTGGTTATCGACGACAGCATCGTGCGCGGCACCACCCTGCGCCAGAGCATCCTGAAGATGTTGGACCGTTTGGAGCCGAAGCGCATCGTGGTGGTGAGCAGTGCCCCGCAGATCCGGTATCCGGATTGTTACGGGATCGACATGGCCAAGCTGGGGGACCTTGTCGCGTTCCAGGCGGCCATCGCTTTGTTGAAGGAGACGAAGCAGGAGAACATCATCGACGACGTGTACGACCGTTGCGTGGCGAACATCGGCAAGCCGCTCCCTGTTCCGGGGGATCCACACGGCACGGGCGGGCCATCACCTTGGGTGGAGAATCCGGTGAAGGACATCTATGCGCCGTTCACCGCCGAACAGATCAGTGCCAAGATCACGGAACTGCTCACCCCGCCGGACATCAGTTCGGAGGTGCGCATCGTGTACCAGGGCATCGATGGTCTTCGCTCGGCCTGCCCGCAGCATACGGGTGATTGGTACTTCACCGGCAACTACCCCACGCCGGGCGGCAATCGCGTAGTGAACCGCGCCTTCATCAACTGGAAAGAAGGGAAGAACGTGCGGGCTTACTGAAGCATGTGCGAACGTGCTCGTGGCCTCAAGGGCACATGATCACGCGGTTACAAGCTTCTTCTTCTTGCGCAGTTTTTTCAGGACCTTCTTTTTCGCCTTCACTTGGCCATCGCGGTGAACGATGATGGAGCAACCGTTCTCAACGTCCAAGGCGGCTTTTGGGTCCAGCTCGAGCACGGCACCCGGCATCACATGCAGGATGCTCTTGTTGAGCAAGCGCAGTTCAGCGCCGGCATCCACGCGCATGGTGGCACCAGTGCTCACGGTGTATCGTGTGGGCGGGGCGAAGTATCCGAAACCATCGACCGTCTCTTGCAATGGGATGCGGGTGGCCGTGCGGGACCGGTCGATCAGGACACTCGCGCCTTGGGTGATGGTGAGCGACCGGCCATCCGCGCCACGGATCGGAGGCAGCACGATGCTGTCCGCGCACCAGCGGACATGGGAGGTGATCCGGGTGTCGCCCGTGGCCACACGCACGGCGATATCGCCATTGGCCCGTTGTTCCAGCAGTTCCACGCGGATGCCATTCAGGTAAACGGCGCGGTTGTCAGGGGCCTTCCCGTTGTTGCGTTCCTTCTTGTTGGTGCAGCCGAGTGTGAGCATGTTCGCGGTGGAGGGATTGCTCCCGATGTTCAGCAGGCGGGCACCATTGGCGGTCCACACATGGCGTGCGGCACCGAAGAAGCACGCATCGTTCAGGAGCTTACCGTCTTGCTGGTATCCGGCCCCCATCACATAATGGTGCCCTCGGTCAATGCGTCCATCCTTGTCCTTGTCGTACACAGGAAGCTCCTGTTCGCAGTTGCCCGTGAGCGGGTTGCGCCAGCGCTCCTCCAACCGGTATGCCGGGCCAGTACCACCGAAAGGGCATTTGGGCCCAACGGTGTCCGTGGTCAGCTGCACATCATAGTGGCCTGAGGCGACGAGCGGGTGGAGGTAATCCGCGTAGCCTCCATAGATGTCCTTGCCCACCTTGACCTCCCGTTCGATCTGCATGGTCATGTAGAGCCCGGGCACTGCGCTGGAGAGGCAGGCGTTGCCCGTGCTTTCCCAGTGGAAGCGGTCCGTTGGCGAGCCGTTCTTCGCCCAGGTCTGGTGGTTCTCCACCCAGAGCCACTGGCGATGTTCTCCTTCTGGCAGGAAGGGCATACGGATACGCAGGGCATCACCGTGCGTAACGAAGTCCTTGAGGATGAAGATGCCGGTGTCGCCGGCGATGGGATCGAGGTCGGCATCGGCATACGCGCCGGACGGTACATGGGCATTGATGCGGAACGGGGCATCGTCCTTTTTCCAGCCTAGGCGATCGCGGTCCCAGCCCGTGCAGGTGAGCAAGCTGCTGCTGGCGGCTCCCATCATGCTCCACCCTCCCTGCATGTGGAGGGTGTAACTCTCGAACTGTGCGGCGTTGCCGCCACCACTGTGGAAATTGTTGCCGCCGAGCAGCAGGTGATTGTACTCGTGCTTGAGGATCTCGAAAGGCAGGTCATTCATCCCTCCGAAGCGGCTCTGGGTATCGCTATCGTAGCCGAACAACCGGCCCGGGCTGCCCTGGTCCGTGCTGCCCTGCCCATGGGTGAGCCCGCTGTTGCGGGCGATCACCATCACATGGTCGTAGCGGTGCGGGTCGTCCGGCCTGTTCGTTTTGGGCGAACCGGCTTTCCCCCCGTCCTGCCACAGGTCGAAGTCCTCGATGCTGAGCTGGTGCTTCGTGCGCAGTGTACCGTGCTTGTTCGCCTCTTTTACCGCAGCAGCGCCGATGGTGTGCGCGTTCTTCACTTCCGGGTATTCGCTCTCTTTCAGGGTGAGGAGTTGATCGATGTAGTCGCCGAGCACGATGTACTTGCCGAGGGAGATGTCGTGGTAATAGCGCGTGATCATCGCATTTGGTACCGGCTTGGGGAAGGGGTCGAAGAGGTCGTCCTTCCACTTCGGCAATTGCCCTTTCGCCCATCGCTCGGAGCGGTCGTCCGCCGGATTTTTCGTGGGGTTCTGGTCGTATTCGATCTCCGCGAAGAGCACCAGGATCCGGATCGTACCGTGCGGGCTGAGGTACCAGCCGTTCTCGCTGCGGGGAAGGGTTGTACTGTCGGTCTGGGCGGCGGCGGAATGATGGCCGAGCACGGACAAGAGGTAGAGGACGGTGGCGAAGCGCATAGCGCAAAGTAGCACCAGGTCCGGGCGAACTCAGGCTAGATCTTCGGTGCCTTGTACAGCGGCACGGTACTGCAGGGCTCGCCGAACATCAGGCTTCTCACCACGGGCAACAGTCGTGCGCTGAGTTCCACGTAGGCGTTCAGCGGTACGGGAAGTTTGCTGCATCCTTTCACCACCACGCGTGCGCCACGGTAGTTGTCGGTCTCCAGGCCCTGCACGAATCGCGAGAACACGGCGCGCTCCAGCTGGTCAGCATCCCCTTGCGTGATGAACGCAGCATGGGGTTGCAGATGCGTGGCCACGAGCATGTACGCCCACGTGGGGATGATGGCGTCGGCGGAGCAATGCACGGTGACCAGCTTGCCCGCGTACCGCGACCAGTCATGTGTTTTGCAGAAGGCACGCAGGTCGTCCTCTTTCAGGGCGACCCCCTGCCAGAGCAGCGGTTCCAGATCGAAGACCACGCGCTCACCGGGCGGATAGAGGTCTTCCATGTCCAGGGTGATGATGCCGCTGGTAGCGACTTTGTTGATGATGGGTCCGGGCTCCATGGGGTGTACAAATGTCGGGCGATCGATGCAAGTGCTGACTGGCGGGCCCGCCACGGGTAAGGGCCCCCTATAGAGCCTCCGTCAGGTGATATGTTCTACGCTGAGCATGCGCCCCTGGAAGTCCACTTTGTCGCCTACGCGCTTATCCTTCAGTGCCTGGCCGATGGGTGAAGCGAGCGATACCGCGAAACAAGTATTTTCATGGTATTCGATACGGCCAAGGCCAATGGCCACGAAGTAGGCCCCTTGATCGGTGGAGACGAGGCTGCCGAACGCGACACGATCGAAGATGCGCTCCAAGGGAACGCGGGCCAATTCTTGTTGAAGGGTGATGAGTTTGGCGTGCTGTTCTTCGAGCTTGTCGAGTTCTTGCTGCACCATCGCACGGCCAACCTCGTGCTTGTCGCCAGCGCTGCTCTTGGTGTCGCTGGTGAAGGAGCCGCGTGTGGAAGCGATCTCCATTTGCGCAGCGTTCACCTTCTCTTGAAGAAGGCCTTGCAGATGATGAAGGAGTTGCGCTTTGTTCACGGGCTTGTCCATGGGCCGCCCCGCATCACATTCACGAACGAGCTTCCATTGAAGCGGAACAGCCCGCCGGAGAAACCGAACCACAGTGTGCCGTGGCGGTCCTCCATGAACGCTTGGATCGCGAAGTACTTCGTCAGGTCAGGCCTGTCGGTGGTGTCAAAAAGCGTGAACGACTTGCCATCAAAGCGGTACGCACCAACACGTATCGCTCCGATCCAGATGTTGCCTGACCGGTCCGCATAGATGTTGTAGATGTCGTTCGCGGTAAGGCCTTTCACTTCGGGATAACGGGTGAAGGATCTCCCGTCAAACCGGCTCACGCCACCTTCATTGATCGGCGGAAAGTCGGAGGTGATGGACCCGAACCAGATGTGGCCTTGCGGGTCTTCAGCGATGCTGGCGACGTTGTTGCTGCACAGGCCGTCCTTCTTCGTGAAGTGGGTGAAGGTGGAGCCATTGTACTTGCACGCACCGAACCCATCGCGCCCGAACCAGAGGTTCCCTTTGCTGTCCTCGAACAGGTCCCACACTTTGCCCCGCACCATCTTGTGGCTCATCGGATCGATAACCGGGATGGGAAGGTCGAACATGTTGAATAGTTTTCCATCGAAACGGAACACACCATCACTTGTGCCGGCCCAAAGGGCTCCTTTCCGATCCACCAGCACTTTGCAGCCAGAACCGCGAAGCCCTTCAGCGCTGCCGAAACCGGTGAACGTATCGCCGTTGTAGCTGGAGACACCCGAATGTGTTCCGAACCAGAGCTTGCCATCGCGGTCCTCGGCGATACCCGTTACCACATCGCCGAAGAGGCCTTCCGCGACAGAGAAGTATCTGAGTGATGTTCCGTCGTAACGCGCCACACCTTGACCGTTGGTCCCGAACCACAAGTTCCCCTTGCTGTCCTCAAAGGCCGCTACTACGTATGCATCGATCTGCGCTGTATCGGAAAACATGGCAGTGTATCGAGAGGTCGTGACACCCGGTTCTACTGATGCGGGTGCCCCAACCTGTCCGTGGCAGGACGCAATGATCACCGCCGCGAACGGAAGGGCGATCACTGTGCGGATGTTGGGATGGGGCATACTGGCGCTGGTGGATCAGGGGGCAAAGTATGCCGCTGCGGTCGCGTTGGCCCATCATTGCCCACGATCCTCTTCCTTTGAAGAAATGAGTTCGCCGCGCTTGGTCGTCGCTTTTGCCCTCATCGCTTCCGGAGCGGTGATCGCGCAGGAGCCACGGCGCATCGAGACACGCGTGGTCGGCGGGTACGGCATTGGCCTGGCCATGTCGAAACTGGAAGTGGACAGTGGGGAGGCCTTCCATCAGCTGCCTTGGCTCAGCGGCCAACTTGAGCTCGGTGGTTCATTGTTGTTGAATGAACGGTGGGGCGTCGCGATCGGCGGTCTTGGTACGCTCAACGGCCGCTATTACCACTCCAGCACGGCGAGCATTCGTCTTTACCATCTCATGTTGCGCGCGGAGGCACGCGCGTGGTGGCAGACGCCGTGGCCACGCGCACGGGAGAAATGGTTGCGGATCGGTTGCGCCTTCGGCAACAGCTTCATCCGCAACGCCTACTATGATCGCGTGGAGAACGGCTTCGAGGTACATTCACGTTCCACACCGCACGATGCGTTCTACCTGGCCCCGGAGATCGGCGCCATGCATCTGGAGGATGGCCCACACCGACTGGAGATGAGCATACGGTACATGGTCCACCTGGACCGTACGCCCGCCATCACCACGGTGCTCACCACGCCGGGATCCTCCACCCATTCCACGTCCGTGCATGATCAGCTCAGCGTCGTCATGCGCTACCACCTGGGCTTCAAGCGACGTGAGCGACCGCCCGTACCAGCGCCCGCCGTGGCGTACGAAAGCCGCGCAATGGACACCATCACCACGCTCCATGCGCGCAACGCCCTCATTACCCTGGAGCTCTGGGACGATGCCGAAGTGGATGGCGATACCATTTCCATCCTGCTCAACGAAAGGCCCATGCTAGTAGAGTACGGCCTCACCCACAAACACAAAAAAGTACGGGTCACGCTGCAACGTGGCAGCAACCGGATCCTGCTCGTAGCGCACAACGAAGGGCGCGTGCCACCAAACACCGCACGCATGATCGTACACGGGGTGAAAGGCTCTTCTCAACTACTGATCAAGACCTCCGAACATCAGAACCAGCTGGTGGAGATCCGGTGGGAGCACCGCGATCGATCAGGCGGTGAGCCATAGGAGCTGCGAGCAGTTGTGGCCGCACACGACTGTTCGGAAGCTGACGCGGTCGCACACCAACGGCTCCGGTGATCGCTGGTGAAGGGTGAGGCACGCGTGCCAGTGTATGGGCTCAACCCTTCGGCGGAGCAGCTCGCGTCGGTATCAACCACTTCGGTGCCACGTTCCGCCAGGCCAGGTCCATGACGTAGCGGAACAGGTGCTCGCTGATATGCGCCAGTTCCACCACGGTCCATCCGTGTTTGCCGAGCCTTTGCCCCGCACGGAACGCGTCTGGATACGAATCACAGTAGTCAGCTTGTTGGGCAGGAGTCAATTTGATCTCTGCTTGCTCCTCCTCGGTCCACAGGTTCAGGTATGTCTTCTTCTTCACGCTGAAGTTCTGCCGCCCGAACTGGCTCTTCTCGGCCGTGCCCGGCATGTCCAATGCCATGGCGCGGGCGATCGGGCTATCCATTCACGCAAGGTAGCGGTTGGTCGGGCTCTGAGCTTGGCCGACGTTCCGCGTGGTTCCATGAACAGGGTATACGAGTGGAGGCGCGCGCAGGGTGGGGGCCTTGGTCAAGCCAGCAAGGCGAAGAGTCGGAAGGAGTGCGTGGTGTACTGAAGCGCGGACCACGCCGAGGTCTGCGAAGCAGGGGGGAGGGCCCTATTTGCACGCGTCCAAATGGCAGAGCCGGGTGAACAGGAAGCCCTTGCGCGTGCGTAGGCAGTTCGTGTTCTTGTCCATTGTCCAGGTGGCGAACATCTCACCAGAAGCCGTCTTCAGCGACACCTTGTTCTTTTCGATCTTCCAGCTGCCAGCAACATCAACCTGATCATTGCGATCAGTGCCGTTCACATAGCGGAAGGTGCCGTCGTTGTTCAGGGCGAGCGAAATGTTCGGCCCGGTCGCCATGGTGGACCCGCAGCCGCAAACGCCATAGGTGCCGGTGCGTGGTGATGGCGCTACGGGCGTACTTGGTGGGGTGAAGGACCATAGTATCACGCTGAGCGAAAGTGTTGCGCAAACGTGGTAGATTTTCATGTTCAGCTGGTTCTGGGGTGACTGGCTTTTGTTCCGATCAGTGGATGTGGCCCGTCCGAATATGTAGCTGGTTTTGAATATGCTGGTTGCGCTTGTGGCGATCCGGGAGCCCAGGCAAAGCATACCGCTGGCAAGTCGGCAGAAGAAGTACGGAAGTGGAGTGGATGGCGTTCACGCCCCCGGTTTCTTCCCTGCGCGCCCCAGCACTCTCTTTACCGACGCCGACATCAGCGACTTCATCTGCGTGAGCGCAACGCTGTTCAGTTGGCGCAAGCGTTCCGGTGCATCCAACCCTTGCCGGATCAGCAGCGCGTTGATGCTCTCCATATTGGACAACACCACCAGTTGCTCCAGCGAGGCATGATCGCGCATGTTACCCGGCAACTTCGCGTTGGCGCTGCGCCACTCTACTGCCGTCAGGCCGAAGAGCGCCATGTTCAACAGGTCCGCCTCGCTGCTGTACACGCGGGTCATATGCTCCTTGTTCAGTACCGGAGGCAACAGGCGCTCCTTGATCGCATCGGTGTGGATGCGGTAGTTCACCTTGGCGAGGGTGCGTTGGAGGTTCCACTCGAGTGATTGCGTGCCGGCCTCCGCTTCCTTCAGACGTTGGAACTCTGTGATCAGGTACAGCTTGAACTCCGGGCTGAGCCACGAACCGAATTCGAAGGCGATGTCCTTGTGGGCGAAGGTGCCGCCACCGCGACCAGCCTTGGAGTACAGACCAATAGCACCGGTGGCTTCGACCCACTTCGTCGGTGAGAGCGAGAACCGGTTCAACCCGGCCTGTTGCATAAACCTCTCGAATTCGAGGGGTTTAAAATCGGGGTTGTTCAACCGCTCCCAGATGCCGAGGAACTCCACGGTGTTCTTGTTGCGGAGCCAGCCATAGAGCACGGTCTCATCACCGAAGCCCTTGATCATGTCGGTGAGGGAGATGTAATCCTGCTCGTGGCGGGTGGTCACCGTTACCTCGGTGCCTTTCACGGTGATGGTCCTGTTCTTCATGCGCGGTGCCCGACGGAATTGCCGTCAATGTGGCGTTCTCAACATAAGGAGCGAACGCGATTGGACGACTTGGCCCATGCTCCAATTGTGGCGAATTCGCCATAGTTGGGATCCTGGCTTGCCGGGACCGATCGTGGGGCTCAATCATCCGCCCCAGGCTTCTTGAGGTCTTCAAATTTTGCAGCCATCGTCGGATTACCCCGAGTCAGTCGCTTGATCGTAAGGTCCTCCGCCTTGTCGTTCGCGAGCCGAAGATTGTTTGCCGTCTTGTACAGCGCTTCCTTCGTCTTCTCCAAGTCCTTGATGGCTTCGTCAATACGCTTCACGGCTTCATCGAAACCCTCCGAGGCCAATCGCACATTCCTGCCGAACGTGGTCTTGAAGTCGCCGAGCTGGGTTTCGAAGTTCGTGATGTCGAGATTCTGCGCCTTCACCAGCGCCAGCTCGCTCTTGTACTTCAGTGAATTCTGTGCGGCGTTGCGGAGCAGCGTGATGATCGGAATGAAGAACTGTGGCCGGACGACATACATCTTCGGGTAGCGGTGGCTCACGTCCACGATGCCGCCGTTGTACAGGTCGTTCTCAGGTTCGAGCAGCGTTACAAGCACCGCGTATTCGCAGCCCTTCTCATTGCGGTCCTTGTCCAGTTCCTTCAGGAAGTCCTCGTTCTTCTTCTTGGTCGCCGTGGTATCGTTCTCGTTCTTCATCTCGAACATGATCGAGACCACCTCGGTGCCGGCCTCATCCGCATCGCGGAAGATGAAGTCGCCCTTGCTGCCCGTCTTGGCGTCATTGTCCTTTTCGAAGTAGGCCTTGGGGAACGCGGTAGCCCGGATCCGCGCGAACTCGATCTCACAATGCTGCTCCAACGTTTCACCCAGCATCTTCGTGGATAGTCGCGCCTTCATGTCTTTCAGACGCTCGATGGCATCGTCACGATCCTTGATCTGTGTTTCGTACTTGTCCTTCAGGGCCGCTTCGGCGCGCTGCTTCTCCAGTTCCGCAAGCTTGAGCCCGCTCTTCAATTCATCGCACTCCTTCTCCACCTTCTGCACCGCTTCGGTAATGGCAAGCTTCTGCGTAACCCCAGACAGTTCGGTAGCTGCTTGGTTGGCCCGCTTCATCTGCTCAAGCTCGTTCGCGAGCCCATCGCGCTGCTTCTCAACGGAGCCACGCGCTTCTTTCAGTGCAACCTGCTTGGCAAGATCCGCAGCCTTCAGATCAGCCTTGAGCTGCTCGATCTCGGCGTCCTTCTTGGCCGCTTCCTTTTCCAACTTGTTCGACACCTTGGCCTCCGCAAGTTCGATGGCTGTCTTCTTCTCCTGCTCGGCCAGCTTCAGTCGTTCATGGAGCGCCTTGTCGAACTCGTGGTCGCGCACCTGCTTCAGGATGTCCGCGTAACCCGCCTCGTCGATCTTGAAGGCTTTGTTGCAGTGCGGGCAGATGATCTCGTTCATGCGGGTGTTCTTTCGAAGTGGTCAGTGTGGCGTGATGACAAAGTAAGGACGGAGGTGGTTCTTGCGCGGCGGCGAGTGCGTTGGCGGGCTCTGTGAAATGGCGGAGGAAGAAGTTGGGCGTTCCGGCGCTCATCCCTTCGCTTCGCAGAGCCTCAGCTCGGGAGCAGCGCCGTCGGGCTTTCCCCTTCAAGTCCTCGTGCGGATTACCGCACTCCGGGCTTTTCGGTCCAATCCCTAACGCGTTGCTATCGTTCCTCCTCACAAGGCGGCTCCGATCTAGTGCTGCGTGCTCTGCCACTCGATGCTGCTCTCTTCCGTGGTGTTTCTTGCAAGGATCACAGAGACACATCGTACAGAGAAGATAGGTGGGCAAGGCGGCGCTGTTCCAGTTCAGATGCTTCGATCGTAATTTCACGCCGATGAAGAACAATCCCCTTCCACGGATCGATACGGATCCGGAGTTACGAGCGCAACTTCTGCCTCACTGCCGCTTGAAGGCGGGCGAAGTTTGGCGCGATCCTGAAGGGAAGCATTCCGTTGGGTGCATTGATGCCGCAGACATACGGGCGGTGCAGGAGTTGTGCGCCGGTCATGCCATCACCCTGGCTGTGCATGATCCGCCCTACAACCTGGTGGCTTTCGAAGTGCAGGAAGTGGACAGCTATATCGCTTGGTGCGAACAGTGGATCGCTGCTACGAAAGCGGTCCTCGCTACGGATGCATCGCTCTATCTGTGGCTGGGTGCAGACCAGAAGGATGGTTTCCAGCCCTTGGCGGATGTGATGGTGATGATGCGGAAACAACC
>JANOPI010000349.1:0-2144 GCA_031421755.1 Flavobacteriales bacterium | reverse complement strand
CTCTTCAGCATCCGGGCACGCGGAATTACCTCTGCGATTGGTTCTTCCACCAGCTGATGAAAGGCGAAGACATCATTGCGCTGCGCTATGGCTTCTGCAAGGTGAAGCTCAACGATGAGGACCTCGGCGTGTACGCATACGAAGAGCACTTCGGGCCAGAACTCTTGGAGAATAATGGCCGCGTGCCGGGTCCGATCGTGCGCTTCGATCCCGGGCTGTTCTGGCTGCACCGCACACAAGGGCTTGATGGTGGCGCCAAGGTGAACGATGCCTACGGCGCGTATCAAGCCGCCAACCTCGATGCGTTCGGCACGGACGACATCGCCAAGGACCCGGAGCAAACAAAGCTGTTCGAGCAGGCCATCGCGCTGATGGACGGTTTCCGTCGTGGTCGCTTGATGGCCAGCGAAGTGTTCGATGTGGAGCGCACGGGCAAGCGCTTGGCGATGCTCGACCTCGTGGGCGGCCACCACAGCATGGACTGGAGCGATGTGAAATTCTACTTCGATCCGGTGTCGCAGCGTTTGGAGCCGATCAGCTACGAAAGCTTCAGCGCGTACCTCACCAAGGAACTTGCCGGGGCTTATCAGGCCACGGGTCCGTTCAGCGAAAGCGATGAACTGCACACCTCCTTCTTTAAAGACCCGGAGATCTTCGCCGCGTATGTGAGGAACCTTGAACACTATAGCGACAAGGCCTGGTTGGACAGTGCCTTCACCGCACTACAAGGTCCGCTCGATACCGCCAGCGCCACGCTTTACGGCGAGTTCCCTTACAAAGAATTGGACCGCTCCATCTATTACGCGAACCAGCGGTCCATCCGCGCGCTGCTTGATACACCGAAAGGATTCCATGCCTACAACAATGGCTTGCGCGGTGACACGCTGACGCTTGCGCTAGTGCCCGTGGAAAGCCTGCCGATGCAAGTGGACAGCTTGCTGCTCGGTGATGGCCGCCGCGTCGTGCCGATGACCTCTACGATACTCCCGTGCAGGCGGATCGGTTCCGTAGGTGACCCGTTGGAAGTCGCGTTCCTGGCGAAGGAGGACAGCGCCACCAAGGTGATCTACCACGTACTCGGTTCGTCAACGCGCAAGGAGGTTGATGTGTTCCCGTTCAAGATGTCCGTGGCTTCCGCGCAGGATGAGTTGCTCGCAGGCATGAAGCCCAACCCGCAGGACTTCCCGTTCCTTGCCGTGGATGACGTGGCGAAGACGATCACGATCAAGCCCGGCACTTGGAAAGTTGATCACACGATGGTGTTGCCTGCGGGCTATCGTTGCGTGGCCAGCTCGCCATTGGAACTGGATATCGTACACGGTGCGGAGATCATCAGTTACTCACGGCTTGATTGGATAGGGCAGGAGGAAGCGTACATCAAGGTCTTCAGCACCGACAGCAGTTCGCACGGCGTGCATGTGATCGACGCGGCCGGGACCACAAAGCTGGACCATGTCAGCTTCCGTTCGCTCACGCGCTACAAGGTTGATCAGGAGCGCAGCGGTGATGTGTCTTTCCACAAGAGCAACGTCGTGATCAGCGATGTCTTCTTCCGTGGAACGGGTGCGACGCTTTTCGATGGGTCGGTGTGTTCGATCACCATGTCCAAGTGCTGGTTCGAAGGTGGCTCGGATCAAGCCGAGTTCCATTTCGCCAATGTGAATATGCGCGAGACGATCTTCCAGCATCCGGGCGATGATGCCGTCAGTGTGGAAGGAGGCGTCGCCACGATGAAGAAGGTCGGAGTTTTAGGGCGTCCGGGCTCAGGCATCGCGATGAAAGGTTCGCGCAGTGCGCGCATCATCGCAGAGCAGTCTAACATCGAACAGATGAAGGTGGCGTTCGAAGGCCGTGAGGGTGCGAAGCTCTACATCACGGACGGCAGCGTGAAGGACGTTGCGCTTGTCGCCGAAGCGAAGAAGAAGGAGATGCGCTACGGCCCGGTGCGGATCGAATTGAACAAGGTGACCATCACCAACGCGAAGCAGGAGTTCAAGAAGGGAGAGGAGAGCATCATCAAGGTGGATGGGAAGGCAGCGGGGGAGACCAAAGCAGCGAAGGGAACATGATCAGGGTTGTCCTTTCGGCGACCCCGGCTCAGGGCCGGGGTGACAACTTGGACTGGGCGGAAGCGCGTGCGCCGC
>JANOPI010000348.1:0-8115 GCA_031421755.1 Flavobacteriales bacterium | reverse complement strand
ATAATAACCGGCGCGGGGGGGTCCTTAAAAAGGTACCGGCCCGCGACTGGTCGAAGTCGGCCGACTACTTGGCCAGCCAGCCGTTCAACTGGGCCGCTATCTGGGTACGGAAATCGGGGAAATGGTTGCCGCTTTTACGGGAAACCGTGTACTGCCCGCCGACGATGTTGATGGAATAAAGGTCGTGGTCCTTCACGCCGTAACCATCTGTGGTGACGGAAACGGCTTTTTCGCCGTCCCGGTGGTAGTGGTAACCACCGGGGAGTTTGATGAGCCCGCCCGAACCGGATTGTTTGCCGCCCGAAAAAAAGTTGCTGAGGATGTTGAACGCTGCTTTCTTGCCCATGATCTGGAGAGGTTGATGTGGTTGAGGAACCCGGGGTCATTGGACCCGGGCGGTAGAGTCAAGAGCCCGTTGTTGAAAAAGCGATGGATCGGTCGGGTATACCGATGCACCAGACACGAAAGAAGGCAAGACGGCGCGAAGTACCAACCGTTAAGGAGCCTTTCTTTTCCGTAGGTTCCTCGCTCGCTGGTATCTGGCTAAGTGGCGTTGTCGGTTACACCTCCGGTGTCATCTTGCAAGTCACCGCGAATCTTGCCCTGCGCCGGATCAACGCGGATAGGACGGTGATGAGGCTGGATCTCTGAGTGACGGATCTCTCGTGCATAAAGCGAGTTGCTTGATCGTCGAACGATGTGAACCCCGCGCCTATTTTGCGCGAAATCCCTTGAATACATGACCACGAAGAGAGCGTCCCTGCGCAAGGGGAAAACAAGCAACAAAAAGACAACCGCGAAGTCCAGTAACACGCGTGCCAAGCGCAAAGCGGACACAGCGAAAAAGACGGTCTTGGCAGCAACCACAGCCGCCAGCGCCAGACGGGCCGCAGCTGCCTTGCCGGCCAAAGCCAAGCCTGCCGCGAAGAAAGCGGCCACAGCGAAGAAGTAGTTTTCACAGGACATCGCGGGTGCCGAGGCTTTGATCATCGGCGCACGGCACATCCGGTAGTGTTAGGCGTTGAACCAGTTCAATTGAACCAGTTCATTGGGCCGGGTGCCGCACGCGTGGACTTTTGTGCCCAACAAAAACGAACGACATGAGCACAGCCACAGCACCCGCCGCGAACGCCGCGGGCACCGGACTCGTCAAATGGACGATCGACCCGACGCACAGCGAGGTCCAATTCAAGGTGAAGCACTTGATGATCACCACGGTCACGGGGAGTTTCCAGAAGTTCGATGCGGACATCGAAACGCCCGGCGATGACCTTAGCAAGGCGCGCGTGAACTTTCGTGCCGAGACCGCGAGCGTGACCACGGGGAACGAACAGCGCGACGGGCACCTGAAGGGTCCTGATTTCTTCGATACGGCCAAGCATCCGCACATTGTATTCACCAGCACGAAAGTGGAAGAGGTGGACAACGATGGCAGTTGGACGCTGCACGGGGACCTCACCATCAATGGTCTTTCCCGGCCGGTATCGCTGGATGTGGAGTTCGGCGGCGTGATGAAGGATCCTTGGGGCAACACCAAAGCGGGCTTGACGATCAATGGCAAATTCGATCGCAAGCAGTGGGGGTTGGTGTGGAACGCGACGCTAGAAGCCGGAGGAATGCTTGTGAGTGACGAGGTACGGATCGCCTGTGAAGTGCAATTGGTGAAGCAGGGCTGAGACCGGTACCGTTGATGCGGGACTGATCTGTCCGGCCGATACGCCCCTTCAACCGGGCGGAAAGGCTTACTGTCGTGCGTTCCACTGCGGCATTGGTCGGCCATTTACCTTCACCGGCACAAACACAACGCTGATGCGCGCAAACGTCATTTTCTTCCCATTGATCGCTGGTGCGGTCGCCCTGTTCACACTTGGATCGACCTTGACCGGCTGCAGCGGTTGCGGCAGCGGTACGGAAGCATCCGCCATGGATAGCACCGCTACGGGTGCAGGCGCAGGTGCGGCCAACGATGCCACGGCAGGTGGTGCTAACGGCGCAGGCAGTGGCACGAACACCGCTGGTCACGGTTCGGATAGCGCTGGGTACATGGACACGCGAACCACGGATATGAGTGCTGGTGATGCGAGCAAGACGATCCTGACCCCCGCCGAGGAACGCACCAAGACCGGTGAGGAGATGCGCGGCCTTCGCGCGATCCTCAAGGCTGAACTGGACGGTGTGCGTGCAAGCTTGGGCAAAGGTGGCACGCCCGAAGAGAAAGAGGTACACAAGACCCGCGCGGCTGAACTGGCCCAAGGCTTGGAGCGCATTGACCGCGCCATCAAGGCCATCGACGAGGCCGATGACGTGAGCTGGGGCACCATCCGCGAGAGCCAGATCAAGGAGGCCGGTGAAGTGCGCGCGTGGATGGCCAAGTATGGCATGAACGTGAGCGCCTGATCGGCGACCTCCAAAGAGCAAGGCCGGTGGATCGCTCCACCGGCCTTCTCGTTTTTCCTTGTAGGCTAATTACCTCCGGATCCGCAACTAGGGCTTCACGAACCGGAGCGACCAGTGGCGGGTTCTGGCATTGATCCGCAGGATATACGCATCGCTCGGCAGGGCCGGAGGAACCGCAATGCGGAGCCGTTCACCTTGGGCAACGTCAACGGACCCGAGCTCGATGATGGTGCGCCCGACCATGCTCATGACCTGAAAAGAAAGTGCCTGCGTTGCCAGTGGCAACCACACAACGGTCAATTCACCATTCACGATCGGGTTGGGCGCGATCATCGGGGCCAGTGCTGCAAATTGAACGGTGCTGTCATCCGCGGACACCACCGCGATTTCTTCGACCACGATCAGTGTGGTGTGCTGCGTTTCAACTACCGTCATCGTATCCGGGGCCTCAAGCAGATCCACGCATGCCAAGGGGGCATCGCAGAAGGCATGAGCGGAGGTCGATGGCGGTGCGGGATCGGAGAGGAAGCGCACAGCGGCGATCTCACCTGGGTGCGGTTGGATCCAGTCGAAGCTCATCACCTGGAATTCGACCCGCCGGTTCGCTTGTCGGCCGTGAACACGTTCATTCCTGGACATCCGCCGCAGCCATCGCTCCTCGATCCTCGGCTGGCGGGTTCCTTGTCCTTCAGCCGTCAATCGTCCACGCTCGATGCCAAAGACGGAAACCAACTCACAGGCCATGCGTCGTGCGCGTTGAAGGCTGAGCGTTTCCACATCGCGCTCGTCATTGTCCGCATGGCCCACCAGGCACATGGTGACCGTGGGGTTTTCGTGCAACAGCAACGCGATATCAGAAAGCACGCTGTCGGCATTCATTCTTCGGCTCACACAACGGAGATCGAGGTGGCCTTCCACAGGGACCGTGGAGTTGGCCTGGAAGCGCACTTCAGGCACGGAGAGGCGACAACAGCTTTCAGCTTGCAGCCTGTGTGAGGCCAAAAGCAAGGGTATGAGCAGTAGTGGTGCGCATCGTGCCAGGATGTTCATGGTCTCGTGGTTTGTAGCTGTTCATGATGCACACGCCTAAAGGTGACCGGTCACTCTCCACCTGACGATCGAGACTCCTGCGTTCGCCCGGTATGATCGGCGGACGCAGTTAGGCTCGCTATCTGTCTTCATCGGTGTCCATCACATCCATCCGTGTACGCATTCGGCGAGCTTGCTCGCGCATTCGCGGATATCTTATCCCCATGCCGATCGACGGTAAACCCATCAAGGGCCGTGGTGCAGCTACGCAAGTGGCCAACCGCTTCCTGAAGCACAGCTACGGCGTGCTGCATTGGGAAGGCATTGATGAAGTGGACGAAGGGGAACAGCGCACGCGGTACGTGGTGGAGACCGCGAAGTCCATCGTGAACAAGGTGGATTCGCCCGACCTGCGCTTCGACTGGAGCATGAACCCGTACCAAGGCTGCGAGCACGGATGCGCGTACTGCTATGCGCGGCCAACGCACGAGTACTGGGGGTATAGTGCGGGCTTGGACTTCGAGCGTGTGGTGCTGGTGAAACGCAACGCACCGGACCTTCTGCGTGCCACACTGATGGACAAGAAGTGGAACCCTGCACCGATCATGTTCTCGGGCAACACGGACTGCTATCAGCCGGTGGAGCGGAAGGAAGAGGTCACTCGCCGGATGCTCGAGGTCTGCCTGGAATTCCGGCAGCCGGTCGCGATGATCACCAAGAACGCATTGATCCTGCGTGATCTGGACCTATTGTCCGAGATGGCATCGATGGGCATAGCGAGCGTGGCGATCAGCCTCACTACCTTGAACGAGGACTTGCGGCGCGTGATGGAGCCGCGGACGAGCACCGGCGCCAACCGTGTGCGCACGATAGAAGAGTTGACGAAGGCGGGCGTACCCACCTTCGCGATGATCGCGCCGATCATACCGGCGTTGAACGAACCGGAGATCCCTGTATTGCTGCAGGCCGCGGCAGATGCGGGCGCGGTGGGAGCGGGCTACACCATCGTGCGCACGAACGGCGCGGTGAAACCGGTGTTCGACAACTGGCTGCACGTACATTTCCCCGATCGCGCCGCGAAGGTTATCGCCCAGGTGAGCGCCATGCATGGCGGTGCTATGAATGATACCGTCTTCGGCCGCCGCATGAAAGGGGAGGGTGAGTTCGCCCGCAATATCCGGCAGCTGTTCCAGGTCACCCACCGCCGCGTTTTTGCCGGGCGTGCCGTGCCGTCGCTGCGGTCGGATCTTTTCCAACGCCCACCGGCAGGTCAGTTGGACCTGTTCTCCTGATGATCGGTGTTCAGGATCGACTGATCCGTGCATTCATTTCTCCGCCATGGCCTTTAAGCCCGCAAGACCGGTCTCGAAGTCCTTGCCGATCATTTTGTCCATGTTCATGAACATGCTGAAGACTTTGCCCATGAACGTGTTCGGCCCGTCCATCGTCCAGCGCACCGTGGTGGCATTTCCTTGGGGGGTGAAATGGAAATGGGTGATGCAATCGCTCTTGAACGGCTTCACGAAGCGCAGGTCGATCTTCACTCCACCGTTGGAAGCTGCGAGTATCTCCATCGTGCCTTCACCGGCTTTGCCGTTTCCGCTCCAGCCGTATTTGGCGCCCTCACCTTGCGCCGCACCCGTGTATTCGCGCTTCATGTTCGGGTCCAACTTGTCCCACGGGCTCCATGTCATCCACCTGTGGAAGTCAGCGATGTGCGGCAGGATCGTCTCTGGCGAGGAATTGATCACCGTGCTTCGTTCGTAGTGAACGGTGCTGGGTTTCATCGATGCGGCGATGAGGATCCCGATGATGATCACGGCGAGGCCGATGAGGATGTAGAGCAGCATGGTAGGTCAGGTGTTGGTTGTTGTGCGCAGGGAAAGCCGCTTGTGGTGGAGCTGATAGGCAACGAGCAGCACGGCGATGAACAGGAACATAGGTGCCCAAACGGTTACCGGATCATGGATCGCCCAGAAAGAGATCAACGCGGCGACCAGATCGATGAAGAACCCGAAGTAGGCCCATTCCTTCACACGCGGCGGCACAATGGGCAGCAAGATGGCGATCGCGCCCAGGATCTTGGCCACGGAGATCATCTGGATGAAGTAGAGCGGGTAGCCCATCTTGATGTGGAGGTAGTCCACGGCCTCCTGGGTAAGCAGAAGTCCTCCGATACTGGAGAGGATCATGAAGGCGCTGAAGAGCGCGGTGATGATCCAGTATGCGAGGTTGATCTTTTTCATGTGATCGAATTTCATTCGTCGGGGCCGATCATGATCGGCCTGTACAGTGGGTTTGAAGTTTGTCCATGTTCTCCTCATTCGCGCGCTCGATAAAGGTCTTGATCGGTGCGAGCTCTTCGGCCGTATCGAAACGCATGATCCAATCGACGCGTGTTCCTTCGGATACCTCGGTGAAGGTCACCATGGCCTTGTAGAAATGCATCTCCTTCAGGTGGTCGAATTCCAGGTAACCCGGCGCCTCGATGCGTTTGAAGACACACGTGTTGGTGAAATCCCCCGGCGGGCCATGCATGGTGAACTCCCAAATGCCATCAGGCTTCAGTTCGAAGCGATGAAAGGTATTGGTAAACCCGTTCGGTCCCCAGCAGCGCATGAGTTGGTCGGGGTCGGTCCACGCGTCGAACATCCGTTCACGCTGGGCGCGAAATGACCGCGAGGTGCGCACTTCGCGATCGCTCATTTCTGCGTGGCGGTATTTTTAGTGGCGACCTTCTTCACCTTCACGGGCCAACGCAGTTCGATCTCCGCGACTTTCGCCTTCACGATGTCCCTCACCAATGCTGCGGGCAACGGCTTCTCCGGGGTGAACTGGATAGTTCCTTTGCTCACCGTGATGTTCTTCAGCCGGTCTTTGAAGCCGACCGGCACCGAGCCGTAGAGTGCGACATGGTTCTTCGCCGCGCCGAGGTACAGCATGGGATGGCCATTGTGTTTGAAGCCGGGTAAGCCATACCCGAAGTGCTCTTCAGCGCCGGGAGCGGCCGAGAGGATCTGCCGCCGCAGTTTCTCCAGAGCAGCACGTTGATCTTCGGGCAAGGCCTTCAGATAGTCGTTGGTATTTGTAGCGGCTTTCATCACGCTTGGGATCGCAGTGCGCTCGGATCGAACCAGAACACTTCCCAGATGTGCCCATCGAGGTCGTTGAAGCTGCGGGCGAACATGAAGCCGTGGTCATCTGCGGGGCGGCATTCGGAGGCGCCGCAAGCGATGGCCTTGTCATAGATCGTATTCACCGCTTCCTTACTGTCGCAGGAAAGCGCGAGCAGCACCTCGGTGGTCTTGTTCGCATCAGCAACGGTCTTGCCCAGTGGCATGAAGCGGTTGATGCTCTCAGTGGTGAGCAGCATGGCGTAAATGGTGTCGCTGATCACAAGGCAGGCGGCGTTGTCATCGCTGAACTGGGGGTTGAAGCTGTAACCGAGCTTCTCGAAAAAGACCTTCGACTTGTCGAGGTCCTTCACGTGCATGTTGACGAAGATCTGGGTGGGCATGGAATTGTGGGGAATGGAGTTGAACAGGGGAGGAAGGGAGTTATCGTTTCGATCGCTTGGCCTCGATGCGTGCAATTCGCTTCATCACGAGCGGCCGGGTAATGTCGCGCAGCACATCCTTGCCCACCCAACGCTCGGTGGTATCGGATGAAGCGGCCAATTGTCCAGCGCGAGCCAAGGTGGCTTCGTGGCAAACCTTGCTGCGCGTGCCGATGGTGCGTATCGCCCAGCTCACACCCTTCTTCACGAAGTTGCGCTCATCGTTCGCCGCTTTCTCGCACAGCGGAAGAAGCGCGATGAGTGGCGTATCCGGAGCTTTCTTGTCGTGCAATGCTACGCTGGCAAGCAGTGCGAAGGCCGCGCGTTTCTCGAACTCCGGCTTGCGCTTCGCCCATTGCTTCACCTTGGCCAAAGCATGCGGCGTCTTGTCGAATAGCGCGAAGCAGGCGGTATCGCACGTTGCCCAATTGTCGAAGTCGGCGCACCAACTGTCCATCTGCTCGGCGGTGACTTTCTCGGGCTCATCCACCAAGCAAGCCAGCATGCGCGCGTCGTAGTATCCCGACTTCCACAACGCCACAGCAAGGTCATGATCACGGCCGGTGATCTTGGCGAGCTGCTTCAACTGGGTCATCGTAACACCGAAGGCGTTGTCCACGATAATGCCGAAACGCGGACCGATCGTGTCGCGCACCTTGGCGCTACCGTGGGCCTTCAGCCAGCCCAGCACGGACTTCACGTCGTTCGCGCTGGAGGTCTTCGATGCGGTCTTCCTCGCCATCGTCTCAGTTCTCGCTCACGATCCAGTTCAGTTCCGTGCGGTATTCGCCTGGGCTCTTCACTTCATTGGGGTTGTTGAGGTAGCTCTCCCAGAAACGGCCTGTCTCTCCGTGTCCGTTCTCGCGCACCCACTTCTGCAACGCGGGCCACGCCTGTGCCAATCCTTCATAAGGCCCTTTGTACACGCTGCGCACCACCTTCACGGAGGGCAGCTTGCTATTGATCACGCGTCCTTCAGGCTCAATCGCTTTCGATACCGGGAATCCGATCTCGAAGTCGAAGGTGTCGCTCGGGCGGCGGTGATGATAGGAGAACATCGGCCCGGCCGGTTGCATGCCTTGGTCGGCGAGCACTTTCAGGATCTCTTGGATCGCGGGATCCATGAATTTGGG
>JANOPI010000347.1:0-5190 GCA_031421755.1 Flavobacteriales bacterium | reverse complement strand
ATCCGCCCCAACCCCAACACCGGCCGCTTCACCTTGGAATTCAAGGATCCGCTCCAAGCCGAAAGCTGGTACTCGGTATACGATGCCCTGGGCAAGCTGCTCTTCCAGCGCCCGTTGGGCAAAGGCAAAGAGACCGAGGAGATCGACCTGTCGCGCTATGGCAAGGGCACGTTTGTGATCAAATGCACGGATCCCACGGGCGTTTACCATGAGCGCGTGGTGGTGGAATAACTACCACCAGCGCCAGCGTTTGGTGGTGGAGTAGGAAGCCTACTAGTTCTGTATCTGTACCGCTGGGCATTAACGCTCACGGAGATCGAACGTTCGTCCGTTCCACGCGAGGTTTCCTTGTGCAGCGCCTGCTGCGGAGTCCCCGTTAAGTTTGCGCACCTTGGTCAGTCTCCCGAACACACGAGGCAATTTTACTTGGTCGATCGCCTTCGCGGCGCTCACGGTAGCGCTGGCCATGGTCGGCTTGTGCTTTGGGAGCGTGCCTTTTTCCCTGGGTGATGTATGGAACGCCCTGTTCACATCGGACGCCACCGATCCACGGTCGGTGATCGTTCGGCAGGTGCGCCTTCCCCAGGTGCTCACGGCGGCCATCGCTGGTGCGGGCTTGGCGGCCAGTGGGCTCATCATGCAAACGGTCTTCCGCAATCCGTTGGCGGGGCCTGGGGTATTGGGCATCAGCAGCGGGGCCAGTTTGGGTGTTGCGTTGGTGATGCTGGCGGCTCCGCTATGGTCATGGTTACCGATCCCGCGCGAGCTTTTGGCCATCGTAGCGTCCTTCATGGGAGCGATCGGTGTGCTGGTGCTCATCATAATGGCCGACCGGCGTGTGGGCGACAGCGTCACCTTGCTGATCGTTGGACTGATGGTGGGCTACCTCTGCTCAGCGATCATCAGTGTGTTGCAGACCGTGGGCATGGCGCAAGCTGTGAAGAGCCACATACTGTGGGGCATGGGCACCTTCAGCGCCGTGGGGCCTGACCGCTTGGTGTGGCTTGCGGTTCCTGTGTTTGTCGGCATCGCGGGCGCCTTCGTTCTGGTGAAGCGGTTGAACGCCTTGCTGATGGGCGAGGAGTATGCTGCCAGCATGGGTACGGATGTGAAGTCCGCGCGCAGGTTCGCCATCGGAATAACCGGGCTGCTGGCGGGTGTGATCACGGCGTTCTGCGGCCCCATCGCCTTTCTGGGCCTGGCCACACCGCATGTGGCGCGGGCCTTGGTGCGCACCAGCGACCATACCGTGCTTATGCCAGCGAGCATTTTGCTGGGCTGTGCGATGGCGATCGGTTGCGACCTGGTGGTGCGTGCCTCGGGCACGGATGTCGCGCTGCCGTTGAACGCCGTAACCAGCTTGCTTGGCGTGCCGGTCGTATTGTGGGTGTTGTTGAGCGGCAAACAATGGGCAAGGTCATGAGCGCAGTTCCCTTGCTGCGTGTGGAAGAGCTGGCGATCGGCCACGGGACGCAGGCCCTGATCACCGATCTCGCCTTCGAGCTGCGTTCCGGTACACTTACGGCGCTGATCGGTGCGAACGGCATCGGCAAGAGCACCTTGCTGCGGACATTGGCCGGATTACACCCCCCACTGGGCGGGTCGGTTCGGTTCGGAGAGCGCTCCGTAGCGACCATGAGCGCCACAGAACGTGCGCGATCGGTGAGCATGGTGCTCACGGGTCGTCCGCCAACGGGCCAGTTGGATGTGGAAACAGTGGTGTCGCTCGGTCGCCAACCGTGGACCGGACGTTGGGGAACCTTGAACGCTACTGATCGAGAACAGGTAGATGTTGCGCTCCGAAGTGTGGGAGCCGACCATCTGCGGCACAAGTTATTGCGCACATGCAGCGACGGCGAATGCCAGAAGGTGCTCATCGCACGAGCGCTGGCGCAGGCGACACCGCTGATCCTGTTGGACGAACCCACCGCCTACTTGGACCTGCCGAATCGTGCGGCCGTTGTCCGCATGTTGCGCCGGATCGCCGTGGATCAGGGGAAGGCGGTGCTTTTCAGCACGCATGACCTTCAACTGGCCATGGACCTTTGCGACCGCATCCTGCTCTTGCGCAGGGAAGGGCTGTGGCTGGGAACACCGGCAGATGCGATCACGTCGGGCGAATTGGAAAAGGCCTTCGCCGGAGATGGGATCCGCTTCGATACGGTATCGGGCTCCCATCACTTCGACCGGTAGGAAAAGAAGAACCCCGGCGATCACCGGGGTTCTTGCGGAGCGATGTGAGTGACTCGCTTACTTCTTCAACGCATCGCGGATCTCCGTGAGGAGCTTCTCCTCATTGGTAGGACCAGCAGGAGCAGGGGCAGGTTCAGCCTTCTTCATCTTGTTGATGGCCTTGATCACCATGAACATGACGAAGGCGACAACAAGGAACTCGATCGCCACGCTGATGAAAGCCCCCCACTTCACGGCGACCTCTGTGGCTGCGGGCGTTACTTCATTTCCAGCCGCGTCCATCACCGCTGGGGCGGCTTTGGTCAGTACGGTCTTCATTTCGCTGAAATCAACCCCGCCTGTCAGTTGCCCGATCACCGGCATCACCATTCCATCAATGAATGACGAGGTAACCTTTCCGAATGCGCCGCCCATGACGAAGGCAACGGCCATATCGACCAGGTTGCCCTTCATCGCGAACTCCTTGAACTCCTTCATCATGCCCATGGCTGTAGAGGTTTTGGTTTTTTCGTGGTCAGCGGGAGAGGCGATGAAAGTAACGGTCCATCACATGCGTACGTACCGGAATCGCTCGGTGCGGTCGGTGCCGTTCTCATTCCCGGTAACGGCAACCTGCCAGGCGCCTGTACTATCCTTCACGTAGGTGATGCATTGCGGGAAGTCATGACCGGGGTTCTCGAATACGAGCGAATCGCCTCCTGCGCCCTCGGCGGAAAAGGGCACCCACTGGCCGTTGTTCTGGCTTTCGATACGGGCGGAATACACCACACGGCCGTCACGCTCTTCGATGCGCAGGTCTTCAATGAACACGGTATCGTTCTTGGCCATCACATAGCCGAATCCGCTCAGCGCGCTATCTCCCGAAGCGGTCCACCGTTCGAAGCAGGTGAACTTGGGCGACCCACGATCCACCCACTCGCCCAACAGTCCGCGGTAGTTGGCCAACGCATCCGGAGCAGGTGGTTCGATGTGGGCTTCAGGTTGGGCCACCTTCGGAGCGGGGCCTTGATCGCCGCAGGCGGTTAACACCAGGATGAGCGAGAGCGGAAGGATCACATGCTTCATGCGGGTATGTGTTGAAGTCGTTCGATGGCGGTGCGCACTTCATCCGGCACGCGGATCTTGCCGCCGGTGTTGTAGTCGTACATGACCAGGACACTGGAACCGGAGGCGACGGCTTCACCATGTTCATCCGTGATCAGGTAATCCATGGTGAAACTCGTGTTGCCGACCTGTGCGGTACCGGTGCGAACGGTGAGGCGTTGCGGCCAAGTGACCGGCTTTTTGAAATCGCAGGTAGTGCTGGCCAGGATCACGCCTTTGCCGAACTCTTGATGGGAGCGAAGCACGCCGATCCGATCCAAGTAGTGCATGCGCACGCTCTCGAAATAGCGGAAGTACACGATGTTGTTCACGTGGCCGAAAAGGTCCTGTTCACCCCAGGCTACGGGGATCTCCAAGCTGATGACCAGATGGGCCGGACTGGTCACGCGGGGTCGGGTGCGGGCGTCGGCGGCTCGGGCGGGGCGGGGTTTTGCGCGGCGTCTGTTGGAGCGGCTTCAGCCTTGGGTGCTGCGGGTCCACGCATCTCCTGCATCAGCTGGCGATGCTGGGTTTTCAAGCGTTCCACGTCCTGCCGGGCACGGTCGATCTTCTTCTCCATGTCCTTCTTCATGGCTTCGCCACTGGCGCTCTTGAAGTTGAACATGCCCATGTTGCTTTCCATCTGCTTCATCTCCGTTTCGATCTCCTCGATCTTGCGTTTGACGAAGCGCCCCTCTTTCTCCAATTGGAATTTGGGATCAGCGCTGGTCTTGATCTCCTCCACGCGGCCCACGAATGCCATGCGGCGCTTCTCTTCGCCGTTCAGGCGGAGCAGGCCATACTGCTTATCCATGGCGTTACGGTAGCGAATGCTCATGGCATCGAACACGCGGGGGCTTACCCGGCCGCTGTTCATCCACCGCGTGCTGAAGGCCTTCAAAGTCTCGATGGTGGCAACGCGATCAGGCAAGTGTTGGAAGGTCTCGAGTTCGGAGAGCAGCTGTTCCTTCTCCTGGACATGAATGGATTGTTCAGCATCCAAGGCATCGAAGTGGTTCTTGCGGTGCTGGAAGAAGCCGTCGCAGGCTTCGCGGAACTTGCTCCAAAGCTTGTTCTCATCGCGCGGCCCTGCGCTTCCGGCCTCTTTCCATTGGGACTGGAGGGCCTTCAGCTTGTCAGCGGTCTGGCGCCAGTCGGTGCTGTCCTTTAGCTGGATGGCCTGCTGCAACAAGGCTTGTTTCTTGTCGTAGGCTCCTTTGAACTGGCTCTTCAACTCCGAGAAGAAGGTATTCTTCCGGTCGAAGAAGGCATTGCATGCGTTGCGGAATTCCTTCCATACGCGCTCGTTGTCCTTTTTGGTAGCGAAACCGACACTCTTCCAGGCGGTCTGCAATTCGAGGATCTGTTCAGTGGTGGTTTTCCAGTCCTTGGCGGTTTTACCGTCAAGTTCGGCCACCACGGCATTCACTTTTTCTACGAGTGCCTGTTTGGCCGCGAGGTTGGCGTCGTGTTCGGCGCGGCGGGCGCGGTAGTATTCGTTGATCCGGTCGTACACCACCCGGGTGGCGTTCCAGAACCCATCGCGGATGGTTTCCCATTCCTCCTTGACCACGGCGCCGATCTGGTGCCACTTCTCCTGGTAATCCTTCACCAGGGCTTCGGCCTCCTTCACGCTTTCCACATGCTGCACAGCCACCATGTCGGCGATCAGCGCCTGCTTCAGGGCTGTATTCTTCTTCAGGTCGTGATCGCGCAGTTCCTTATAAATGCGGATGTGGTAGAAGAACTCGTCGCGCAGGTGGCTGTAATCGCGTTGGAGGTCGCGGTAGTTCTGTTGGGGTACCGGGCCGATGGTCTTCCACTTTTCGCCGAGCTCGTTGAAGCGCTGGAAGGCGTTGCCGATGTTCTCCTCACCGGAGATCATGGCTTTCATCTCGTCCATGATCGCCGTTT
>JANOPI010000346.1:0-9166 GCA_031421755.1 Flavobacteriales bacterium | reverse complement strand
CCCACGGCGATACCCACGAACATGGCGAAGACAAAGCCCTGGATGGTCACACCGCCGAGCAGGAAGATCACGAGCAGCACCAAGAGCACGGTAACAGCCGTGTTGATCGTTCGGCCCAAGGTGGAATTGATGGCCTTGTTGAAGACCGCGGCCCACGGTTCCCGCTTGTGGTCCTGGAGGTATTCGCGTATACGGTCGAACACGACCACGGTATCGTTGATCGAATATCCGATCACGGTAAGCACCGCCGCGATGAAGTGTTCATCGAGTTCCAGCGAGAAAGGGAGGATGCCGTGGAGCAGGGAATACAAGGCGAGCACGATCAAGGCGTCGTGGACCAGGGCCAAGAGCGCACCAACACCGAACTGCCAGGTACGGAAGCGGATCGCGATATACGTGAACATGAAGAGCAGGGTGATCCCCACAGCCCAGAAAGCGCCAGAGCGGATATCATCGCTGATCGTGGGATCCACTTTGCGGGAAGCCATGATCTCGGACCCCCCTCCGATATCGCCGAGGCCCTCGTGGAGTTTCGCCTCAACGATCGAATCGGTGGTCTGATCCTTCTCGAGCACGAGGTAGTTCGTGGTGATCATCACTTGACTGCTTCCGCCGTAGGTCTTGGCGGCTGGAGCTTCTGGATAGACCTTGGACAAGGCCACCTTCACATCATCCACATTCACCGGCTGTTGGAACTTCACCACGTATTGGCGGCCGCCGCTGAAGTCAACGCCCTGGCTGAAGCCGCGGGTGAACATGCTGGCGAAACCGGCCAGGATGACCACGCCGGAAATGGCGTAGAACATCTTCCGCTTACTCATGAAGTCGAACTTGGCGTTGGCGAAAATGTCCCTGTTCCAGCTGTGCCAGAAGGTGAGGGTCTTCCCTTTTTCCAGTCGGCGCGTGATGATCAAGCGGCTGATGAAGATGGCGGTGAAGAGCGAAGTGAGGATACCCAGACCGAGCGTAGTACCGAAGCTCTTGATGGGGCCCGTTCCGAAAATGTAAAGGATCACGGCGCTGGCGAAGTGGGTCACGTTGGCGTCGATGATGGCGCTCATAGCGTGTTTGTAGCCGAGGTCGATAGCGGTTTTCAGTGCTTTGCCATGGCGGAGTTCTTCGCGTATGCGTTCGTTGATGAGCACGTTCGCGTCCACGGCCATACCCACGGTGAGAACGATACCGGCAATGCCCGGCAGGGTAAGGGAGGCTTGCAACGAGGCGAGCGTGCCCATCAGGATGAACACGTTGGCCAGCAGGGCCACGTTGGCCACCCAACCACCGCCATTGTAGTAGATCACCATGAAGACCATGACCAGCAGCATGGCCACCACGAAGGAGATCAGGCCGTCGCGGACGTTCTCCTCGCCGAGTGTAGGTCCCACCACCGTCTCATCGATGATCTGCGAATGAGCTGGCAGGGCACCGGCCTTCAGTACGTTGGCCAGGTCGATCGCCTCTTCGAGTTGTGAATTGCGGTCGCCGTTGCCGAGTGTGATGCGGCTGCTGCCATTAGGGATGGGCTCAATGATGTTCGGCGAACTCACCACGGTACCGTCCAGGGTGATGGCGATCTGCTTGCCGATGTTCTCCTCCGTCATCTGTTTCCAGATGCGGGCCCCATCGTCATTCATGTCCATTCCCACAACGGGATCACCTTTCAACTGATCATAATCCTGGCGTGCGTCCGTGATCAATCCCCCATCGATGCGGGGTTTGCCATCGCGCGGGATCTTCAACGCGCGGAGGCTGAGGAAATCCGCCGAAGTGCTGCCGTTGGACAATTTTTCGGATTTCGAGCTCCAGGCCAGCCGCATGCCGAAGCTCGGGTCAGGACTAGACACATTCACCCGGCGCAAGAGGCTCATCACCTTGGCCGTATCCAACACACGGCAATAGCCCAGGATATCAACGTGCTGTTCGCCTCGATTCTGGGCCTGGTTGGGCTCGATACGGCCGGTGCCGAACAAAGGCGAGCGCTTCTCCATCTCGGCCTGCGCGGTGAGGGAGTCCAACTGCCCATCAGCCGCACGGGTAGAATCGGCAGCCGTGAGCGAGTCGAGCATGAGCTGCTTGCGCAGGCTGTCGAGCGCCGTATCTTCTGTGATCTGTTTGCGCAGGGTATCCAACTCAGCCTGAGCGGTTTTCATGCTGTCCACGCGGGAACTGTCCTTGGCGGCCAATTCCGGGAATAGCAACGCGCTCAGGCGTTGGTTGGCCTCACCAAGCTTGGGGAATACCTCTTGGCGATCGAAGGTCTCCCAGAACTCGAGATTGGCCGTGCTCTGGAGCACCTTGCGCACGCGGTCCTTGTCCTTTACCCCCGGAAGTTCGATCTGGATGCGGCCGCTGAGGGCCTGTTTCTGGATCGTGGGCTGGCTTACACCAAACTTGTCGATACGGGTCCGGAGGATCTTCTCGGTGTTGTTCAGCGCGATGCGGGCCTGCTCACGAAGGGCTTCGACCACCTCGTCATTGCTGAAGTTCCGATCGAACATGGTCGCGTTGTTCTGGGAACTGAAGATGGCGGACAGGCTCGCCTGCGGGGCTACCTTCTTGAATTGCTCATAAAAGAGGGTGATGAAATCGTCCGAGCGCCGTTTCTGCTCATCACGCGCATTGGTGATGGCCTGCTGGAACCCTGGATCCTGGCTGTTTCCGCTCAGGTTCACCACCAGTTCCGGGATGCTCACTTCCAGGGTAACGGCCATGCCGCCCTTCAGGTCAAGACCCTGGTTGATCTCCCGCTCCTTGCATTCCTTGTAGGTGTACCCGAACACCGGATAGACCACATCGTCGGCATGCTCACGCAGGAAACTGTTCTCAATTTCGAGCTGGACCGAGTCACGGTCGAGTGCGGCATTGCCAGCCGCGGCCATCACCGAATCGGCTTGGAAGTTGGACTCCTTGAGGGCCTTGCTTTCCAGGCCTCCCGAAAAGAAGGAGAAGGAGAGCTGCCACAAACACGCGATCGCCAGTAGGATGGTGAAAACCCACAGCGCGGTACGATTCTGCATGACGAGAGGGATCGGTTACTTGGAACGTCCCGGCCTTCGGGAATGAAGGTCCGGTAAACGGGGCGGCAAATATAGAAGGATGCCCTACGCGGCCTTCGACCAGGTTGTGGCGCACCACGGATGGTGAAAAAGAGAGCTCGAGCGGATCGGGTCGTTGGCGCTACAGGCCCGTATTTTCGCGGGGTCCACGAGTGCGCGACACTTGGAGTACGCCCGGCACGGAACCCTCAGAACCACATGAAGACCGCTCTTTTACTGGCATCCATCGCCTTGTTCCCGACCCTGGCCGGTGCCCAGTTCGCCCTGTTCCCTGACCAGACCATTCCACTTATTGAGGAGGGGAGTCTGCTCCCCAAAGGCTGGGCCGGTGGGTTGAACTACCCCCAGATCTCGGACATCGACCTGGACGGGGATGGAGACAAGGACCTGTTCCTTTTCGACCGTTCAGGCAACAAAGTGGTGACGCTGATGAACAATGCGGCACAAGGGCAGAACAGCTACTCATACACCCGCGAATTCGATGCGGTGTACCCGTTCCGTCAGCTACGGGAGTGGGCATTGTTGCGCGACTACAACGGGGACGGGAAGGAGGACATTTTCAGCTATTCGCTCGGGGGCTTCGCTTGCTACAAGAACACCAGCTCGGATGGGCAGCTCTCCTTTGTTGAGGTGGACACGCTGGTGCGCTCCAACTACTACCCCACGGACGCGAACCTATATGTGACCCAAGTGGACATCCCGGGCATCGAGGATATCGATGGAGATGGGGATCTGGACGTGATCACCTTCAGCATTTTCGGCAATTACATGGAGCACCACCACAACTTGAGCATGGAGCTGTATGGTACGGCGGACAGTTTGGTGTTCGAAGTCTTCAACCGCTGCTGGGGCTTCTTCTCGGAGAACCTGAACAACAATTCGGTCTACCTGAATTCCATCTGCTCTTACAACGTGCCCAATCCCCAGTTCGGGATCAACGTGCAGGAAACCACGGATGCGCTCCACCGAAAACATCCTTCGTCGCATACACCACCGGGAGAAGGTAACCGCGCACACGTTGGCAGCACCAATCTGCCGATCGACCTGGACGGCGATGGGGATAAGGACCTGCTGATCGGTGACGTGCTCTCCCCTACCCTGCTGGGCCTCATCAACGGAGGCGATGCGGACAGTGCCTATATGGTTTCGCAAGACAGTCTTTTCCCGGTCTACGACCAACCTGTTCAATTGGAGATCTTTCCCGCACCGTTCTATGTAGACGTCGATTTCGACGGGAGACGTGACCTGTTGGTCTCACCCAACAGCGAGTCGCTCGCGGAAAATGAGCGTAGCGTGTGGTACTACCAGAACACCGGCACGGATGCGACTCCCGTCTTCGACTTTCAGCAGCCGGATCTGTTCCAATCTGAAATGCTGGACCTTGGCGAAGGCGCGTACCCAGTGCCTTTCGACTTCGACGGTGATGGGCTGATGGACCTGCTCGTAAGCAACTACGGCTACTACCTCGACGGAGGCGTCTATCCCTGCAAGATCGCGGCGTTGCGTAACAGTGGTACGATCAACGCGCCGGCGTTCACCATAACGGACCTCGATTGGATGGATCTGAGCACGAGCGGGATCGGCAATGCGATGTACCCGGCCTTCGGCGATCTGGATGCCGACGGGGACAAGGACATGTTGATCGGTGACCTCCAAGGCAAGCTGCACTACTTCCGCAACGATCCGGTAGGCTCGGCCGCACAATTCTCGCTGGAAGAGCCCACCATACCAGCCGTGGTGAACGGGGATACCATTCAACTGGATGTCGGCATGTTCGCCACTCCTCAGCTATTCGACGTGGATGGTGATGGGGCCCTGGACCTGCTGATCGGCGAACGGAACGGCAACGTCAATTTTTACAAGCAGCTCGATCCGGCCCCTGACCAGCTTTGGGAACTGGTGAACGATTCGATCGGTGCGTTCACCGTGGCGGAATACTGGAATGTGACGGGCTACAGTGTTCCGCACATGTATCTGAACGAGAACGGCCAGCGCGGACTGGTGGTCGGCACCGAGAGTGGCTGGATCCACCAATTCGACAATATCGACGGGAACGTGGAGGGGGCCTGGAATGTGGTAGACAGCACTTGGCAGGACGTTCGAGAAGGGAAATTGACCACAGTGGCGCTGCATGACTTTGATGGGGACGGCCACTTGGATGCGGTGATCGGCAACTACCGCGGCGGCATCAGTTATTGGCGGAACGACATCGCCGCAGCCATGAGTGGATCGCACCTGTTGGCGAATACGGAAGCCTTCAGTCTGGCACCGAACCCGTCGGTCGGCGCAGTGACCCTTACGTTGAACATTCCGCTGAGGAACGGCCTTCGGATGGATGTGTTGAACGATCTCGGACAGACATTGAAAAGTTCACGGATCATCAACAGGCGATCGGACCTTGACGTGCAATTGCTACCGCCCGCGGTGTACGTCGTACGTATCACGGACGGGGCGAACAGTTGGACACAACGCTTGGTCCTGATACGCTGATCGATGGGCGCTGACGTGATCCTCTTCGATGGCGATTGTGCGTATTGCAACGGTTGGGTGAAGTGGATCCTCAAGCAGGATAGGGAAAAACGGTTCCGGTTCACACCACTGCTGTCCGAAGAAGGCACCGCCTTGCGACGAGTTCATGGCATACCGGACACGGCCGACTCCTTGGTGCTGGTGGCAGACGGTCATGCATTCCTCCGTTCGGATGCGGCCTGGCGGGTGCTGAAGAAGTTGCCAGGGCATCGGTTCGCAGGGTTGATGGTGCGGCTTGTTCCCCGCTTCCTGCGGAATTGGGGCTATGACCTGATCGCCAGGAATCGACATCGGCTCGGGATGAAAGACAGTTGCGACCTCCCCAAGCATCGCGGTTGATCGGCTCACTGAGCACTTGACAAAACCAGATCCAGGTTCTCCGGCCAGTTTGTTCAACGCGCTCGCGAGCGAACGGAAGAAGGCGCCCGCGATAGGCGCCTTCTTAAAAGGATGCGATCAGGGGATCAGGCCGGAACGTTGTTCATCTTGTCCAGCACATCCATGACTTCTTTCACAGCCTTCGCGCTGGCGTTGCACATTTCCTGCTCCTCTTTATTGAGCTTCAACTCAATGATGCGCTCGATGCCTTTGCGGCCCAGGATCACTGGAACACCCATATAGACCCCTTTCAGGCCGTACTCGCCGTTCAACCAAGCACACACGGGGAATACGCGCTTCTGGTCACGCACGATCGCTTCCACCATTTGTGCGGCAGCCGTGCCAGGGGCGTACCACGCGGACGTTCCCAAAAGGTTCACGATCTCGCCACCCCCCTTCTTGGTCCGGTCCACGATGGCGTTCAGCTTGTCCTCGGCGATAAGTTCAGTAACGGGGATACCGCCCACGGTGGTGTAACGGGGCAGCGGCACCATGGTATCGCCATGGCCACCCATCAGCACAGCTTGGATGTCCTTGGGCGATACACCCAGCTCGGTTGCCAGGAAAGCCCGGTAGCGGGCCGTATCCAAGATACCGGCCATGCCGAACACGCGGTGGGCTGGGAATTTGCTGTTGATGAAGGCACAGTAGCTCATCACATCCAGCGGGTTGCTCACTACGATGATGATGCAGTCCGGGCTATGCTTCACCACTTGCTCGGTCACGCTCTTCACGATGTTCGCATTCGTGGCGATGAGGTCATCGCGGCTCATCCCGGGCTTGCGGGGCAACCCACTGGTGATCACCACCACATCGCTTCCCGCGGTCTTGGTGTAATCGTTCGTACTACCTGTAACTCGGCTATCAAAAAGGCTGATCGGCGCGGTCTGCCAGATGTCCAGTGCTTTGCCTTCGGCTGTGCCCTCCTTGATGTCCAGGAGCACGACCTCATTGGCCAGCTCCCAACGCGCGCAGGCATCAGCGCACGTAGCGCCCACGTTGCCCGCTCCTACCACGGTGATCTTCATCGGTTCGGTCTGTTTTGTGGTCCGACGTGCTGCCATCGTTCGGTCAGGCAGATTTCGGCGGACAAGGGCCGCGAATTTATTCGGCAGGGCATTGGATCAGGGGTTCAGCTTTTCCACGATCGGGGGGTAGTTGCCAACAGAATTCCGGGGCCGAAGCGAAGGATCGTTAACTTCCCGCCACTTCTGCACATGTCCACGGCCGAATTGGCAACCCTCAAAGAGCAACTGCGTCTTGGCGCTACATGGCAGGGCATGGAGGCGGCGGAGCAGGTGTTTTCCGGCATCATCGATGGGTGCATAGCCGGGGAACGCCGGAGCCAGCAGCGCGTCTACGAGCTTTTCTATGGGAAAATGATGGCCGTATGCCTGCGCTACACCAAGAACCACGATCAAGCCAAGGACATCCTTCAGGATGGCTTCATCAAGGTGTTCCGCTCCATGGACAAGTTCAACCGGGCGGGCAGCTTCGAGGGGTGGATCCGGCGCATCATGGTGAATACGGCCATCGATTACTTCCGCCGGGCGAAGAACGCCTACCTGCTGCTGGGCGAAGAGCGCAGCATCGAGGATTTTGGGGACCAGGACGAGGAGGACACCTTGGAGGACGAGTCGCAGGAGGAAGAGTTGGACCTGAAGCCCGCCGACGTGATCAACGCCATGCAAAAGTTGACGCCTGCTTACCGCACGGTGTTCAACCTGTATGTCTTCGAAGAGATGACGCACAAGGAGATCTCCGAACTGCTGGGGATCAATATCGGCACGTCCAAGAGCAACTTGGCCAAGGCGAAACACAATCTGAAGAAACTGCTTAAAAAGGAGCATAAGCTCCCTTGAGATATGAGCACGAGCAATAACGGACTGGACGCCTTTGAGCGATCGTTGAGGGAAAGCCTCAACCAGTTCGAGGTACCCTACAATAGTGCTGATTGGACCCAGATGGAGCGGTCGCTCAACGGCGGCGCTCGTGGCTGGTGGGTGAGCGGAGTGGGATTGTCTGTCTTGGTGGCGGGCTTAGTGGTTGTTGGCGGAGGGACTTGGTATGCCCTACAGAGCGGGTCAGGAACAGCTGAGAACACGGTTAGCGGGAACACGATCACAACTTCAGAAAGGTCTGCGGCCGTATTGGCCAACAGCGAACCTGTGGGTACAGAAAAGGTGATCGGTGTAGTGCCGGAGGTCGAACGCGTCTCCGCTACCGGTGATGCCAAAGGCACATCCATGCAAGTCGGCAATGAAAAGCGGTCCGCGGGCACCACCACCGCAACGGGTCTTGGCACAAACGCCAAGAGCAGCAAGCTTGGTGGGAAGGAAGTGGCCAGCCAAGGTGCAGCCGAACCCACAGCTGCTAAAACGTCGACCAGCTCACAGGTGGCCACCAACGCAGGGGGCACAACTTTCCATGCCAGCGTTGCCGAGGGCTGCCCGGGCACATCGGTCGACTTCAAAGTGACCAACATGCCTGAGGACGGCATCTACCTCTGGAACTTCGGTGATGGCAGCTTCAGCAACCAGGCGAATCCGGAGCACACCTTCACGAAGCCTGGCAGTTACCAAGTAATGTTGTCGATGAGTTCGGCTGGTGTGGGTACTATTCAGAACAAGCCCAGCAGTGATGTTATCGTGATCCATGAAGCGCCGATGGCGGCGTTCAATGTGCTGAAACAGGAGTATGATGGCCACCTCCCGTCCGTTCACTTCGAGAATCGCAGCTTGGCTGGCCAGAAATTCCACTGGGATTTCGGCGATGGCCAGACCAGCAGCATCCCACACCCTGATCATATCTTCAAGAAGAAAGGGGTGTATCAGGTGGAACTTACGGTTACCAACGGTATCGGCTGCGAGGACAAGATCATGAAGGACGTCCGCATCGAGAAGGATTACAACTTGGATGCACCGGCGAATTTCTCCCCTGATGGCGATGGTTTCCAAGAAGGATTCATGCCGGAAGCACTGCGCACGCTCGGTGTGAAATTCGTGCTCATGGTATACTCTCCGAATGGTACGTTGTTGTACCAGACGAACGACGCGAGCAAGCCATGGACCGGCCGACCCCAGAACCGTGGCGAAATGTGCGCGGCCGGAGAGTACGTATGGGTGGTGGATGTGCGTGAAAGCCTGCATCTCGCGGAGACCTATACAGGCAAAGTGAAACTGGAGCGATGACCCCCATCGTCG
>JANOPI010000345.1:0-10611 GCA_031421755.1 Flavobacteriales bacterium | reverse complement strand
ATTGTGCGGCGATAGACGCCACCAGCGGCGACATGTACTTGGTTGGCAGTACCGAGAGCACCGACCTTGATACAGAGCAAGGGGACGGCTGGTATGATATCACAGGTAACGCCGGTACTGCGGGGAATGCTGATGGTTTTGTCGCCCAATTCAATGGAACCGACAGGAATGATGAATGGATCAGCTACATCGGAGGGGGGGAGGACGACCATGTCATTTCCGTGATCACCGGACCGGACCAGGACATCTATCTCGCGGGTTACACGAAAAGCGGCTCGTTCCCATTCATTCCCGCTTCGCCGGTCTATTCCGAAGGCTCGCTTCTCGGTTCCATGGACGGTTGGATCATGCGGTTCAGTATCGTACATCATATGCTCTGGAGCACTTTGTTCGGTGGTAATGGGAGCGATCCGTTCGGGGAAGGGGTCGTTTGCCTCGCTCCGTTCGGTACTGATGACCTCTACGTGATCGGCAGTACGCGCTCGCCCAACAATGAGGACCTTGAGCAGTTCTTTCCCTTGAGCTACGACCCGGTGACCCAGCCTTGGTTCGATGGAGAGTTCGGACCACAAGGGGATGCGTTCATCGCACGTTTCTGCTTGCAGGATGTGGTGACCGGGTCGCCGACGGGTATCAGCACAGATCCGGGTCCACAGGTCTATCTCAGCGGCCCATCACTGCTGACCATCGCGAATGCTGGTCCCGGCGCGCACCTTATCGAGGTCAACGATGGGGCTGGAAGGGCAGTCTGGCGCAAGCCATTCACCTCAGCCTCTGAACAGGCGGTACTTGTGCTTCCCCCTTTGCCAGCCGGACAGTACGTCTGCGTATTGGATCAGGGATCGACCTTGCATATTGTCATTACCAACTAAAGACCGCGATGAGTTCCCTTTGCGGTTCCGTATTGGCGGTCGGTTGTATCATCTCCGCACTCGTTCCCACGCACGCCCAAAATTGGGTCGCGGCGCAGATCCCTGGTAAGGTCTACAACATTCAACAGGTGGTCGCTTCCTCTGATGGTGCGAGCCTATTATTCGGTGGCAGCATCTCGTTGGACTCCTCAAATGCTTGGTATGAAACAAACCCGGTCATACGCTATTCGAGCGGTGTTTGGGAGGCGTTCAGCGAGTTGCCCGCCGTGATCTATACGATGCTCGAGTATCAGGACACCCTGTTGGCAGGGGGGGGTAATCACCTGATGGACACCGATCTCTCTGACGATACCACCTGCATAGCATATTGGACCGGCACCGAATGGCTTCCCTTCGCTGCCTTCACGGAAGGCCTCGTACGGAGGATGCGCGTACTGGATGACACGCTCTATGCCGTCGGCTACCTCACTTCGGTGCAAGGACAACCGGCCAACGGCATCGCGCGCTATGCTGGCGGCACGTGGGAACCAGTTGGCGAACCGATCGCCGACCCGTACACGATCATGCAGGACATCATCAAGTTCGAGGGGCGTTTGATCGCCATCGGCGTGGGCCAAGTAAATGGTGATCGTGGAGTGTACCGGCTGGAGAACAATGTGTGGACCGTTCTGGGCGGAGGTGTGCAGGGTGGCCTATGCAGTGCCCAAAGCATCGCTGTGTACAACGACGAAATTTACGTGGGCGGGCAGATCACCTTGGACTGCGGCAACCCGGGCCAAGGCATCATGCGCTGGGACGGCTTGGGATGGCAGCCCTTGGGCTCCGGCCTCCAGAACGCGATCGGCGATAATTCATCGTTCACCAACGCGACGGTCATGGTGGTCCACAACGACCTGCTCTGGGTGGGCGGCGGTTTCGCATTCGCCGGTGGCATCGAAGCCAAGGGATTGGCCACGTGGGACGGATCGCAGTGGTGCGGTGTCCCGGGCACTTTCGTCGGCCTGCCCGGCCACTCGGGCATCCATGGTATGGACTTCCTCCACGACACGCTCTTCGTTTCAACCCGGATGGTCGACGGTGATTCGATGAACTACGCGGCCAAGTTCATCGGCGAGAGTTATGCCGGGCCGTGCGCGTCGGAGGTGGGCGTGGCGGAAAACAGCACTTCTTCAAGCTTCAGCATCTGCCCCAACCCAGCCACAACACACATCCGTTTCAACCCACCGACTGTCCGCAGTGAACAGATCAGCGTGTTGGACGCGCTGGGGCGCATCATCATTCAGCCATCGGGTCAGGTCACTGAGCTTGATGTGTCCTCTTGGCCACGCGGGCTGTACACGGTTCGATCGGCACGCAGACCTCCAGCGCGGTTCGTGCTTCATTGAAGCGGGTGGATCTACACTAGTGGATACGTTCGGCCGATCCCCGGCAAGACCAAGGCACTGCGGTCCTTGTCGCCAACCGGTTGCCCAAGATCGGTCTTTCGCGTTCCTTCGCCACGAACATGAAGAACGCTTTCACCGACCGCCGCACGCTCTTCCTGGTGATCGTGGCCTCGCTCGGCTACTTCGTGGACATCTACGACCTTGTGCTCTTCAACGTGGTGAAGAAGGAGAGCTTGGAGGCACTTGGGCTGACCGGTGAAGAACTCGCGCGATACGACACCTCGCTCTTCAACTGGCAAATGGGCGGTATGCTGCTCGGCGGGCTGCTCTGGGGCATCCTCGGCGACAAGCGCGGGCGTGTGCAGGTGCTCTTCGGGTCGATCCTGTTGTATTCCGCAGCCAACATCGCCAATGCGTTCGTTACGGACACCACGCAATACTCGTTCTGCCGGGTGCTCGCAGGCATCGGTTTGGCGGGCGAACTCGGCGCGGGCATCACCCTGGTGGTGGAGAGCATGGAGCGCACGCAACGCGGCTGGGGCACCATGATCATCGTGACCTTCGGTGCGCTCGGTGCGGTGGCGGCGAGCCTTGTGGGCAACAGCGGCGCGGCGATCGCTTCGGCGCTCGGGCTCTCGCTGCAAGGTTGGCAGATGGCCTACATCGTGGGTGGAGCCTTGGGCATCGCACTGTTGGCCATGCGGGCCGGGGCCTTTGAGAGCGGCCTCTTCACCCACACACAAAAACGTACCGACGTGGTGAAGGGCGATCTCCGCGCGCTCTTCCGCACCAAGGCCAGCACGCTGAAGTACCTCGCTTCCATCGCGATCGGTCTGCCGGTCTGGTTCACCATCGGCGTGCTCATCAACAAGAGCCATTTGATCGGTACATCGCTCGGAGTGCAGGGTGAAGTGAAGGTGGCCGAAAGCGTGATGTGGAGCTACATCGGCTTGAGTATCGGCGATCTGTTCAGCGGTCTGCTCAGCCAGTTGTTGCGCAGCCGCCGGAAGGTGATCCTGATCTACCTCGCCTTCCAAGCGCTGTGCGTGCTGGTCTTCCTTTTCCAAGGACCCGTGAGCATCGACCGGTTCTACTTCATGTGCCTGATGCTCGGGATCAGTACCGGCTTCTGGGCGCTCTTCGTTACCGTGGCCAGCGAGCAGTTCGGCACCAATCTCCGCAGCACCGTCACCAATACCGCTCCCAACTTCGTGCGCGGCGCGGTGATCCCGATCTCGCTCTCCTTCATGGCACTTCGGGGACCTGTGGGCGATATCGGGGCGGTGCTCATCGTGGGTGCCGTGTGCCTGGGGCTGTCGCTGTGGGCCACGCTTTACGTGCGCGAGACCTTCGGGGATGACATGGATTTTTTGGAATGCTGAGTCGTGAGTGGCGAGTTCTGAGTCGGGAGTGCCGAGTGGCGAGTGCTGGCTCCGACAAGCAGCACTCGCCAATCGCCACTTCATTGACCAACGGTTCACGCCTCCGCGAACGGCATTCTACTTGCCAAGAGCGTCCGGCTATCTTGGCCCACCCTTGTGTACGCTGACCCCATGATGAACCAACGATCGATCGCGCTGGGCCTCCTGCTCGGTGCCACCTCCCTTTTCGCACAGAAGGAACTCACCAACCAGGACATCTGGGGCAGCCCGATTTTCGGGGTGGAACGCGTGGGCGGCCTCAACAGCATGAAGGACGGCGTGCGCTATACGGCTCAAGACGATGAGAACGGCGCGCCGGTGATCAACATCTACGACTACAAGACCGGCAACAAGACCGGCACCTTATTGAGCGCCAAAGACATCGGTGGTCTTCCGCTGGAAGGCTATTCCCTGAGCAGCGACGAGCTGCGCCTGATGCTGTAAACCGCCGTGGAGCCGCTCTACCGCTACAGATATTACGCGCACCACTTCGTGTATGACCTGAAGGGAAAGAGCCTGAAAGCGCTCTCCGATACCACCAAGAGCAAACAGCGGCTCGCCACATTCAGCCCGGACGGCACGCGCGCGGCCTTCGTGCGCGACAACAACCTGTATACCGTCGATCTGACCACGATGAAGGAGACCGCCATCACCCGCGATGGCGCGTGGAACCAGTTGATCCACGGTGCCACGGATTGGGTGTACGAAGAGGAATTCGCCCTGGTGCAAGGCTACCAGTGGAACAAGAGCGGCACCATGATCCTCTACCTGCGCACCGATGAGAGCCAGGTGAAGGAGTTCAACGTGGTGATGTACAAGAACGAGCTGTACCCCACCGACTACCGCTACAAATACCCGAAAGCAGGTGAGGTGAACAGCAAGGTTTCTTTGTATGTCTATGACCTGCGTACCCGCCAAGAGACGCGCCTGCCATTGGGCGGTGATGAATCGGACATCTATTTGCCGCGCTTCGGCTTCACACAGGACGAGAACACCGTGTGGTTCATGCGCATGAACCGCTTGCAGAACGAAAAGCTGATCTATACCGTGAACGTGGGACCCCAGCGCCCGCCACAACTCGGCCTTACCGCAACGCTGGTGTACCAGGAAACGAGCACCACCTACATCGAGGTGACGGACGATCTCTTTTTCACCGAGGACGGCAGCGGCTTCGTGCTTACCAACGAAACCAGCGGCTGGAACCAGATCCACTGGTGCCCCTTGAAACCCGCACAGGCCCCGCCGAAGATCGGGAGCACCTTCACCCGACCGATCACCATGGGCAACTTCGATGTGCTCAGCGTGAAGGGCATTGACAACGTCGGCAAGCGCGTGATCTACACCGCTAGCGCGAAAGACGCGATGCACCAAGAGGTGTACGCCATCGCGCTGAACGGAAAGGGGTTGAAAGAACTCTCTCCCCCGGGAGGATCCAATGACGCGGAATTCAGTTCCGGATTCAAATACTTCATAAACACACGCAGCTCGGCCAACGAGGTGCCTGTTGTCACCTTGCATGACGGCAACGGCAAGTTGGTAAAGACCTTGAAGGATAACGCCAAGTTGAAAACCAAACTCGCCGAGTACCAGCTCCCGAAACTCGAATTCATCAAGGCCACGCTCGACAATGGCGTGGAGGTGAATGCCTGGACCATCAAACCGAAGAACTTCGACAGCCGCCAGCAATACCCGGTATTCATGACCCAATACAGCGGCCCGAACAGCAACGAAGTGACCGACTCCTGGGGCGGCCGCGACTTCCTGTGGCATTGCCTGCTTGCGCAGAAAGGCTATGTGGTGGTGTGCGCCGATCCGCGTGGAACCGGACGTCGCGGGCATGACTTCCGCCATATTACCTACGGACAGCTCGGGAAGTACGAGACCGAGGACCAGATCGGAATGGCCAAATGGCTCGGCAAGCAGCCGTGGGTGGACAAGTCGCGCATCGGCATTCAAGGCTGGAGCTACGGCGGCTACATGAGTTCGCTCTGCATCACCAAAGGCGCCGGCTTCTTCAAGGCCGCTATCGCCGTGGCACCCGTGACCAACTGGCGCTACTACGACTCGATCTACACCGAGCGCTACATGGGCCTGCCGAAAGACCACGCCAATGGATACGATGACAATAGCCCGATCAACCACGTGGACAAGATGCGCGGAAGCTTCATGCTCGTGCATGGCCTGGCCGATGACAACGTCCATTTCCAGAACAGCGCTGAGATGTTCACCGCCCTCGTGAAGGCCAACAAGAAGTTCGACTTCCTCGCCTACCCCGACAAGAACCACGGGATCCATGGCGGCAACACCCGCCTCCACCTCTTCGAGCGGATGACGGAGTTCGTGACGGAGAACCTCTAGGAATATACGGTCCTCGATCACCAACCACCCGTGCTCAAGTCCACCGACCGGGACTGGAGCACGGGTGGTTGAGAATTGACCATTGAACATTCCGGCTACCTTCCCCGCCGTTCGCCCTCAGCGACTTACCGCATGACCAACACACTACCCGAGAAAGGCCACCCCGTGGGCCTGTACTGGCTCTTCGCGGCCGAAATGTGGGAGCGCTTCTGCTACTACGGCATGCGCGCCCTGCTCCTGCTGTACTTGGTGAAGTCCCTCGCCATGGGCGACAACAAGGGTTTCGCCGTGTACGGGGCCTACACGGCCTTGGTATATGTGATGCCCGTGATCGGCGGCCGCATCGCTGACAGCATTCTCGGTTCCCGATTGGCGGTATTGCTCGGCGGTGTCCTCATGGCCATCGGCGAGTTCATCATCGTGGGGGGTACGGAAATGTTGCTCTTCTGGGGCATGGCCGTGATCATCGTGGGGAACGGCCTCTTCAAGCCGAACATCAGTACGATGGTGGGCAAACTCTACCCGGACGGTGACAACCGTAAGGACAGCGGATTCACCATCTTCTACATCGGCATCAACCTGGGCGCTTTGTTGGCCACCACCGTGTGTGCGGAGGTCGGCAACCGCTACGGGGCACAGGCCGGTTTCGCGCTCGCCGGTTTCGGAATGCTGCTGGGTGTACTCGTATTCCAACTGGGCAGCAAGCACTACGCCCATGTGAGCGCTCCTCCACATCCGGACACCTTGCACAAACCAGCTTACGGCCCGCTCAGCCCGTTCACCGCTGTGGTCGTTGGTTGCTTGGCCCTGGTCCCAGTGCTCTACTTCCTTTTGCGGAATACCACCATCGCGGGATATGTCCTCCTTGGCGTGGCCGTGTTCGTGATCTACAGCCTCATCGCCCGTGGCCTGAAGGACGGCAAGGTGCAGCTCGACAAGATGTTCGGCTTCATCATCCTCATGCTCTTCAACGTGGTGTTCTGGGCCTGCTTCGAACAAGCGGGCAGCAGCCTCACCCTCTTCGCTGATCGCAACGTGGACCGCCACGTCTTCGGCATGGAAATGGGCGCCGCCACCACGCAGTTCTTCAACCCGGCGTACATCCTGATCTTCGGTTCCATCTTCTCTGTGATGTGGGTGAAGTTGAAGCAGATGGACCGCGACTTCAGCATCCCCATGAAGTTCGGCCTCGGCATTTTCCAATTGGGCCTCGGCTACCTCGTGATCCTGATCGCCGCACCGCTCGCCGTAGAATACATGGTGCCGCTGTGGACCCTCGCGCTCCTCTACATGCTCCACACCACCGGAGAGCTCTTCCTCTCGCCCATCGGCCTGAGCATGGTGACCAAACTGGTTCCGAAAGACATGACCGCCACCGCCATGGGCGCCTGGTTCCTCAGCATCGCCGGGGCGAATTACGCCGCTGGCATGCTCGCCAAACTTACCGGCGCCGAGCACGGCGAAGGCGAAGCTGACGTGATGGACAAGGCCGCGAGCCTCGCCACCTATGTCGACGTGTACAGCAACATCGGCTACGTTACCGTGGGTATCGGCCTCTTCCTCGTGGTGGTGAGCCCACTGGTGAACAAGCTCTTCCACGGCATACGGTGATCGCCCTGCGATAGATCTGAACGATGGCTGCGAACAGCAAGCATCCTTCCGCGCTGCCCTTCCTGTTCCTCACCGAAATGTGGGAACGGTTCGGGTATTACCTGATGATCGGAATTTTCCAACTGTACCTGATGGACCCCGTGTCCACCGGCGGTATGGCCATGGAACGAAAGGATGCCGCGGACATCTACGGCACATTCATCGCCCTCGTCTTTTTGACACCCTTCCTCGGCGGCTTGCTCGCTGACCGGGTTCTCGGCTATCGGCGATCGATCTTCTTGGGCGGCACGCTGATGGGCCTGGGCTACCTGGGTCTCGCGCTTCCGGGCATGGCGGCGTTCTACGGCTCCCTCGCGCTCATCATCCTGGGCAACGGGTTCTTCAAGCCGAACATCAGCACCTTGCTCGGCAACCTGTACAACGATGATCGGTTCCGCACACAGAAGGACAGCGGGTACAACATCTTCTACATGGGCATCAACGTGGGCGCCTGCATCTGCAACGTCTTCGCGGCCTACATGCGCAACCGGTACGGCTGGGGCTATGCCTTCGCCACGGCGGGCGTGGGCATGTTCATCGGCCTCACCGTCTTCTATTTCGGGCTGAAGCACTACCGCCACGCCGATGTGATGAAGCCGGTACAGAAGGAAGATATGTCCCTCGCACGCATTTTCTCCATCGTGCTGTTGCCCGCCATCGTTGCCGGTATCGCGGGTTGGCTGGTGCCCGGCAACCTCTTCGGCAGCGACAGTACGGACGCCTTCATTTTCGCCACGCTACCAGTTATCGGGTTCTTCGTGAGCCTCTACTTCCGCGCGGCACAGGAGGACCGGAAACCCATCGTCGGCCTGCTGAGCATCTTCGCCGTCAGCATCATTTTCTGGGCGGTGTTCAAGCAGAACGGCACCGCCCTCACCACGTGGGCCCAGTACTACACGGACCGCGAACTGCCCGCCGCCGTGGTGCCCATTGCCGAGACGCTGTACCAGGTGGAAAAGCCCATCAACGCCATTGACACCGTGGTGGCCTATGATGATGATTTCAAGGTGATCAAGGTGGACGGGAAAGAGCAGCTCGTGCTCGGCAAGCCGGTGTACTACAAGAACATGCAGGCCGAGCTGTTGCCGCCTGAAGGTGAGCCGGCCTATATCCTGAACACCGAGCTCTTCCAATCGGTGAACCCGTTATGGGTCGTTCTTCTCACTCCGCTTGTGGTCGCCTTCTTCGCCTTTTTGCGCAGGCGGAACATGGAACCGAGCACCGCCAGCAAGATCGGGTGGGGCCTCTTCGTTTCAGCGCTGTCCACACTGGTGATGGTGTGGGCTGTGAGCGTTTGCCAGAACGGCGAGATCAAGGCCAGCGCATGGTGGTTGATCGCCAGCTATGGCGTGGTGACCGTCGGTGAACTGATGCTTAGCCCGATGGGCTTGTCTTTGGTGAGCAAGGTGAGTCCTGCGAGGCTTACGGCGTTGATGATGGGCGGCTGGTTCCTGAGCACCTCCATCGGCAACAAGCTCAGCGGTATCCTCGCTAGTTTGTGGGACACCTACGAGGACAAATCGGACTTCTTCCTGGTGAACTTCGCACTGCTGATGGCCGCTACCGTCATCATGTTCGTGATGTTGCGCTGGCTCAACAGGATCATCCCCGAAAAGAAGTAGAACGCACCACATGGAGAACGCACCCACACTCGAACAGATCCGCAACTTCGAGGGCAAGTACCCCAGGCAGCTCTGGAGCCTCTTCTTCACCGAGATGTGGGAGCGCTTCTGCTTCTACGGCATGCGCGGTATGCTCACCGTGTTCATGGTAACCCAGCTGGGCTCGGCGGAACGGGCGGCGAACCTGCAATATGGCGCGATCCAGGCCTTCGTGTACGCGTTCACTTTCATCGGTGGGCTTTTCGCTGACAAGATCCTCGGCTTCCAGAAATCGCTCTTCTGGGGCGCCAGCCTGATGATCCTCGGTGGCTTCATCATCGCCTTCTCCCCGGTGGACCTGTTCTACATCGGCATCTGCTTCTCCATCATCGGCACGGGTTTCTTCAAACCCAACATCAGTACCATGGTGGGCATGCTCTACCACGAGAATGACGGTCGGCGTGATGCGGGCTTCGGCCTGTTCTACGCCGGCATCAACATCGGCGCATTGCTCGGCGGCTATATCATGGTGACCGTGGGCATCAACTATTCCTGGTCGATGGCTTTTGCCCTCGTCGGCGTGGCCATGTCGATCAGCTTGGTCTGGTTCGCCTTCACCCGCAAAGCCCTCGGCCCCATCGGCCTCTCTCCGCTACCCGCCTCCATGCCAGCGCCGCGCAAACGTCTGCTCGAGCTAGGCACCTACATCGGTTCGCTCATCACCATTCCGCTCATCCTTCTGATGGTGACCAACACGCGCTACACCGACCTGTTCATGTACATCGTGGGGCCTGTCGCCTTGGCGTACCTGCTCTTCGAAATGCGCAGCTTCCGCGATGTGGACGGCGCACCTGGCGCTCCTACTCCTCTGCTCATCACTGCTGGGCTGGTGCTGTTGAACGGGCTGCTGCTCGTGCTGGAAAGCTTGGAGGACCCCATCCTGATCCCGAACTCCTTCCAGATCGGGGTGTTCATCGCCACCATCGCGTGCCTCGTTTGGTCCATGGTGAACGGGAATGGCATACAACGCAAGCTGCACGCGGCGCTCGTCTTCGTCATCTTTTCCATCCTGTTCTGGGCCTTCTTCGAGCAAAGTGGTGGATCGCTCAGCCTATTCGCGCTGAACAACCTGCCGCACGACCTCTTCGGGGTGAACGTGGATCCCAACGGGGTGAACAACGCGGCGAATTCCCTCTTCGTGATCGCCTTCAGTGCCCCCCTCGGCCTGCTGTGGCTCTGGCTCAACAAACGCAAACAGGAGCCCAACTCCGTCGTGAAATTCGGCCTCGGTTTCTTGCTGCTCGGCGCGGCCTTCTATGTCTTC
>JANOPI010000344.1:0-1942 GCA_031421755.1 Flavobacteriales bacterium | reverse complement strand
GCTGTCCGGGGTAACAGATCCGTCCTGTCCGTTCATATAGTAGTGGACGTTGAACCGTTGTATCGCATCCAAATACTCCTGCGGCAACCTTAACCCAACCTCCAACTTCTCCCACTTCTCCACATGCACCACATCGTCAACGATGTGCGTTCCGGGGTCGGGCGCTATCAGTACCAGGTCAGCGGAGTCGCCCAACGCATCGTTGATGTAGCCGTGGAACTGTCCATCGCCGCTGAAGTCACCGGCATGGAAACCGTCCTGCAGGTGTACTTCGGTGCCGGAGACGAATTCCGCATCGGCCGAGCCGATGATGGTGATGGGGGCCGATGGCGTGCAGGGCGCTACGATCGGCTGGGTGCTGGTGGTGTGGTGCTCGTCCTCTGTCCACTCCACGCCTTGCAGGCAGAGCGGAGGCCAGGGAGTTTGTGCCGAAAGCGCGTTCACGAGCACCAAGGTAAGCCAGAGGGATGCGGACCGCAGCATGGCGCGGCTAGGGTTTGGCCGTTTCCAAGGCCCTCAACCGCTGCTCCATCCGCTCCAATTTCTCCTCCAATTGCAGGATGTAGAGGGCTTGTTCTTCTGCCGTGCGTGCAAGGCCACGAATGATGTCGCCAACGGCCATCCCGCCTTGTGTATCCAGTTCGGCCGCTGATGGGAGGGCCGGCAAATGGGCATGCTCTTTCAAGTAGCTGCGCAATTCTGCCAGCGACCGCAAATGGTAGTTCGTGGCGAACACGAAATCAGGCCAGTCCCCATGCTTCACCAACACATCCCGGCACACAATACCATCCTCCACGAAGAGCCTGTATCCGTTAACGGCACCTGATCCAGGATCCGTGCCTATACCTACCCTTCCTTCAGGCGATATCAAGATGCGGTTCTCGCCATTGGTAATGATGCGCACGGGCGTTTCGTCCAGGGTGCCTAGCAAGGGCGGTGTTTCCGCACATACTTCATGAAAGGTGTTGCCGTTCACCCTCCATAACGGGAAGAACGTATCGAGGTCCCAACAAGGAACTCCCGGTGGAGTTGGTATTGGCGGATGATCCGGAGGCGGTCCACCGCGCAGGATTCCGTTCTCGTCGCGCCACAGCAAGCCGAAGTTCGTGACCGAACCACCGATCCGGATGTCGCCATTGCTCTTCAGCCGAAGGGACTCGGTGCCGTTGCTCTTGAAGACAACATCCTTGTTGTCTGTGGTACCGATGAAGTGCGTGCCCGGCGTGGTACCCGCATTGCCACTCTTGGTCCAGTCATCGCGCTCTGGCTGGGTAAGGGTGAGCTGCGGGCCGCGGTACACGCAGCCGTTGGCATCGGTCACATCAACACTGTAGTTGCCTGCGTCCAGTTGGGTGCGGTCCTCGGTGGTGGGGCCGTCTACCCACGCATAGGTATACGTGGGCACACCACCGGTGATGATGACCGCGATGCTGCCGTTGAAGCAGCTGTGGCAACTGATGTTGTAGCCGCCTGTGTAGACGTAGGGCGGGGAGACGCCTTCGAGTTTATCGGGCTCGGTAAGGGTGAGTTCCACCCGCTCGGCATTGGAGGCCGCATCCGTTACCCGCACGGAGATGAAGCCCGCACGCAGGCCGCTCACATCCTGGGTGGTGGCACCCGTGCTCCAATCATAGGTGTAGGGCGGAGTGCCGCCGCTTACGCTGAGGTCAATAGCACCATCGGCCCCGGCGTTGCAACTGAGTTGGTAACCGTTGTGGTCACTCGGGGTAAGGGTGACCGAAAGCGCTTGTGAAAGCAGCGCCTCAGGCAAGGCCCCCAGCGCGGCTGTGGCTAAGTAGAATGACTCGTCCTGATTCTGGTTTACGCAAAAGCGTAGGCTATGAAGTACAAGAAAGAGAGCAAGAAGGGAGTGTCGCTGCGGTATGATGCGGCCTTTAAGTGGATGGTGATCAGCGAGTACAAAAGCGGGCGCTGGACCATG
>JANOPI010000343.1:0-4587 GCA_031421755.1 Flavobacteriales bacterium | reverse complement strand
TTCGAATTTCGCCAAGTGCCGCAATGCGACGTGGCATGATCGTCCTGAACGACAAGCGGAACGCAAAGACGCCTTGTGACAACCATCTTGCGCCTCGACTGCTCGTTCGCATTGCGACCTTCGCAGTATCGCTTCGCCATTGCTCGGCGTGACAGTTCCTTTAGACCATGTATGAACCGGACACCATCTGCGCACTGAGCACACCGCCCGGTGTCGGGGCGATCGCCGTGATCCGCCTAAGCGGGCCGGAAGCACTGGCGATCACCCGCCGCTGTTCTGACCTGTCGAGGAACATCGCCGCGCGCACCGCGTACTTCTCGAAGCTGCGCGATGAGGAAGGCGACATCGACGAGGGCTTGGTCACCTGGTTCAAAGGCCCGGCCTCCTACACGGGTGAAGATGTCGTGGAGATCGGCATACACGGTTCACCGTATGTGCAACAACGCCTGCTCAGTGCGCTCATCGCCCAAGGTGCCCGGAGTGCAAAGCCAGGCGAGTTCACCTTGCGCGCCTTCCTGAACCGCAAGCTCGACCTGTCGCAATCCGAAGCGGTGGCGGACCTGATCAGCAGCCAGAGCGCGGCGGCGCACAAGCTGGCCTTGCAGCAACTGCGTGGCGGCTACAGCGAGAAGATCGAACTCTTGCGCCAACAGCTCATCGACTTCAGCGCGCTGATCGAACTCGAGCTCGACTTCAGTGAAGAGGACGTGGAGTTCGCCAAGCGCGACGACCTGCTCGCACTCATCAACGAGCTGATCACCGTGTGCAGCGAACTGATGAACAGCTTCCGTTATGGCAACGCGGTGAAACAGGGCGTGCCCGTGGCCATCATCGGTGCGCCGAATAGCGGAAAGAGCACCTTGCTCAATGCGCTCCTGCAAGAAGACCGCGCCATCGTGAGCGAGATCCCCGGCACCACGCGGGACACGGTGGAAGAGGCCATCACCATCGATGGCGTGCTGTTCCGCTTCATTGACACGGCCGGTATCCGCAGCACCGAGGACACGATCGAAAAGCTGGGCATCGAGCGCAGCTACAAGAAGGCGACGGAGGCGAGCATCGTCGTGCTATTGGGCGATGCTTCCGTTGTGAGCGAAGGCGCTTTCCGTACGCAAGCGGCCATGCTGCGGGAGCGCATCGGCAGCGGGCCGCAACTGATCCCCGTGCTCAATAAGATGGACCTGCCCGGTGCCTCGCAGAACGGTGCGTTGATGCACATCAGCGCGAAGACCGGCGCGGGCATGAGCGAACTGAAGGACGCGTTCATTGAGCACGTGCAGGCCCTGCAGGCGTCTTCGTCCCGCATCAGCGGGGAAGGCGACGGAGGCATCGTTGTCACCAACGTTCGCCACGTGGAAGCCCTGGGCCACGCGCGCCAAGCGCTGCACGATGCACGCATCGCGCTGACGAAAAACGTGAGTGGAGAACTGCTGGCCACCGACCTGCGGCGCGCGCAACATCACTTGGGTGAGATCACCGGGCGCATCACGCCGGACGATCTGCTGGGCAGCATCTTCGGGAAGTTCTGTATCGGGAAGTAATACCTTCATCCACCGACCGTTACCTCCCAAGCAATGAAAACGCCACGGACACTCTGGCTGGCGATCGCCTCTTCATTGGCGACCGTGCTTTGCGCGCAGGAAGCCGCTACAAAGACCCCGACGTGGAGGCTCGGCATGAGCGTTGCGCCTGGTATCGCTTATAGAAACCTGGTCTCCACCGAAGGCGATGCCCATTGGAACGATCACATCGCTTTCCGCAACAGCTTTGAGGAACCGCGCTTCGCTTATGGCGGCGGTCTTTCCTGCGCCTTGGGTCTTTCCGATCGGTTCTCCGTGGAAGGCGGTCTGGGGTATTCGCTGATGGGCTATCAGTTCAACATGCATGATCTGACCTACGGTGACATGATCGATCCGAACCGCGGATTCATCTATGAGACCAATGATGTTCCACGCGCCGTACGCTATTCCTTCCATTATGCAGAACTGCCGCTGCGGCTGGTGTTCCATTGCGGTAAGGGGCGGTTTCGTTGGATCTCCGCCGTGGGCCTCACCACCAGCTACCTCTTGAAGAGCACGAGTACGATGGTCACGGTGGATGCCGGTGGTTCAAGCGAGCGTAAAACGTCCGACAGCAGCTACGACTACAACACCGTAGGCCTCTTCCCCACGGTGAGCACGGGCGTGAGCTACAGGCTGAACGACCACATCGAACTCCGCATGGAACCACAGGCCCGTTACGGTGTGCTGCGGATCATCGACGCACCTGTAAGCGCCCACCTGTGGAGCGCTGGGGTGGGCTTCGGTTTCATGTGGCGGATGTGAGGCACCGGACCAACCGCAAGACCGTACCAACGATCAAGAACCCCGTCCAGCATAGCCTGCATCGGTGACAAGGATGTTTGTAACAATTTTGTTACAAACAAAGACGTTACATTGGCCGCATGGACGAAGAACGCTCCCCCTTCCTCATCGGCACGCTCGTATCGGGCGACAGCTTCGTTGACCGCGACAAGGCGCGCAAGCACCTGCGGGCCAACTTCCGTTCGGGGCAGAACACCGTGATCATCAGCCCACGGCGCTGGGGCAAGTCATCGCTCATCCGGCAGGTGGCCTTGGACATGGCGCGTGAGAAGAATGTCCGCTTCGCCTTCGTAGACCTGTTCCATGTGCGCACCGAGCAGGACTTCCTGGAGCGCACGATCGAAGCGACCATCAAGGCGTTGGGCAAGACCATGGACCAGCGCATGGCGGACGTGAAGGAATTCATCAGGGGCGTGGTACCCCAGATCGGTTTCGGCGTGGACCCGCAGAGCGAATTCAGCCTGAAGCTGAACCTGCCCGAGGGCAACCGCACCCTGCAGGACCTGCTGGACCTGCCGGAGCGCATGGCCAAGGCCAAGGGCGTGCGACTGGTCCTGTGCATCGACGAGTTCCAGAACATCGCGATGCTGCCCGACCCGATGGGCTTCCAAAAAATGCTCCGCGCCTCGTGGCAGCACCACGAGCATGTATGCCATGTGATCTACGGCAGCAAGCGGCACATGATGATGGACCTGTTCAACAAGCAGAGCATGCCCTTCTTCCGCTTCGGCGACGTGATGTTCCTGGACAAGATCACGCGCGCCGACTGGTTGCCGTTCATCAAAGGGCGGTTCGCCAGCGTGAAGATCAGCATCGCTGAAGAGACCTGCGACCACTTGGCCATGCGGATGCAGGACCACAGCTACCATGTGCAGATGCTCGGCCACGCCGCATGGCTGCGCACGAGCGGGCGCACCTGCACACGCGCCACGGTGGAGACCGCATTGCAAGACCTGCTGAACCAGCACGATGCGCTCTACCACCGCCTGGTAGACGAACTGACCACGCCACAACTGAACTACCTGCGCGCGTTGCTCAACGGAGTGGAACGCTTCACCACCATGGAAACGATCCGCCGCTTCAACCTCGGCTCCAGCGCGCACGTGAAACGCATGACCTCTGCCCTAGAGAACAAGGAGGTGCTGGACTTCGTGGGCAAACAGACCGAATGGATCGATCCGTTGTTCAAGATCTGGCTGGAAGAACGGTTCTGGGGCGGTCGGCTGCGTATGATATGATACCGCTCCTCTCCTCTTTCTACTTTGGTAGTGTGGAGCACTACCGCTTGCTCGCGCGTCATCAGAAGGTGATCATCGATACCGGCGAGCACTACGAGCGGCAGAGCTATCGCACGCGCACGGCGATCATCGGTCCGAACGGGAAGCAGGACCTGTGCATTCCGGTGGAACATGGACATGGCCGCAAGATGCCGATGCGCGAAGTGCGGCTCTCCTATGCCGAGGCGTGGCCCGCGCAGCACGTTCACGCCATCCGCAGCGCATACGGGCAAACGCCGTGGTTCATCCATTACATCGACGAGATCGAAGCGGTGGTGATGAAGCCATACGAACGGTTGGTGGACCTGCAACTGGCCACGATCGGGCTCGGGATGAAGTGGTTGGGGCTGCGAACAGAACTTACCATCAGCACGTCGTATGTAGAGATGAGTGGTGAATGGCCAGAGGTGAATGGGCCGCCTGTGGATCTTCGTCAGTCACTCTCGACCAGTCACCGTTCACCACCCACTCTTCATCTCGATCTGCGGAACACCTTCCAACCGAAGAGACCTTTGCCTATGGAAGTCACCCCGGCACCACCCTACACCCAGGTTTTCGCTGACCGCCACGGCTTCATTCCCCGCATGAGCCTGATCGACCTGGTGTGCAACACCGGCCCGCAGGCGCGGCATTCGTTGATGGCCTGAACGAGCGCGTCGACGACTACCTTGAATGCCCAAGACCGATGTGGATCCCCGCGTCGGTACGGTCGTTGTCAACGCACACGCCCTACCCTGCACCATGTCACGAACCCATACCCTGCTCTCCGCTGCTCTTACGCTCGCCGGATCCGCACGCCAACACACAGCACCGCACAAGCGGCTCCGCGTGGCAAGCTGGGCCCGGCGGCACCATCTCGTGGATCCGCACCACCAGCAAGGGCAATTTGATCGCCTGCACAAGTGAGGGATCGAAAGGCATCGATCCCAACACGGGCAGCGCGGCGT
>JANOPI010000342.1:0-14192 GCA_031421755.1 Flavobacteriales bacterium | reverse complement strand
AATCATCCCAACGGCAAGCTGGCCTACCGCGAGACCTACCAGAGCGACAAGCACATCGATGGCCCATGGCGCGGCATGCACCCTAACGGCACGGACAGTTTGACGGGGAACTACAACAACAGCCGGAAGGAAGGCATCTGGGTGGCCACCCACCCCAACGGCAAGATGAAGAGCAAGACGCTCTACAAGTTCGGTATGCCCAGCGGCCAGTTCGTGGAGTTCTATGCCAATGGCAACAAGTCCCGCGAAGGGGCCTTTGGGGAATCAACCGCGGATGCCATGCGCGGACGGGAAGAGGGCGAATGGAAGGAGTGGTGGGAGAACGGCCAGTTGATGCGCCAAGTAAGCTACACCAACGGCCGCATGGATGGTCCATGCACCGAGTGGTACGCCAATGGCCAGAAGCGTTTCGAAACCACCTATTTCATCGGGAATTTCCTGAACGGCGCGATGAACGAGAAGGACGAACGCATGGACGGTATGACCCGCGAGTGGCATGAGAACGGGAATCCCATGAGCGAAGGACTCTACGTGAAAGGGCTGCGCGATGGGCTCTGGAAGGAGTGGTACCCCAGTGGCGCGTTGCACACCGAGGCCATCTTCGACAAGGCCAAGGTGAGTGGAGCCATTACCGAGTATTTCGAGAACGGCAAGACGCGTTCGAAGGGCGTGTACGAAGTGCGCGGTCGCAAGAAAAAACGCACCGGCCATTGGACCACCTTCTTCGAGGACGGCCAGAAGGAGAGCGAGGGCGAGTACATCGACAATGACAAGGTGGGCCGCTGGCAGATCTGGCACGCCAACGGCAACCTGCGCGAGGACGCTTTCTTTGACAAGGGAGCCTATGATGGCGCATTCAAGGAGTACCACGCCAACGGCCTGTGAAGGCGGAGGGCCAGATGCGTGCGCGCAGCAAACTCAAGGTGCGCGGTAGCCACGTGTGGCTGCTCCCCGGCATCGGCTTCGACTTGAAACGCGAGAGCATTCCGGTCGGCATCTGGAAATACTACGATGAGAACGGTACGCCACTGCGCTCCGAGTCCTGGTACAATGGCCAGAAGCGCTGAACGCGCGGGCCTGCTGCTCCTCGCGGCCGTATGGGCCACCCTGTTGCGGGCACAGCCGGGCGGCACCTTCGCCTACACCGGTGAGGATGCAGCGAACGATGTGATGGACCAGCACAATGTCCATTTCGGAGGGTTCAGCAACAGCGTGCTGGTACTGCCCTACGATGATGGGGAGCTCGTTTGGCCCTGGCTCCCGGCAGTTTTCTATGAGTACAACTACCTGGTCCTGCCACGGAACCGGGCACTCAACCTGAGCCTGGGTGCCACACCGGAGATCAACCTCTTTCCATATTTCATGGGGCGTGTCTCGGGCTTGGCCGAACTTACCGTGGGGGCCGAGTCGCACAATCGGCCGGGACAAGGTGCGGGCCTGCGGTTCGGGGCAGGTTACTCCGTAGTGGGTTCTACGTTCGGTCTCACGGAGAGCTCACCGGTTTTGCGGGCCGGTGTCCTGTTCAACAACCTCCGGCTCACCTACATGTATTCCATTGCCAGGCCGATCTACGTCAACCACCAGATCATGGTGGCCATCAAGTTCGACTGGTAGAGCGCACCGAGCCGTTCGTCGAACCAACTCGGCCGTAGCTTGTTCTGTTAAGTCCCTTTAACACGGATGGACAGCGTACCGGCAAGGCGTCAGCGTCTTACTGTCGGCACGGTTCCTGACCGGCCACACCCAACATGATCAAGCCCCTGGACCCCGAGACCAACGTGTTGCGCACCCTGCTGGTGGATGCGCCACCGGAGACCATCTGGAAAGCCCTGACCGATCCGGACATCACCCGCCTCTATACCAGCATGGACATCTCCTTGGACCTCAAGCAGGGACAACCCCTGCAGTGGTTCAGCCGTGATGAAGCCAAGTCACGCCGTATGGTGGCCAAAGGCACCGTAATGGCCTTGGTGCCGAATGAGCGTTTGCGCTACACAAGCTACACGGTGGGGAGCGATCTCCCCGATGAGCCTGCCAGCTACACCACGGTCGATCTTCACCTGGTGCCTGAGCCTGATGGCCGTACGCGTGTGAACTTGTGGGTGGGCGACTTCGCCGGACTTCCGCAGGCCGTGAAACGCGCCCGTGAGGCCGGCAAGGTCTGGGTGGAAGCGCTGGTCGGCCTGAAGCGCGAGTCTGAAGAGCGCGCTCGGCTGATGGCCGCCTGAATCGAGCAGCGCCGAAGACGGTCCATTGGTTGTATCACTGCTGGCCGCCAGAACCTGTCTGTCGGGTCTGGTGGACTCCGCGTGAGATCCAGGCTGAACGCTTGACCACGCAGCAGAAGTGCGTCACACTCATCGGCCCGGACTGAAGCGATCCGTCAACCCGGGCGTCCGTTCATCCACGTCCGGAGCACATGCGGGTGTGCCGCGCATCTTTGTGCCGTCAAACCAACCTTCCCACCCCGGGATATTCCATGAAACGTTCGCTCATCGTTCTTCTCGTTCTCGGTGGCCTGGTGGCCCTTTTCGCGTTCTGGGCCATCGGCTTCCAAAGGTCCATGGTGGGTCTGAACGAAGGTGTTGCCGCACAGTGGGCCAACGTGGAAACGCGCTATCAGCAGCGCGCCGATGCCACCAAGAACCTGGTGGCCACCATCAAAGGATCAGCCGAGTTCGAGAACAAGACCTTGCGTGAGGTGGTGGAGGCCCGTTCAAAGGCCACCAGCATCACCTTGAGCGGGGATGCGCTCACGCCGGAGAACATCGCCCGCTTCGAACAGGCACAAAGCCAGTTCACCGGGGCGCTCTCCCGCATGCTGGCCACTATTGAACAGTATCCTACGCTGCAAACCACCCAGGCCTTCCGCGACTTCATGACCCAATACGAAGGCATGGAGAACCGGATAGCGGTGGAGCGCCTCAAATTCAACGGTGCGGTGCGCGAGTTCAATACCCGCGTGAAGATGTTCCCGGGCAACTTGCTCGCGGGTCTTTTCGGCTTCGCGGAGAAAGGCTACTTCACGTCAGCCGAAGGAACGGAGAACGCACCTGAGGTCGATTTCAATTCCGCGAAGTGAGCGCGCTCACCGCCGAGGAACTGCTCTCGCCAGGTGATCTGGAACGTGTACGCGAAGCCGTGCGCAGAGCGGAGATGCGCACCAGCGGCGAGATCCGTGTCCATCTGGATGATACCATCGCGGAGGACGTGATGGACCACGCTGCCTTCGTCTTCGAGGAACTCGGCATGAACCGGACGAAGGACCGCAACGGCGTACTCATCTTCGTAAGTGTGGCCGATCGCCGCGCCGCAGTGATCGGGGATGCCGGCATCCATGAAAAACTGCCCAAGGGTTTCTGGAACGAGACACTCGGGGTGATCCTCGAACAGTTCAGGGCCGAGCGCTACACGGAAGGGCTTTGCATGGGCGTGGAGCGGTTGGGTGAACAACTGAGCGCCCACTTCCCACGTGTAACGGACGATCACAATGAGCTGAGCGACGAGGTCAGCATCGGCCGATGAAGCGCTTCCTGCTCCTCCTTCTGCTCAGCGTACCGCTCTTCGCGGTGGCGCAGGTGGATCCATGCCTTCCAGCAAAACCTTCGGATGAGGACCACCTCGTTTTCCAGTACACGGACTTCCTCAGCGATCATGAGGTGAAGCGGCTGGACGACAAACTCACGCTCTTCGCGCAGCAGACCAGCAACCGCATCGCCGTTGTCGTGGTGGATACCCTTTGCGGTCTGGAGCCATCGGATTTCGCGTTCCAACTGGGTGAAAGCTGGGGCATTGGCCAGAAGGGAAAGGACAATGGCATCCTCGTGCTGGTAAAACCCACTGGCACGCCCGGCCAACGGAAGATCTTCATCGCCACCGGGTACGGCCTGGAGGGGCCGATCCCGGACCTGATGAACAAGCGCATCATCGAGGAGCGCATCATCCCGCGATTCAAGCAACATGAATTCTTCGCAGGACTGGATGAGGGTACGGATGCCCTGATGACCTTGGCGCGCAGCGAATTCAATGAGCAAAGCTTGGGCAGCAAGCGCCGTGGCCCGGGCATCTGGCCGCTGGTGGTGATGGCCGTGTTCTTCATCCTCATCTTGCTCGCCCAACGCAACAAGGTGAAGCGGTATTCCCATACCAACAATGTCGATTTCTGGAGCGCATGGTGGTTGTTGAACCAGGCATCGCGGAGCCACCGCGGCAGTTGGGGCGGTTTCAGCGGCGGTGGTGGAAGTAGCGGCGGCGGCGGTTTCGGGGGCTTCGGAGGAGGCTCCTTCGGTGGTGGTGGGGCAGGGGGTAGCTGGTAGGGAATGGGCTACGGAAAATGGATCTTCGGAAGCCTCGGCTTCGCGCTCACCGGCCCGCTCGGCGCTGTCCTCGGTTTCGCCTTGGGTACCATCATTGACGGGGCTTCCCAAGGTCAACAACAAACAACTCGCGCGCAAGGTCCACGTTCCACCGGCGGCGCCCAACAGGGGCAACCCCACCAAGCGACGGCCGGCGATGTGGCCCTCAGTCTGGTGGTGCTTACCGCCGCCGTTATGAAGGCCGATGGCCAGGCCACCCAGCGCGAACTCGGCCATGCCCGCACCTTCTTCAACCGACAGTTCGGTCCACAGCACGCTGCGGAACTGTTGCGCCTGCTGCGCGATATGCTTCAACGTACCATCCCGCTGCGGCAAGTGTGCGAGCAGATGCGTGCCCACCTCGCCCATGCCGAACGCCTCCAGCTGCTGCACTACCTGATCGGACTGGCCCACGCGGACGGCGAGATGGACCGTGCGGAAAAACAGATCATCCAAGACATCGCCTTCTTCCTCGGTATCTCCGAAAAGGACCTCGCTTCCATGCATGCCATGTTCGGCGTGCGCGTTTCAACAAACGCATCGTACGCTGTGCTTGAAGTGGACGCGAAGGCCACGGATGAGGAGGTGAAGAAGGCCCACCGCCGCATGGTGGTGAAACATCACCCGGACAAGGTGGCGCATCTCGGCGAGCAGTTCCAGAAGGACGCCGCTGAGAAGTTCAAGAAGGTACAAGAGGCCTGGGAGCATGTGAAGAAGGAGCGTGGCATGGCGTAGCTGCGGATCGCGACATTTGCGGGGTCACGTTACGTGCCTCCTATGCTGAAGAAACACCTGGACTCCCTGCACGAGCTCGTCGACCCGCGACCGCTTGCGCTTTTTCGCGTGGTGTTCGGTGCCGCTATCCTCTACCAGTGCGTACACTACATGGGCAGCGGGCTCATCGAAAGCGGCCTCTTCGCTCCCAAAATGCTCTTCAAGTACGAGGGCTTCGGCTGGGTGCAGCCCTTCAGCAAGGAGACCATGCATCTGGTGCTGTTGCTGCTGACGATGAGCGCGGCGGAGATCTGCCTCGGCCTCTGGTCGCGACTGGCCGCCGCGATCTTCGGTTTCGGCTTCCTCTACATCCTGCTGCTGGAGAAGGCGCTCTTCAACAACCACCTTTACCTCTTCTGCCTTCTGGCGATCCTGCTGGCATTCATGCCCGCTGACAATGTCTGGAGCGCAACGCGGCTCTTCTCCAACAAGGAGCCAGCGGAAAGGAGGGTGCCCCGCTGGACCATCCTGCTCCTGCGTGCCCAGTTCTTCATTGTCTACTTCTACGGAGGTATAGCCAAGCTCACCTCCGACTGGTTGGTGCACCAGGAACCCATGCGAACGGTGCTCCACTATTTCGCGCTGAAGCATCCGGGTGCGGGCTTCATGGAACAGGAGGCCATGGTGTACCTGTTCACTTACGGAAGCCTCCTGTTCGATCTGTCGGTCGGCTTCCTCCTGCTGTGGCGGCCATCACGGATGTGGGCCCTGATCGGTGTCGTGTTCTTCAATATCACCAACCACGTCCTCTTCGATGACATCGGTGTGTTCCCGTTCGTGATGCTGCCCGCCACGTTGTTGTTCTTCCCACCGGAGGAAGTGGCGGCCTTCCTCGACCGCATCGGCTGGCGCTTGAAGCCAGAAGGCAAACGCAAACGCGCTGAGGTGCCGACACATGAACCGCCGGGGCGATGGGTACCGGTGCGCGTGTTGGCAGGTTCATACCTGGTTTTCCAACTGATCTTCCCCTTGCGTTGGCTGTTCTTGCCGGGTAATGTGGATTGGACGAGCGTGGGACAGCGCTTCAGTTGGCGGATGAAGTCGCAGGTGCGTGAAGTCGAAAAACTGGAATTCCAAGCGACCAACGACCAGGGCGAACGGGGCAAGGTCGGGGCGGATACCTACCTCAATACCTTGCAACTGGAAGTGCTCCCGCGGGATCCGCGCATGGTGATCGACTTCGCCCGCTTCGTGCTCGCCGATATGCGCAAGCGCGGTATCCCGGCTGAACATGTGCCTACCGATATCATCGTACGCTTCAACGGAAGAGCCCCGCAACCGATGTACCCGCCAGCGCTTGATGTGGCCGCGCTCAGGCCGGAGACCGATCCAGTGGTGAAGTGGATGCCCGTGCTGCAGGAAGCGCGCAGCGGATCCAACCCATAGGGACCGGGCCGTTCAAACTCGCCATCGCGGAGAGCGATGTGGGGTTCACACCCCTTTCCCTACACGCTTCAATGGCAGGTCGCTCTTCTGCTGGATCACCAGCGGCACCTGCTCTACCACGGTCAGGTTCGGGTCCAGACCGAACGCCTCGCGATCGCTCAGCGCCATACGCTTCAATGCGAAGTACGCGTCCAGCAGCAGGTCATCACGCAAGGTGAACTCATTCTCCACGCTCAGTATGCGCTCCGTGAGGATGTAGCAGATGTCCGTGTGGAAATCCCCTTTCTTGATGCTCTCGTACTTGCTCCGGAACTCCAGCTCGTGGTCGCTTTCCATCTCTTCCAGCACGCGCTTGAAGAGCATGTTGATGCGCGCCTGCACCCGGAAGCCCAGGTCGAAGTCCACCCGTATCACCTTGTCGTCGATCAGCTCCTTTACACGGTATTCCATCGTGTACGGCTCATCCGTGTAGTTCACGTGTACGAACCAGTAGATGTCCGCGCGCTTCACCTTCTTGGCCAGGATGCTGTCGATCACCTGCTTTTCCACGTTCGTGGCCCTGTCCGCCTTGGTGAGGTAGACCAAGTGCGTGGCATATTTCGGTACCTCCTTGTCGTCGCTCAGGTCGCGCAGGGCCTGCGCGTACTTGGTTAGTGGTACGAATTCCAGGAAGCGGTTGGTGACCTTCCGTGCGCGGTACCAGATGAACATGATCGCCAGCAGCGCGAATACGAAGAAGAGCAGGTAGGGCTGGTTGATGATCTTCACCGCGTTGGCGATGAAATTCGCGATCTCCATACTGAAGAATACGAACATGACCAGAAAAACGATCGCGAGTTTCCAGCGCTTCACGTAGCGCAAGTAGCCGTACATCAGGGTGGTGGTCATCAGCATCGCCACCACGATGAAGAAACCGTAAACGGCCTCCATGGCGCTGCTTTTCTTGAAGAAGATCATCACGGCCAAGCAGCCCAGGAAGAGCATCCAGTTCACGCTGGGTATGTAGATCTGGCCACGGATCTCGGTAGGGAATTTCACCTTCACCCGGGGCCAGAAGTTCAGCGTGATGGCCTCGTTGATCAACGTGAACGACCCGCTGATCACCGCTTGGCACGCCACTACCGCCGCACAGGTGGCGATGCCCACGCTCGCCAGCAGGAACCACTGCGGTACGATCTCATAGAACGGATTGCGCTCGCCGAGATCAGGCCCCGCGGCGCTCAGCAGCCATGCCCCCTGCCCCATGTAGTTGGTGATGAGGGCCACCTTCACGAAGCTCCAGGTCCAGCGGATGTTCTTCAGCCCGCAATGCCCCATGTCGTTGTAGAGCGCTTCGGCACCCGTGGTACACAGGAACACCGCTCCCAACAGCCAGAATCCACCGGGGTACAATACGAGCAACTCATACGCGTACCACGGGTTGAAGCACTTCAACACCCCCGGATGCGCGGCGATCTGCACCGCACCCAGCACGAACAACATGCTGAACCAGATCATCATGATCGGGCCGAACGCATAGCCCACCACCTTGGTGCCGAAGCGTTGGAAGAAGAACAGCAGGGCGATGATCACCAGTACCACCGTTACCGTGAGGCGATTACCCGGCTCGATGATGCCTGCGAACGTCGGCACTCCGCCCAGGCCTTCCACCGCCGCGCTGATGGAGATCGGTGGTTGGATGATCCCGTCAGCCAGCAAGGTGGTGGCCCCGATGATCGCCGGTATGTACACCCACTTGCCGTAGCGGCGCACCAGCGCGTACAAGGAGAACACGCCGCCTTCACCGCGGTTGTCCGCTTGCAAGGTCAGATAAATGTACTTGAAGGTGGTCTGCAGCGTGATCGTCCAGATGATGCAACTGATCGCTCCGTAGATCAGCCGCTCCTCGATCCCGTGCCCATGAACGATGGCTTTGAACACATACAACGGGCTCGTACCGATATCCCCGAACACGATGCCCAGGGTAACGAGCATGCCCGCCATGGACACAGGGATCGCTGTGTGCTTGTTCATCTCTTGCTTATTCAGTGAAGGCCAGGTCGAGGAACAGCGCGCACGGGAGGTGGATGTTGGCTGTTCGCTTGGCGGGGTCGAATTAACACAGACGGCGGCGATCGGTCCAAAAAACCGGTGGAACGGCCGTTCTGTGAGCATCATCGGTGGTGCGCAGCTTCACCGGGCGTGGTAGCTTGCGGGCAAGTGCATGACCTGATGGGAATAACTCACTTCTTTTTCGCCGGCCTTGCCGCCATGGCCTGTCCGGTGCAGGTCCTTTCTTCCGAGGGTGCGGCGGGTCCTGATCAGTCCATTTGCGCCACAGCGGCGGTGCTTGCAGCGGATCCATTGTTGCCCGGGGAATCCGGAATGTGGGCCGTGGTGAGCGGAACTGGGGTCCTGTCGAACCCCCAAGCACCCATCTGTCAGGTCACCGGCCTTTCTCCGGGGGAGAACATGCTGCAATGGACCATCTTCGGCGATGGACCGTTGGAGATGGACCAGCTGCTCATTACCGTGAATGACCCCGCCGCAACCGTCGCGTTCGCCGGGCCTGATAGTGTGCTGTGCTTTCCTGTGGATACCATGCATCTGTTCGCAACCCCCGCCACGGCCCCGGCCATCGGCTCGTGGAGTTCGGTCGGGATCGCCCTGATCGATGTCTTCACCCATCCGCATTCCGCCGTGGAATTTCCCGCCGGAGGATCGATCCAGATGATCTGGACGGTCTTCAATGGGACTTGCGGCCAAGTGTCTGATACGGCCCTCATCTCTATTGAAGATTGCGTGATCGGACTAGCTGAGCCGAGCGGGTTCTCGAAACCGTTGCTCCGGTATGACCCCACTTCGAGGGTTCTCTGGATCCTGAACGCCGATGCGGGCACCATGATCGAGGTTGTCGATCAGACAGGGAGGGTGGTGCTGAACACAACGCGCATCACCGGGAGAGAGGACCGTATCGACCTGCCCGATCTGCGCGTTGGTGCATACACGGCGAGGATCAAAGCGGGTGATCGCGGGCAGGTGCTCCGCTTCGTGATCGATCGTTGATCACCAGCCGGTAACCAGCAGCCGGCGTGCGCCACTGATGCCGCACTTCTGCCACTGATGGTACGCCTGCGCGCCGCGTTCGCGCACTTGCTGAACGCTCTCGTTGCGCACCCAGCCTTGGATCGCCGCGTCCAACGTGTACGCTTCCGGTGACATGAGGCCCGTGCTCCAGAGCAAAGGCTGTGCGCCGGTCGCTTTCAGAGGCTCCGCGAAAAAACGTTTGCTGATGCATGCGAGGATGATCGTCTCCCGCTTCTCTGAATTCGCAGGTGCTTTCGCTGCTGGTGGTGCGAATTCCATCAATCCATCATGACCGCAATACGCGATAAGGTCCGAAGCTCCACCGAAACGGAGCGTCGTGCTGTCCATGCGAAGGGTCTTCACCTGATGACCGCCAGCGAAGTCAAGCAGGTCGTTCGTGGCCTGCTGGATGAAGGCTCCATCGTAAGCATCCGCAACTAGGTACACGTCCTTGGTCCGGTGTTTCCACGCCGCGCGTTCCAGAATGTGCGCTTCAGGGTTCGTCCACTTCTTCAGCAAGGTCCACTCACCGCTCTTCTTCGTGAACCAATGACGCACGCCGCAACCGGCACCCCAGTAGAGGTTGCGCCCCGGGTCCTGGCCGTTGCCGATGGCCGCCGGCACTTTCACGATGCCTTGGTTCACATTGTCGCACAAAGCGACCACCACATGTGCCACGCGTTGGGAGTATACCCCCTCGCCAGTTATGAAGCCCAGGACGAGCAGGAGATGTCGCATATGATCTCTATTGAAGGGTGCCAATGGTAGTGCGTCCCTACGGAAATGCGAAAGACACCCGCATGTAACGCCGAGGATCCAACCACGCACGGTTCATAGATGGCTGAATTGTTCACAACCGGTTTTCAACACCCCCCTGAAATTACCCTTGATCGGGTATAGACACCATCCTGCCTGTAGAATAGCCTTGTCCCGCTCGTAACAACGCGGGCATCAAACATGATCGTCATGAAGAACCATTTCGTGTTGAAAGCCGCGCTCAGCGTGTCTTTATGTATCCCTCTCTGGGGGGGGGGGTGAAGGGTGGCTTACGCCGCAGGCGAAGGGGCAACTACAGGCCCAGGCCTGGGTCGTGGGCAACCAACTTGCGCTCTTGGGCTCGGGCAACGCACAGGTGCCGTTAGCGGCTCTGCCACAACCGCCACAGGACAGCAACCAAGACGACCGCAAGTATGCTGGTGCCATTCCTTTTTTGTCTTCCGCCGCCCGTGTGGACGGCTATGGGGATCTGGTCTTATTCATGGGCGATGGCAACGTCTATGACGGGGGCGGCTATATGATCGCGGATGCCCGCGGCGAAGACTGCACCCAGTGCTTGGAGAAGGGCAGTTCGGAGGTGCTCATCCTTCCGGTACCCGGCCACTGCGACCTTTACTGCATCATCACCTCGCGTTGGGAAGGCTTGGGCGATGACCGGTATATGCTGGCCAGCATCCTGGACATGAGCCGTACCAATCCCTATTGGCCGGATCGGAAGGGCAGGATCCTTACGGTTTACGACCTGTTCGCCGACCGCCCAGAGTTTACTGATTGGCTGGATGGCGGCCTGGAAGGCACGTTCAACGATGTTCAGTTCGCGTTCGCACGCTACACCAGTGGTAACGAGAAGAATGAGTACTTGAGCATGGCTGCCATTGATCCGCAATGGACCACCGGCAGCCTCAGCGGCAACCTCTTGTTGCACACCACCAACGAGAAGTTCACCCGGCAATACCGGATAACAGACCACGGTATCGAGCACACTTGGGCGCAAGAAGTGATGCCGGCCGACGCTTTCACAAAGGACAAGAACCGGGATACCGACTTGGGCAAGGACGCCACCAACGGCGATCTTCTGTTCGCCTGTACCGATCTGGGCCTGGTGCATCCGAATGATCAAGTGAACACGTTCAAAGTGCTCGTGCTTCGCATGAGCGGCAGTACAGGAGAGCTCACGGGGTTCGAGGGTTATCTGCCCGCCGCGCAATTCTCGAACGGCAACGGATCGGATGGCACGGTGGGCCCATATGGCTGCGCCTTCAGCCCCGATGGCAAGAAGGTCTATTTCACCGGTGACATCGTCGAAGTGAAGATCGGCGTGATTGACCGAGTAGCACAGACCGTGATCGACCTTGCTCCAACCGCCTAGCTGAACATTGCTTCACCGTCTGCCTGGATCCGCACCCGGATCAATCGCGGGCCCGCTCCTGGCGGTACCGGCAGTGCGCTGTATCTGGCCAAGGCTGATGCGCTGGGTGCCATCCTCGATCCCGATGATGTGCCGAATGCCATCTGGGATCCCGCTGTGGACTTTACTTCAGCCCTGGGCGGCATCCCTGTCTACGCGGGCACGAGCGATCCCGCGCCGTTCATGTTGGATGCCGTGCCCACCAATGACTTCAGTGCGGAATTGCTGGTGGCAGAAGCCGCCTCACCTTGTTGCGACTACGTGAGCGCTCTGGTCTCCTCGGCTGTCGCTTCCATCTCGTTGAACAACATGAGCGCCCCATGGACGCCGGGCAGCAATGGGTTCAACAATGCGCAAGGCGAAGTCTGGTTTGATCAGGACCTGGTGATCGAGCCCGGCTCGCAGTTCAGGCTCCAGAACATGACCCTGCGCTTCGGGCCAAATGCCAGCTTGGTATTGAGGGCCGGGGCCTACGCCCGATTCGAGAACTGTGTGCTTACCAGCTTTGTCTGTGACAACTCCCGCTGGCCCGGTATCCGTGTGGAAGGCAACACCGATCAGAACCAGAGCGACCAGACCAACGCCCAAGGCCGCCTCTACTTGGATCACACAACGGTGAGCAACGCGGTGATCGGTGTGCGCTGTGCTACGGAGACCACCGGGTACAACACCGATCCCGAGGGGTTCGGTGGTGTGCTCTGGACGTACTACGCCACCTTCAAGAACAACATCACCGGCGCTGAATTGGGCCGCTACCACAACCAATTTAATAGCCAAGGCATCGAGGACAACCGATCCTACCTGCACTATACCACCTTCGTTACCGACAACGATTGGCCTGACAGTTCCTTTCCAACCTGCCACCTGAAGGTTGCAGATACCCGCAAGGTGAACGTGATGCTCTGCACATTCGCGAATGACGCGACAACCACCCAAGTGGCGGGCTTCGGCATGGGACTTTCCGCTTGGAAGGCTGAAGTCAAAGTGACTGGTTACTCCAGCAACAACCCCACGTTCGGCTTCGTACGCAACTTGAAGAGGGGCATCGTCAAGTCAGGTGGACCCCTCGAACCCATCACCGTGGACCGCATGCGCTTCAGCGGTAACCTCTGTGGAATACAGGATGACGGCGGGTGGTTTTCCAGGTACATCAACAACACCTTCAACGTGCCCGATGCCACGCTCGTCCGCTCCGGTCTGCTGCTCAACCAGAGCCGCTTCTTCACCGTGGAGCGCAACACCTTCACCGGGTCGGTGCAGCCCACCAGCAGCAGCCACCGGTCCATCGGCGTCTTTTTCCTGGGCATCAACCCGGATCAGTCCCTGCCATGGGTGTACGACTCAGAGCGCATCTACGACAATGACTTCACCGACCTGCACACGGGCTGCCTCGTTAACCGCATGCACCGCAGTGCCGACCTCACACAAGATGACAACGGTCTGAAGATCTTCTGCGGCGACTACCTGAACAACACCGAGGACGTCGGTATCGCGGATCGGAGCATCATCCAGCCGAATCAGTTCGTTCTAGGTGATCCGACTCAACTCGTCGGCAACCGCTACCTGGACGAGGCCAACTGCTCCAGTAATTACGACTGGGAACTGGATCCCCAGTGGAACGTGAACATAGGACCCTACGACGGCATGGTGATCACCCACCTGCGTAACGAGGATCCCATCTGCGCCGCCATCTGCCCGGATCCGGTTGAGGATGATTTCGTGGACATATGGTCAGTTGGAAGTGGCACTTGGATCCAAAGTGAAGATTGTGATGGCGGTAATCTGGACATGGGCCGGAGCCGGGTGCAGGCTGAAGCCGCCTATACCACAGCGCGCACCTTGTGCTTGCAGGCCGAGTCCATGTTGGACGGCAATACGGATGGTGGCGACAAACCGGATCTGATCGCCGAACTGCAACAAGATGATCCTTGGTTGGGTACCGGCTTCCTGCGGGACCGACTTCTGCTGAACAGCCCATTGAGCAACGAAGTGCTCCGCGCGATGATCGAGCGTACGGAACCCATGGACCAGTGGCACATCACCCAGGTGTGCATCGAGAACAGCCCGCTGGATCCGGGTATCATGAGCCTGTTGGGCATACAAGGGGTCCTGGGTACCTTCTTCTTCAACATGGTGCGCGATGCACAGGAAGGTCTTGGCCCCAGTGCCAAGAAGCTGCTGCAGCAGGAGTATATGTTACGACGGGGCCAACAGGCGGAGACCTTCGCCGACCTCGGTTGGATCTGGGCAACGGACACGATCAACCCGGGGGGGCTCCGACAGCCTGCTGGTCAATCTGTCCATCGATGCCGGACTGGATCACCGGTGGGAGCGCATGGCATGGCCCTGCATGCAGGGCTTGGGGTTGGGAAATTCCGAGGGGAGCGCCGGCAAGTGGCTGGGATCGAGGACCGCGAGCATTTCCG
>JANOPI010000341.1:0-2987 GCA_031421755.1 Flavobacteriales bacterium | reverse complement strand
GGCAGGGTGCGCAGCACGAGCGCTTCGGGAACATGCTCACCGATGGTCTCCCGCAAGTGGTTCAAGGTGATCACCCGATCGATGAGTCCGTCAGCGTGGCGCCGCTCCTCGGGCCGGATACTGATCAGCTGCGCGGTGTAGAAGTAGCGCGGGAGTGTATCCCCCACCGGATGGACTTCCGGAGTGATATGCCCAACGCCTTCGGTATGTGTGCCGTGCCCATGTGGGTTGAAGAACACGTTCCGGAAGTTCACGGGGCTCCCGGAAGTCACAGCGAACACCGTGTCTCCGTGCCGGACCGGTTCCATGGTCGGTGCATCCACGTACCATGCACGTGGGCCACGGGCGTTCGGATCGAGCGGCACGGCAAGATCGATCGGGTCGTTCAACGCGATGCGATAGCGATGGCCTTTATGATGGATCTCGGCGATCATGGGAGCATCGATGCGAACACCGATGAACAAGAATAAACACGGATGGACACGGATCGGTTACAGGTGGTCTGGAAGCGCGATGGTAGATCCGTCACATCATCATCTGTGTTCATCGGTGTCCATCCCCTCCATCTGTGGTTCCCTTGGCTGAAGCGGCCGAAGGCCGCGCATCCCCAACGAGGGAAGGGCCCGATACGGCCGTGGTGGCTGATCTCGGCGATCATGGGAGCATCGATGCGAACACCCATGAACAAGGATGAATACGGATGGACACAGCTGGGTTCCGGATCACGATATCAGGCCATGGTTCGGGCAAGCAGCACCCAGGCCAAAGAACCATTGAGGGCGGTCGAAGAGGGTCCGCTCGATGAACGCACCCTATCTGTGTCCATCTGCGTTCATCCCCGTCCATCTGTGGTTTCTTCGGTTGAAGCGGCCGAAGGCCGCGTATCCGCCACGAGGAACAGGTCTGAAGCTATGCGATCGGCGTAGCGCCTTCCCTTCGGTGTGAGCAACAGCCGTCCTTCCTGGATGACGAGATCGCCTTGTTCCGAGTAGCGGTCGACCAGGGCCCGTTCTCGCGCCAGAACGTCATCTCCGAGCGTTCGCAGGTCCACGCCCCAGATGGTGCGAAGGCCGGTCATCAAGCGCTCGTTCACGCGTTGGGAATGGGTAAGGATCTCCTCTTCCCAATAGCGCTCACCCTTCACGATCGCCTCCGTGTAACGCGCGTTGTTCGCCACGTTCCACCTGCGCTTCACGCCATCGAACGAATGCGCGCTCGGCCCTATACCGATGTAAGGGACGCCCTTCCAATAGTTGCTGTTGTGAACAGCGAAGTGTCCTTCCCGGGCGAAGTTGCTGATCTCGTACTGAACGAGTCCCGCGCGTTCCATGCGCTGCACCAAGTGATCGAACTGCGCGGCCTGCGCTTCATCGTTCGCTGGACGAACAAGACCTTTCATCACCTGATGATGGAGCGCTGTCCGCTCTTCCACGGTTAGGCAGTACGCGGAGAGGTGCGGCATGCCATGGTCCAATGCGATGGTGAGCTGCTCGCCCCATTCATCCATTGTCATTTCCGGCAGCCCGTAGATAAGGTCGATGGTCCAGGAGGTGAATCCGGCTTTCGCGATCAGTTCAATGCTGCGGCGCGCCTGCGTTGCATCATGCGCGCGGCCCATCCATTTCAGCCGGTCGTCGCGGAAACTCTGGATGCCGAGGCTGACGCGGGTAATGCCGACCCCCTTCCACCGTTGGATGTTCTCTTCATCAACGTCATCCGGATTGATCTCCATGGTAACCTCCGCTCCGGTGTCCACTCGGAAAAGTTCCCGGCACAGGTTCATGAACGTGCCGATGTCCGCCCAAGTGACATGGCTTGGCGTTCCACCGCCGAAGTAGATGGAGGAGAGCTGTGCGCCGTGTACCTCCTTGTACCGGGCGAGGAATTCGCGCCGCATGGCGCTCAGGACAGCGCCTTGTTGCGTCTGGTTCGTGCTGAAGTGGAAATCGCAGTAGGTGCAGGCCTGCTTGCAGAACGGGATGTGAACGTAAAGGCCGGTCATGGTCCCTCAGCCGTTCTTCAGCGAGATCCTGAAGGTGGTCCCCTTTCCAGGGGTGCTCTTCTTCACGAAGATCCGCCCGCCGTGATATTGCTCGATGATCCGCTTGCTGAGCGAAAGGCCCAACCCCCAACCACGCTTCTTGGTGGTGAAGCCGGGCTCGAAGACGGTGCGGAATTGCGAGGCGGGCATGCCTTTGCCGGTGTCGGTCACATCCACGTGCGTAATGCCGCCTTCCGGCATGATGTCGATGGTTATCGAGCCCTCGCCTTCCATGGCGTCCACAGCGTTGCGGATCAGGTTTTCCAGCACCCAGCTGAAGAGCGCGCGGTTGAGCGGCACGGTCGCGTCGGCATCCGCGGGCATGTTCACCTCGATGCGTGCGCGGGCCGGCAATCGCGGACGCAAGTAGAGCACGGTGGCGCGCAGCGTGTGGTAGAGCTTCTCCGCTACGAGGTCCGGTGCCGATCCGATCTTGCTGAAGCGTTCGGTGATCACCTCCAGGCGGTCCACGTCCTTCTTCATTTCGTGTACGGCGGAAGGATCGGTGCCGTTGCTCTTCAGCAGTTCCATCCAGGCCATCAGCGAACTGAGCGGCGTGCCGAGCTGGTGTGCGGTCTCTTTCGCCATACCCACCCACACCTGGCTCTGCTCGATCCAGTCCTCGTTGGGCTGTTTTACGGTCGTGGTAATTCCAACGTGGTCGAATACCAGCATGGTGGCCTCCGGCTATTGCAGGAAACGGGAGGCGGCCGAGGCCGCCTCCCACTGACGGGGGTCAGATGCGCTTGGAAATCTCATCGACGTTGACGGCCTTGTAAGCATCCGAGAGTGCAAAGCCATCTGAGTCGGCCTTCACCTTGGCGGCGTCGAAGTTGTTGGCGGCGTCGATGTAGTCGTTCTTCACCACATCGGCGACCGTGAAGTCGCCGGTGATCTGGCCGATCTCACGGCCGACGTCGAAGAACATCTGCCAGCTTTCGGGGAG
>JANOPI010000340.1:0-13166 GCA_031421755.1 Flavobacteriales bacterium | reverse complement strand
GTCTGAGCAACGAAGGCGACTTCGAGATCCTCCTGCGCCGCCCTGGAATGAACGATGCGTCGATCGTCGACATCCTGGAGCCCACAGGCGAACTCTGCAACAGTGACCTGGTTCCTCGCGTAGTGCTCCGGAATGCCGGTGAGCTCGATCTTACCAGCGTGACCATTGAATACGAGGTGACCGGCGGTGCTGGAGTCCAGTCCATCGCTTGGTCGGGCAACTTGGCCTACCAGGAAACGGATACGATCTACTTGCCGACGATCTCAACGGTGCCGGGAGTCCAAACACTGTCGGTAACGGCCGTGAACCCGAACGGCACCACGGATGATCTCCCTGCGAACGATCAAGCAACCACCCAAGTAACGATCACCGGGCAATCGGCCAAGTTGGCGATCCTTACGGACAATAATCCGGGTGATCTGACCTGGATCATTACCGATGCATTTGGATTCACGGTAGCAACGGGCGGTCCTTACCTCACCCCGAACGCGATCGAAGAGACGACGGTATGCTTGACCACCACATTCGGTTCATGCTACAGCCTGTACCTGCTGGACGGTGGTGGCGATGGACTGTGCTGCTTGAGCGGGAACGGGTACTGGGAATTGCGCACGACCAACAATCGGGTGCTGTTGCGCGATCTGTTCAGCAATACGCCTAGCGGTGGCCAATCGCCACCGATCGCTTCGGGCATCGGACATGAGTTCTGCTTGCCCGTTGGTCCTACCTCCATCCTGGGCGGGGAGTGCAACATTTTCACCAACCAGATCCTGAACAAGGTCTACACCTCAACGGTACCAGGTGTGCTGAGCTACCAGTTCGAGTTCAGTGATCCGGATGCCGGATTCCGCCGTCGCATCAGCGTTCCGCGTCCGTGGGTAGTATTCTCTGAGATGCAGTCCTCGCCGCTTGTTCCTGGCGTGGTCTACTTCGCCCGCGCCCGGGCTGACCAAGGGGCTACCGGCTTCACGGACGATCACTTTGGATCAGGCTGCGAGATGGGCCTGGATGTGAACAACGTGCCCGGTTGCACCCAGTTGATCGACAATCCATCGTTGCCTACGCATAGCTGTGGAGTGACGAAGACCTTCGGCGGCAGCGCCAAGATCTGGGCGGTGCCTGTGGTTGGTGCCACCCAGTACCGGTTCAACTTCAACAACCCGGGTGAAGGCTACAACCGGAACGTACTGCGCACGAGCTATGTGTGCCCGCTCAGCTGGGTAACGCAGCCGCTCGTGAACGGTAGCACCTACAACGTAAAAGTGGAAGTGTTCACCAACGGAGTTTGGGGGGGATTCTGCGGTGCGACCTGCACCGTGACCATCCTGAACCCGCCCGCACAGAGCCAGCTCGGACGTTCAGTGGTTGAAGAGCCGACCATCGGTTCCATCAGCCTCTACCCGAACCCCGTGCGTGACGGTCGCGTGCAATTGCTCATCAACGGCATGACCGACGTGGAGCAAGCGATCGAAGTGGAGGTGTATGACCTCTTCGGAAAGCGTGTGATGGCCGAACAATTCAGGAACAGTGGTGAGGTCTTCAACACGGTTCTTGAACTCGACGGCTCAATGAGCGCTGGAGTGTATCTGGTGAACGTGACGGTGAACGGTCGCGTTACCACCCATCGCCTGAGCGTGATGTAAGGTCTCTTTGTACCGATATCAGTGGCCGGGGCCGCTTCCACCAGGAGGCGGCCCCGGTCCGTTCTAGGGGTCTGCTGGGGCCCTCGGTACGTGGAAGTGCGCACCAGGATCACACAAAACTGTCATTTCTATCGACGAACATGGCTTGACAATCGACGAACGCGATCATCAACTTGGGGACTCATTCAACAGATCTCCCCATGAACCGGATCGCGACTCCTACCTCTGACCAGCGTTCGTTCGCGACACGCCTTTGGCTCATTGTGCTTACGGCGACCGTGATCGGGACCGGTCCGATACGTGCCCAGATCGGGACGGACTATGGCCTTGTCGCCGCTGGAGGAACCTACACGCAGTTGAGCGGAGGTACCACCTTGGGGAGCTTGGCTGCGAACGATGTGATCAGCGGAAACCTAGCGATCGGATTCACCTTCGTGCTTGACGGTGCCTCTTACACCCAGGCGCGTGCCTCTTCCAACGGATGGCTTTCCTTGGGTACCGGGGCCACGGGAAGTGTACCGGCGAACGGCCTTACGAACACCAGCCCGGGCAGGCCCTTTGTGGCCCCCTTGTGGGATGACCTCAGCGGTGCGGGTGGCTTTCTGGGGATCGGTGCCGGAACCGCGGTATACCAGACAACGGGCAGCGCGCCCAACCGGGTGTTCACCATGGAATGGCGCAACTGGAAGTGGGACCGGACGATGAGCGGGGTGACCAACACGATCTCCTTCCAATGCAAATTGTATGAGACCACGAACGCGATCGAGTTCGTGTATCGCCAACAGACCTCCAGTCCAGTGAACAGCTCCGGGGGTGCGTCGATCGGTATCAGCGGTGTTCCCACGGGAACCGGCAATTTCCTTTCCTTGAACAATACGGGGGCTTCCCCTGTGGCCAGCGGCACATCGGAAACCACGAACCTCAGCGGCCGCCCAGCCACAGGCCAGGTGTACCGTTTCCTGCCTTGCAAAGCTCCGGTGGTTATCACTTCTGTTCTGACAGATTGTGTGGCCGGTACCTACCAGGTGGCTGTACAGGTCACCGGGCTCGGCTCCGCACCGCATGTGGACATCACCAGCAGCGTTTCGGGAACGATCGCCAATGACCAGGGGATCGGTACCTATAGCACACCGGCGCTTTCGACCTCGACCGCACAGACCATCACGGTGATCCACAACGGCAACACCATCTGCAACCTGAACCTGGGTTCATTCCTTGGCCAGATCTGTTTCCCGAACGGCGCTTGCCAGAACCCCGGCCCAGCTATCCCGGACGATGGATGTGGGACCAACAACGTTATGGAAGTAGGTATCCCGATCACGGGGTTGCCAACGGCGCTCAACAGCACGGTTTTCTTCGAAAGCGTCGACCTTATCGTATCGCACACGTACCGTGGCGACCTGCGCATCTCACTGATCTCGCCCACCGGCCAATCGCGTGATCTCTGTCTCCAGCGGCCGAGCGCGAGCGCTGGCGGGAACAACCTCGGGAGCACGACGGCCTGCCCCGCAACGGTACTCAAATTGAAGGATGGCGGTTCCGCGCTCAGCACGATGAACGCGGGAACGACCAACGCGGCGGTAGGCACCTTCGCCCCGGAGCAGACCCTTGCAGGCTTCACCGGGAACCCGAACGGCGCATGGCGCTTGCGGATCTGTGATGCCGCGGGGGATGATGTCGGGGATCTGCGCCATGTGAAGCTCAACTTCCTGGATTGCTCACCACCCGTCGCCACCGCAACGATAGTGGAGGACTGTGCGAACGGTGTATTCCGTGTGAACGTGAACGTAACGAGCACAGGCTCCGGCGGCACGGTCGATCTGTTCAGCACCATTCTGGGACTGGAGCAGGACAACGTGGGCACCGGCGTTTATCTGCTAGGGCCTTATCCGACCGGAACGCCGGTGAGCATTTCAGTACGCCATGCGACCAGCAGCAGCTGCGACCAGCCGATAAGCAATCTGACGGATTGCTGTGCCGGTGTCTGCTCATCAGCACGCACGGCGGTGGTGGGTGACAACATCACCCCCCCGATCACCTGCGGGAATGGTGCGAGTACGGGCACCGGCACCCGCGACGCGCGCTGGTTCCGCTGGACCGCACCGTACGCGGGCACGATAACGGTGAGTTCGTGTACACAGGCACCAGCTGTCGACACCTATGTACGTCTTCATTCCGGCGCGTGCGGCGGGCTCACCTTCCTGCAGCAGGATGATGACGGTTGCGGCACCTTCGCGGCGGGCTCGCGGATACAGAACCGCCCAGTGGCCGCTGGCACCACCTACTACATCGAATGGGACAACCGGTTCTCATCGAACGGGTTCACTTGGCAACTGCAATACACGATAACCGGTAGCACAGATCCATGCACGGCGCTGGTGATCGGATGCGGCCAGTCCTTCAGCGCCAACAGCACGGCCGGCGCCCCGAACACGCTGCCCTCCACCGCCTGCGCGTTCAATGGTGCGGCATCAACGGGCGGTACGCATTGGTGGCGGTATGTGGCGGCCACTTCCGGTGAGGTCTATGCGAGCCTGTGCGGCACCACCTCCTTCAACTCCCGGCTTTCCGTATTCGATGCGACCGCTTCCTGCTCGCTGCCCACCTGCGTGGCGATGAATGATGACGCGGCCGGCTGCCCGTCGAACTCCTCAGAGGTACGCTTCGCCTCCACTGCCGGGCAGACCTACTTGATCGCCGTGCATGGCAGCGGTGCCGCCATGGGCACCTATTCATTGTCCTTGTTCTGCGACGTGGCGTGCGCTCCGGCGGTGAACAACGACGGTTGTTCCGCAGCCATCACATTGACCTCGCACCTGGCCGATGGGACCGGGGCCTCCTTGACCTTCGACAACAGCTGCGCGCACGTGGATGCCCCAACAACAGTATCCGGTGCGGCACCGGCCGTGGGCCTGTGGTTCACATTCAACGCAGGGCAGAACGGGCGCCATCGCTTGCATGTGCGGACGAATCTCCAGAGCCCTGGTTATACAGCGAGTACGATGAGCTATGCGCTGTATTCCGGTGCTTGCGATAACATGGGCGCTACCGGAGAACTCATAGCCGTAGGATCAGCGGGCGGGCCCAATGACCTTCCCGTGCTCACACCGGGAGCCGACTATCGGTTGCTCATCTACAACAATGGCTCGCTGTCCCAAGCCGGAACATTCGGCGTGCTTATCGACCACCCCGGGGTGAACGATGCGGGTGTGACCGCGATCAGCCAACCCACGGGGCTGGTGTGCGGTACCACCGTTGCACCCGAGATCACCTTGAAGAATTTCGGAGAGGCCGTATTGACGAACGCCGTGATCGAGGTGCATCTCGATGGTGTACTGGTATTGAGCCATGCATGGACGGGATCATTGGCGTACAACGCCTCCGAGACGTTGACCTTGCCGGTGATCACCACACCCCAAGGCTTGCAGGACATTACCGTGACCGCCGTATCGCCCAACGGCGCGGTGGATGAGATAGCGGCCAACAGCGCGGGCACCAGCAGCTATGATGCGAGCGGTGAGATCGCCAAGGTGGTGATCCGTACGGATGGTGCCGGAGCGGAAACCACCTGGTCCATCTATGATGTGTTCTTCTTCCCGGTGGCCAACGGTGGCCCGTATACTGGCCAGAACCACGTGACGGTTACCACTACGGTCTGCCTGCCCACGACGTTCGGAAACTGCTACTCGCTCTACCTCTTTGATAGCGCTGGGGACGGCCTCTGCTGCGGGGATGGTGAAGGTTATTGGGAAGTGCGCAACGCTGCGGACGATGTACTGCTGCGCGACCGGTTCGTGGCCGCCACGGATGGTACCCAATCGCCTGCCGTGAACCCGGAATCACCTTTCTACTCTATGGGCCACGAGTTCTGCCTGCCTTCGGGTCCGTCCAACATTCTCACCAGCGAGTGCGGCCTCTTCAACAACACCTTGCTGAACAAGGTGTACACCTCACCGGTCCCTGGCGCGTTGATGTACCAGTTCGAGTTCAGCCAGCCTGATGAGGGCTCGCTCCGCCGCATCGCGGTACCGCGTAACTGGGTGAAATTCGGGGAGATGGTAACATCGCCGCTCATGCCAGGTGTGCGTTACTTTACTCGGGTGCGTGTGGACCAGGGCGCAGCGGGCTTCTATGATGACCGTTTCGGTGGTGGCTGCGAAATGGGCATCGACCCTGTCGCGGTTCCGGGCTGCACGCAGCTGATCGACCAACCGACGCTACCAACGCATAGCTGCGGTGTAACGAAATCCTTCGGTGGCAGCGACAAGATCTGGGCACAACCCGTAGTGGGTGGTACGGCGTACCGCTTCCAATTCTCGAATCCGGGCGAAGGGTATAACCGGATCATCCAAACGCCAAGCTACATCTGCGTGTTGAACTGGGTGACCCAACCGCTGGTGAACGGCCAGTACCAGGTAACGGTGAGCGTGCTGGTGAATGGCCAGTGGAGCGGTTACTGTGGAGCGGCCTGCACCGTTACGATACTCAACGTGCCGGAAGGTCTCGCCCTACAACCGCGCGTTGCGGAGGTAGCAGTAGAGCGTATCGACCTGGTGATGTACCCGAACCCGGTGACCGACGGCCGCGTTCATGTGCGCATCGGCGGGTTGTTGGAGGGCACCCACGCGGTGAACGTGGACATCTATGACATGGGGGGACGCCGCATCCAAGCAGAGCGCTACACCCTGGAAGGGGAAAGCATTGACCAGGTACTGGAGCTTACTGGTGGTATGGGTGCAGGCACCTATCTGGTGAATGTGCTCATTGATGGTCGAACACATGCACGCCGCTTGAGCGTCCTCTGATCCTGACGATCGCTCAGCAAGCTCCTCGACCACTCCCGCGAGTATGCACCCGGCACCTGGAAACAGGAGCCGGGTGCATGTTTTTCGAGGGTTATGCACAGCCAACCGGGCGAAAACAAGTACACCGGTGAAGTGAACGCCCGTTTGTCTGACGGAACTTGGACGCAGGATGCCGCTTTGTGCATCCAGACCGATGCACAGGAACAACCCTGATAGTGAATGCCCCCCTTCTTTCCACGGTTCTGTGCAGTCTTCGAGGTCCCCATTTCATGGGCATTGTGCATAAGTCGGTCAGAAATGCTTCCCGGGGGGTTGATTCGTTTGTCACAACCTCGTAAGCTTGCTCATCGAGCGAAACCCTACTTTCCTCGACAGTAGTTCCTTTTTTGTCGAATAAACACCCTCTCCTATCCCAGCGCAACTCTCCCTAATGCGTGCGACAAACACGCAGTAACCCGCTACTACCAGGCCTGCCAGCCTTACCAACGGAGGTAGTCCGCAGCACTACCGAGTCCTCTCTTCCAAAAACCAAAATCACAACTCATGAATAGTCGAACTACTTCGACGCCCTTGGGCCAGCGAACGCGCTGGTGGGGCAAAGCGGCCTTGTTCAGTGCAGCGCTTTCGCTGTTCGGATCGGTATCCGCTCAAACGGCCGTTACGATCACATCATCGGGAACATTCACAGTGCCCGCAGGTGTTACCTCCCTCACCATCTACAATTGGGGTGGAGGTGCGAGTGGCAAAGGCACCACGGGCGCGCCCACGTGCTTCCACAATGGCGGCGGCGGCGGCGGCGGCGCCATGTCGAGCGCTACGTTCGCGGTCACTCCGGGTGATATCTACACAGTGACGATCGGAGCTGGAGGAGCAGCCTCTACCTCCATTTCGAATCCAGGCGGCACAACGACTTTTACAGGTCCAGCAGGAACGTGGACAGCCGGAGGTGGCGGGGCCGCACCGGCATCTGTAAGCACAACCGGCGCGACCAATGCCGGGGGAACGGGGAGCGCGGTTGGAACGGGTCCAGGGGTGGTCGTCTTTGCGGGTGGCAATGGTAGTTCCGGAAACAACGGCACATGTGCGGGTGGCCGTTCTGGCACGGGCGGTGGGGGTGGCGGATCGGCTGCGGCCGGTTCAACGCCTTCAAACTCCTGCACGAACAATGGCTTTGGCGGCACGGGCACCTATCCGGGCGGCAACGGAGGCTACAATACCGGTTGCGGTCTTGCCAGTAACACGACCGCCGGTGTGGCGGGTGCTGCCTTCGGCGGTGGCGGTTCGGGTGCGCACAACTGGAGCGGCACAGCCACACTTGGTGGCGCTGGTGGCGCTGGCCGTGTGATCGTTACGTACATCCCTCCTCCGTGCTTGGGCGCGGTAGGTGGCACGGCCACTTTCGGAGGTGCGAGCACCATTTGCCAAGGGCAGACCGCGTCGATGTCAACAACGGGTTCTACGCCTTCGAGCGCAAACACCTTCTATCAATGGGAGATCAGCACCGTGGGGGGTGGTGTCGGATTCGGTGATGTGGTGGGCGGCACGGGTGCCACAACCACAAGCTACGTCACGAACCCGGCCCTCGCTGGTGGCACGTACTACTTCCGGTTGCGGGTCAACTGCTCCACAGCACCAGGTTTCGTGGACTACAGCAACGAGCTCATCTTGACCGTTACGGCGGTCAGCGCCAGCATCACGATGAATCCTGTGAACGGGACGATGTGCGGCGCAGGCTCCGTTGATCTGACCGCCAGCGGCGCAACAACATATGTCTGGTCGCCGGCTACCGGCCTCAGTTCTACTACTGGAGCTACGGTAACCTCCACCACGACACAATCGCGTGTGTACACCGTGGTCGGGACTACCGGTGCGTGTACGGCCACTTCGCGTGCCACCGTCACTGTAGCCCCAGCGATGCCCGCGCCTGCCGCGTCTGTCGCTCCGAATCCGATCTGTCCGGGAACCGATGCCGCGCTCACCTCGAGCGTGACCTATGGTGGCTACACCATGACCAGCGGGGGCTCTTCATTCATCGACATCAGCGTGTCAGGCACCTCGGTAGGAACCATCGCTGATGACTCTGAGCACAACATCACGATCCCGAGCTTCACATTCAACGGTGTGGCTTATACGGCGGGCCGTGTGAGCAACAACGGTGCATTGATCATGGGCGCCACAGCGGGTGATGTGTGGTGGACCAACATCGCTCTCCCCACAGGTACAGGAGCCAGCACGGGAACCGGGATCACACAGACTTCGACGATCGTTCCCGCAGGTACTGTTACGGCCATTTGTCCATGGTGGGATGACTTCACGCCAGGTGGTGGCTCCTCCGTCAGGACGCAGACCGTCGGAGGCAAATTCATCATCCAATGGACGGCTGAGGACCACTTTTCAGCGGCGGGCACAGGAACGGTCACGTTCCAGGCCCAATTGGAATTGGCTACTGGCAACATCTACTACTGCTACAGTGATGTGAATTTCACCGGCAGTGCCGCACAGGATCAAGCTGGCAGCGGAACGGTCGGTCTGAATTTCGGCGGTGGGGCCGCACAGCAGTGGAGTTTCGACACCAAAGTGCTGTTCGACGGCCAAGTGATCGCGTTCATCAAGAACACGGTCTCCTACGGTTGGACCGGACCTGACACGTTTACGGCGGCCACACAGAACGCCACGAACGTCGGTGTACAGAACGCCGACGAAGGCGTGTACGTGGTTACCGCTACCGCCCAGAACGGCTGCAGCAACACAGGCAGCACCCTATCGCTCGACGTGAATGACGCGGACGGTGACGGCGTGTGCAACGACGGCACGGACAACTGCCCAGCAACAGCGAACGCAGGCCAAGAAGACGGTGACGCCGATGGCGATGGAGATGTTTGCGACAACTGCCCGGCTACAGCCAATGGCGATCAAGCGAACGCGGATGGAGACAACTTCGGTGACCTGTGCGACAACTGCCCGAACAACGTCAACGACCTTCAAGCGGATACGGATCTTGACGGTATCGGTGATGTTTGCGACCCGTGCGACAACCTTACCGATGGTGATGCATGCGACGACCTGAACCCATGCACCACGGGAGAGACTTTGCTCAACTGCGTTTGCCAAGGCGGTACGCCGTTGACAGACACGGACACCGATGGCGTCTGCGATCTGATCGACAACTGCGACAATGCGAGCAACCCGCTCCAAGAAGACAGTGACGGTGACCTCGTAGGCGACGTCTGCGACAACTGCCCGAACAACGTGAACGGCTTGCAGGTCGATACCGATCTGGACGGCTTGGGCGACGCGTGCGATGTTTGCCCGAACGACCCGCTGAACGACGCCGATGGTGATGGACTTTGCGCCGAGGTCGACAACTGCCCTACTGTCGCCAATCCGTTCCAAGCTGATTCGGACCTGGACGGCAATGGTGACGCATGCGACATCTGCCCCGGCTTCAACGACCTGGCCGATGTGGACACGGACGGCGTGCCTGACGGTTGCGACAACTGCGTGAACAACGCCAACCCGCTACAAGAAGACGGTGATCTGGACGGCGTAGGTGATGCGTGCGATAACTGTCCGTTGGTAACGGGTGTGATCGGCAGCCCTTGCGATGACAACAACTGCTTCACCACGAGCGATGTGCTTGACGCTACCTGCGTTTGTGTAGGCACACCCGTTCCCTGCGACAACTGGACGTTGATCATCGAAGCCGGAACCAACGGCGGGGAGATCAGCTGGCAGATCCTGGAGGATGGTGGCCCATGTGTGCTGGCTACCGGAAGCGGATACGGCAATGGCAGCACCAACAACGTGAATGTGTGCGTACCTCAGGGCAACTGCTTCAACTTGACCTTCAACGACTCCGGCAATGACGGTATCGTTGGTGGTGGTTGGATGCTGGTGGACAACAACGGACGCCGCATCATTGACAACGAGAACAATGGTGCATGCTTCAGCAGCACCACATCTACACCTGCGGCCTTCTGCAACGAGCCTGCGAGCGCACAAACGGTGATCGCGATCCATTGCGACAAGGAGAATTGGATCCTGGCCGACGTGATCATCGCCAGTGCCGATGCGGGTGTTAGCGCCCAGTGGGGCATCGGAGACCAGACGGATGACGGATACCAGTTCTGGTTCACCAGCAGCTGCGGCACGTATTCACGCCGCATCTTCCGCAACCACGCCACCAGCGGCGGACAAGGACCGGCCAACGCTGTGCGCGCCACGAAACTGTCCTTGGCCTCGATCGTGACCAGCCCACTGCCCGTTGCCGAACTGTTGAACGTTCGCGTTCGCAATCGCGTGAATGGCACTTACGGTAACTGGGGACCTGCCTGCCGTTTCAAGCTGGACCCGAACGCCTGCACGATCACCCAGCTCAACAGCACCATCAGCAGCCCGAGCTACAGTTGCGGTGCGACCGGCAAAGTGGTCGGTGCTGGAGGGAACACGGGCAAGATCTTCGCCAACGTGGTCACCAGCGGCGGCAACCCCGCCACACATTACCGCTTCGAGTTCAGCGTGACGGGCGAAGGCTACCTGCGCAATGTGGTGAGCACCACAGCGGTGTGCCAGCTGGGGATCTGGGCCACCAACCCGATGCTTTGCGGCACCTACACCTACGATGTGCGCGTGCAGGCCAGTTTCAACGGCGGTGGCAGCTATTGTCCCTTCGGGCCGGTATGCCAGGTGACGATCACCAACAACCAGCCCCTGCCCTTCTGCACCTCCACCAATGCGGCGATGGCACCTCAGGATGACGGCATCGATAACTTCGATGGTGGTGATTTCCTGATGTTCCCGAACCCGAACCGCGGAGATCAGCTCTTCCTGAACATGCGTAGGTTCGACACCACGGTGGGCATCGTAACGGTTGACATCCATGACATCTATGGCAAGCGTGCCATGGCCACCACCCTGCCCGTGCAGGACGGTTACCTGAACACGTCGTTGATCCTCACACCGGACATGGCCGCAGGCCTCTACCTGGTGACGGTGACCGCCGGTGAGACCACCCGTACCGAACGCCTGGTGATCCAGCGCTAGGCCGGAACATCCTTTCCTGCGTGAAGCCCCCCGACGATCGTCGGGGGGCTTTGTGTTTCATGGACATTGATCCAAGGACAATTTATCAACCAACAGGGTCGGGAAACTTGTTTGGTTGGTAACAACCTCGTAAGATTGCTTATCGGGAGGAACGCACGGCTTGTCGAACAGACCTCTTCCCGGGTCGATAGAGTGTACATCACGCGCTCCTTCCGGTCCTTCTGCTTTTCACCAATGGGTGCTAGGTGCCCATTGCCCTCCATTTACCGGCTTGTCCCTTACTACCTGCAGAGGTAGCGGCACCGCTTTCCCTTTTACCAACCAAAACCAACACCGTTCCACATGCTCAATACTGACCCCACCCTGACGCGGAACCGCGCAGGTACTTCGTGGTGGAAGCGCGGCCTTGCGAAGGCTGTTCTCCCATGCCTTCTGGCACTGGGACAGCACACCGTCAGCCAGGCACAGATCACCATCACTTGTCAAACCACCCAGAACAACGGGTCGGCGATGGTGACCGTGAACTTCACAAACACGAACCCGGACCCTGTACAGATCACGAACATCTCCACGTGGACCAGCAGCGTAGCGGCAACTTCGGCCACCCTGTGGTGGAAACCCGTTGGGATCTCGGCCAACCCGGCCCCGGTGGATGCGCCTAATGGATGGACCGCCATCGGACCGCAGTCCTTCAGCGTGCCGGCCGGATCGGTGCAACCGGTCATGTCGGGCATTGGGCTGGTCGTACCAGGCGGAGCCACGTATGGCCTGGCCTTGGCGCTCAACTCGAGCCTCTCCTATTTCAACACCACCGGTGCGGGGATCACCTTCAGCAACGGAGGTTGCACAGTGACCATGGGCACCAACGTGGGCTGGGGCGGCACCACCACGAGCGCGATCAATGACCGTGGTTTTGTTGGTACGATCACCTTCGTACCCTTCTCACCCTGCGCTGGTACACCGCTGCCAGGAACGATCACCGGCTCCTCGCTGGTATGCACCGGAACAGGTACGAGCCTTTCACTCAGCGGCTCGACATTGGCCGCCGGCATCACCTACGATTGGAAGTCGAGTCTCACCCCGGGCGGGCCATACACTTCGGTAGGCACCGGCTTCACGCATTCCACCGGCCCTCTTACAGCGTCCACATACTACGTGTGCGATGTTACCTGCACGAACAGTTCGCAAACGAGCACCACGCCCGAATTCACGGTGAACGTGACCGGTCCGAGCGCGGGCGGCACCTTCACCATCGACAACACGCTACCTACGGCGGGAGCGAACTTCAACAATTTCACGGACGCGATAAATACCCTGAACACGTTAGGCCAATGCGGCGCGTTCACGGGTCCGGTGCTGGTGAATGTGACCGCGGGCCAGACGTTCCCGGAGAATCCACCAGCCCTCACGGCCTCGGGTGATGCGGTGAACACCATCGTGTTCCAGCGCTCCGGCGCGGGTGCCAACCCGCTGATCGTACCTACCGGCTCGGCAGGCACGGCAGACGCGGGCATTACCATCTCCGGTGGTGACTTCATCACCTTCAACGGTATCGACGTCAACGCTTCCGCCGTGGCCGCGGTGGAATACGGCTACCTGGTGCGCAACGCCAGCGTCACGAACGGTGCGAAGAACAACACCATCCAGAACTGCGCGATCACGCTGAACCGTACGA
>JANOPI010000339.1:0-8459 GCA_031421755.1 Flavobacteriales bacterium | reverse complement strand
TGGCCGGGGCTTTTCGCGTTCAGCCATGCCGCAAGCACAGGATCCCTATCGCTCGGCCATCGAGGTTGAGCCACAACTCCTGTTCCGGTAGTTTCGTGGTCCCTTTTACCGAACCATGCTCCGTCACTTACCCATCGCGCTGTTCCTCCTCTCCATCGGCCACCTGTCGGCCCAACAACGTCCCGGTCAACTTCCAAGCTCCGTTGCCGACCGACTGCTCGCGGAGGGCTGGCTGCCGGAGGATATCGGCGACCTGATCGTACACGACGACTACCGGACCTCGCACAACAACCTGCACCACTTGTTCCTCCGCCAGCGCTGGCAAGGCATCGAAATTTGGAATGGTGATATCGCCATCCACAGCAATGGAGCTGGTGGTCTGGTGAAGCTCAACAACGGTGGATGGGGTCGGCTGGCGAAACGCGTGAATGCGACGACGCCTGTGGTCAGCGCCGAGGAGGCATTGGCCAGCGTGCTACGGAAGAACAACCTAACGGACAGCCCAGTCCACACGGGCTATGACGCGGATACGAAGGAGCACACATTCGTTGGAGGAGCCTTCAGCGGCGAGCCGGTGAAGGTGAAGCTCGTGCTGCAACCCGTTCGGGACGCCTTATTACTGGCGTGGAATGTCAGCCACTACACCTCGGACGGCACCCACTGGTGGAACGTGCGCATCGATGCGCTCACCGGGGAAGAGCTTGACCGCAATGATTGGGTGGTGAGCTGCGGCGCTGATCATGCGCACGGCGAAGAAGAAGCCCCCACGCCCGCCGCCCCCAATGATTACAACGTACTGCCGTGGCCGGTGGAAAGTCCCAACCATGGATCGCGCGCGCTGCGCAATGCGCCCTGGGCCGATGGCGGCATCGCGTCACCGTACGGTTGGCATGATACGAATGGTGCGGCAGGTCCCGAGTACACCACAACACGCGGCAACAACGTGCGCGCGGTAGAGGATGGGGATGCGAACAACACGCCCGGCGCCAGCCCGTCCAGCGCCACGCTCGACTTCGACTACCCGCTCGATCTCTCACAAGCCCCTTCCGCCTATCAGGATGCCGCCATCACGAACCTGTTCTATTGGAACAACATCATCCATGACGTGTGGTATCAATACGGCTTCGATGAGCCGGCCGGGAACTTTCAGAGCAACAACTACGGGCGCGGTGGCGCTGGCAACGACTTCGTGAATGCGGATGCGCAGGACGGCAGCGGAACGGACAACGCCAACTTCGGCACGCCCCCTGACGGCAGCAGCCCGCGGATGCAGATGTACCGGTGGACCTACACCACGCCCAACCGGGACAGCGACCTGGACAATGGGATCATTGCCCACGAGTACGGGCACGGCATCAGCAACCGCTTGGTTGGCGGACCGGCCAATACGAGCTGCCTAGGCAACGCCGAGCAGATGGGAGAAGGTTGGAGCGACTATTTCGGAATTGTCATGACCATGGAACCCGGCGACCTCGGAACAGATGTGCGCGGCGTCGGCACGTACGTGATCGGGCAGCCGATCACCGGTGGTGGCATTCGCCCAGCACCCTATTCCACCAGTTTCGGATCGAACAGCTTTACCTACGCGAACACCAACAGCGGTGTGAGCCAGCCGCACGGCATCGGGTTCGTGTGGTGTACGATGCTCTGGGAAATGACCTGGGAGCTGATCGGCGTGTACGGCTTCGACCCCGACATCTACAACGGCACAGGAGGCAACAACATAGCCATGCAGCTGGTGATCGACGGCCTGAAACTGACACCGTGCAACCCGGGTTTCGTGGATGGGCGGGATGCCATCCTCGCGGCGGATGTGGCCAACAACGGCGGCGCGAACCAGGCCTACATCTGGGCGGCCTTCGCACGGCGCGGTTTGGGGGTGAGCGCCAGCCAGGGAAGTTCCGGCAGCCGGAGCGACCAAGTAGAGGCCTTCAATACACCGGTTCCGAACGACATCGCGATCGCCGCTATCGTAGAACCGGCACCGGGCCTGCTGTTCGAGTGCAACAACACTCCGTTCACCGTGCGTGCGAATGTGCGCAACGATGGACAGCTCCCACAGTCCAACTTCCCGGTAAGCTATCAGCTTGATGCCGGAGCCATCGTCACGGAAACCTTCACCGGAACACTCACCACCGGTCAACTCGCAGAACACACCTTCAGCGCACCCTTGTTGGTGGCGGGGGTCGGGAACCATGACCTCACGGTGAGCGCGGCGCTTGCTGGGGATGGATATGCGCCCAATAACAGCCGTACGACCACACTGACCCTTTCCGCAGGAACCACGGAATTGATGCCGTTCACTGAAAATGTTACCTCAGGGGTGATAGCACCTCCCGGCTGGACCTTGCAGAACCCGGACAACGCCACCACCTGGACCACCTACGACGCTACAAACGGCGCGGCTTGCGCGGCTACCAGCACATGGCGCATCAATAACTACAGCTACAATGCGCCCGGGCAAGTGGACAGGCTGATCACCCCCTTCATCGAATTGGGCGGCAACGCGGATGTCCACCTCCTGTTCGACCATAGCTACGCGCCCTATTCTTCCAGTTACAATGATGCCTTTCGCGTGGAGGTGAGCGCCAACTGCGGCGCGAGTTGGAACGAGGTGTTCTATGCCATCGGTTCAGGACTGGCGACAACCGCGGCCACTACTGCCGTTTATGTCCCGTCCAACTGTTCGCAATGGCAAACTCATGACATCGACCTGGGCGCTTACGACGGCCAACGGATCATGGTGCGATTCACCAATGTGAACGATTACGGCAACTACCTCTATCTGGACAATGTCGCACTCACCCAGAACGGCGTAAAGTTGGGGGTGAAACTCATGCTCGAGGGTGCCTATGTGAGCGCAACGGACCGGATGCGCGATGACCTGCGGACCGCCGCGCTGATCCCCACGACCGAACCGTACACGGCGCTCGGCTACACGCAAGCCGGTGATGGGGGTGGTGAAACATTGCTTCCTTCGGCACTGACCACCACCGGAGACGATGCCATCGTGGACTGGGTGCTGGTGGAACTGCGGGATGAGTTCACCCCTTCGACCATCGTTGCCACGCGCGCGGCCTTGCTGCAACGGGACGGGGACGTAGTTGACAGGAACGGCACATCCACGATCGCTGTGTTGGCGCCTGTGGGCAACTACTACGTTGCCGTGCGGCATCGCAACCATCTCGGGGCGATGGTAAGCCTGCCAGCCGGTTTGAACACGGCCGTAGTGAGTGGTGCGGACTTCACAGAGCCCTTGTTTCCAACCTACGGCACCGATGCGCGAAAGGCCATCGGTACACGCAGCCTTCTCTGGTCCGGCAACGTGCTCCGTGATACCGAGGTGAAGTACACAGGTGGTTCCAACGACCGCGATCCGATCCTGGTGAATGTGGGCAGCACCACACCCAACAACACAACAGGTGGTTACCTCAGCACGGATACGAACATGGATGGTTCGGTGAAATACACCGGCAGCGCCAATGACCGCGATCCCATCCTTGTGAATGTGGGCAGTACAACGCCGAACAACGTTCGCACTGAACAATTGCCCTGATCGAAAACCATTTGTAACGACGAACCCCGCCGAGGCGGGGTTCGTCGTTAGGACCTATCGGTACTCAACAGAACTCCTCGAACGCGATCGTCAAGTGCTCGGCGATCATCTGGGCCGTGCGGCCCTCGATGTGATGGCGTTCCACGAAATGCACGAGTTTGCCATCCTTGAACAGCGCGATGCTCGGGCTGCTGGGCGGGTACGGCAGGAAATGTTGGCGGGCCCGCAACACGGCGTCGGTATCAACTCCTGCGAACACGGTAACCATTTTCCCCGGGCGCTTGGCACCGCTCAACGACTGCTTCACCCCGGGCCGCATGGCACCAGCGGCACAGCCGCACACACTGTTCACCACGCACATCACCGTGCCCGGCGAAGCCAGTGCTCTGTCAACTTGGTCAGGTGTTTTCAGTTCTTCAAAGCCGACGTTCACAAGGTCGGCCGCCATAGGGGCGACGAGTTCAGGAGGGTACATGGTCTTTACGGATGTGCCGTTTTCATGACCGGCGGTGCGAAAGTAGGTCGGCAGGAAGCCGTACGCGGTTCAACTGCTTCAAGTCAACCGGGTTTTAGACCCGAAGGCGCTATGGTGACCCCACCAGGAGTCGAACCTGGATCAAGAGTTTAGGAAACTCCTATTCTATCCATTGAACTATGGGGCCGGTATAGCCTACCGCACGGAGGGGCGCGAAAATAGGCCGCCCTGGCGAAGAACCTCGGCGAAGGGTTGAGGGTGCGCTCGAAACCCTTGGTACGCCCGCACGAACGGGCTCAAAACCTGTTCGTGGATCTGCCATGGTCGTGTGGCGACCGGACCAAGCATCCTGACCCTGCGGTCCTGGCGGTGGAAAAGTCACACTGGGCCGTATGCTGCGAACGGATAGTTTGGTCGGACCCAGATCACCACCCATGTTCCGCAAACTCTCCACCCTCTCGTTCGCGTTTCTCGTTCTCATCACCGGTTGCAAAAGGGAACCCATCGGCGGCCCTGATACACCTATTGATGGAGATGTGCTCCGCGACAAGACCGTAACCGTTCCAGTCCCACATGGAGAAGCCCTCTCCCAAGAAGAGCTGGACCGCGCGGTGATCGCCAAACTTGAAGAGAAGAACGACTTCCACTGGGAATGGATGGATGTGCGCACACTCTGGAGCGCCACGCTCTACAACGACCACAGCGTGTCCGTCGGCTACAAGCCCGCCAACGCCGGGAACATCGACGAGATCCTGCACACGATCGACATCAGCACCGGTGAGTGGCGCGCGGTCCACGATGCATTGATCGAACTCGTGCTCGCCGGCTTGAACGATGGCCGTACCCGACCGTTCACTGCAGCGGACATCATCATCGAGGACGACCGCGTACTGCCCATGATCACCTTCCGGCTAACCGACAAGGAGATCATCACGCGCTTGTATAATTTGGAGAACGTTCGTTACATCGAGCCGCTGGACTACTGGCCCGCGAATGATGAGGATCGCAGCACTTCGGGTTGCAGCCCATCCACCTATGCGCTGAACGCCGCCGACTACACCACGATCACGCCGAACGCGAAGCTTCCATGGAATTTCAACAACCACAACGTACCGGCTGCTTGGGCCAACTCACAAGGTTCCGGTATCACGGTAGGCGTGATCGATGCCGGCCTCAGTTCCGCGCAACCGCTTATCGGGAGCGACTTCAACAACGGCGACAGCAATGTGGGCCGCACGTTCACCGCATCAGCAACGCTGGGAAGCTCAGCCTACACGACCTGCTCCCACGGAACGAGTATGGCGGGGCAGGCCGTCGGCCCGCGCAACGGGAACGGTTCGTCCACAGGTGTGGCGTACAAGAGCAGTTTACGCTTCATCCGCGCATGCGAAGACGTCGTGCTGAACCTCAGCAGCGAACGCACCGCCGTGAAGAATGCCTTGCTCGCGCTCGGTGCGGATCCCGCCGTACGCGTGATCAGCATGAGCATCGGGTCACCGTTCAGTTATGGGGTGCTGAGCGATGGCGTGAACTACGCGAATGGCCAAGGCAAACTGGTAATGGCCGCGGCTGGAACGAGCTTCGATTGGACCAGCTGGTGGGGCGTGATCTACCCGGCGGCATACAGCAATTGCGTAGCGGTAACCGGCGTGAAGGAGAATGGCAGCAAGTGCGGATCTTGCCATGATGGATCACAAGTGGACCTCACCATCTGCATGGAACGCAGCAGCAACAGTTCACGCAACTCCTTGTCGTTGTCACCCAGTGGTGTTACGCCGAGCTACATCGGTGGCAGCAGCGCCGCGACTTCCACAGCTGCGGGCATCGCCGCATTGGTGTGGAGCGTACGCCCGAATGCTACCCGCGCCCAGATCTTGAGCTGCCTCACGAGCACCGCACAGTTCGCGAACGCACCGAGTGGCAGCAAGGGTTACGGGAACATCAACGCGCAAGCGGCGGTGAACTGCGCGCTGGCGCTTTGAGGGAAGCGCGCTCGACATGTACCGCCGATGAATGCGGATGAACGCGATGGACGCCGATAGTTGAACCTGTTGGTCCCACCCATCAGCATCAGCGTTCATCCTGTCCATCTTCTCCATCTGCTGTTTCTTGCGCCGATCCCCGTTTACTTTGGCTTCATGCAGGACCCGGAACAGGAATTCATGCGCGAGGCCATCCGGCTTTCCGTGGAGAATGTGGAGAGCGGCATGGGCGGGCCGTTCGGTGCGGTGGTCGTGAAGAACGGTGTGATCATCGCACGCGGTGCTAACGAAGTGACATCGAGCAACGACCCCACCGCGCACGCGGAAGTGGTGGCGATCCGCAAGGCGTGCAAGGAACTCGGATCGTTCCAATTGGATGATTGCGAGATCTATTGCAGCTGTGAGCCTTGCCCCATGTGCCTCGGTGCGATCTACTGGGCGCGTCCGAAAGCCATCTACTATGCCAACACGAAGACCGACGCAGCTGCCATCGACTTCGATGACGCATTCATCTATGCGGAGATCGAGCGGCCGATCGGTGAGCGCCAACTCTTCACAAGTCAGATGATGCGCGATGAAGCCTTGATCGCGTTCGCAAAGTGGAAGACGAGCCCGTTGAAGACCGACTACTGAGCGATGGTATCCTTTATCCTGAACGATACGCTGGTGAAGAGCGCAGAGCCGGAAGGCACGGTGCTGCTGGATATCATCCGATACAAGCAGCACCTGCCCGGCACAAAGATCGGCTGCCGCGAAGGGGATTGTGGCGCATGTACGGTTCTCGTCGGTGAACTGAAAGATGGCCAGATAGAGTACCGTTCGATGACCTCGTGTTTGCTCGCACTGGCGAACGTACAGGGCAAGCACATCGTGACGGTCGAAGGCTTGAACATGGAGAAGCTCTCTCCAGTACAACAAGCCATGGTGGATGAGAGCGGCACGCAATGCGGCTTCTGCACACCGGGCTTCGTTGTGTCAATGAGCGGGTGTTGCTTGTCACGCGAAAAGGTCACTGAAGAACTTGCGGAACGTGCCATCGATGGGAACATCTGCCGGTGTACGGGTTACAAGTCCATCCAACGGGCCACCGCCATCTTGGCGGTGCAGCTCGCTAACAAGGATGTACAAGACCCGATCGGATGGTCCGTGAAGAACGGCTTCCTCCCCACCTACTTCACGGGCATCACGAAGCGGCTCGGCGCGTTGGCCCTTGTGACGGACAGCCGACAACCGACAACTGACAACCAGGTAACCCTCGGCGGTGGCACCGACCTCTACGTGCAGAAACACGACACGATGCACCATGCCGCGATCCGATCGGTGTTCAATGATGAGGAACTGATAGGCATCCGTTTTGAAGGCGACCAATGCATCATCGGCGGTGCCTGCGTCGCGAATGATCTGCTCGCATCGAAGGAATTGCGGGATCACTTCCCGAACCTCGAGAAGCATCTGCTGCTGGTCTCCTCCACGCCCATCCGCAACATGGGCACCTTGGCCGGCAACTTCGTGAACGCCTCCCCCATCGGGGATCTCACGGTCCTCTTCTTAGCGCTGGACAGCACGATCACGCTCACTCCTGATGCTGTCATTCCGGCCTTGAGCCGGAATCGCGCAAATGATGAACGCAGGTTGAAACTCCGCGACCTCTACAAAGGCTACAAGCAGCTCGACAAGTCACCGGATGAGATCGTGACTTCGGTGCGCTTTACCCTCCCGACAAAGAACACCCGCTTCCACTTCGAGAAGGTCAGCAAACGCACCCACCTCGACATCGCCAGCGTGAACACCGCGATACGGCTGGAGATGGACGGTGATATGATCCGTGCAGTACACGTAAGCGCTGGTGGCGTGGCGCCGATCCCGAAGTACTTGGTGAACACGTCGGCATTCCTTGCCGGTAAGCCCGCTTCGAACGACACCGTGCGCACCGCGACCAGAGTGATGAACGACGAGATCGCCCCGATCAGCGATGCACGCGGAACGGCGGATTACAAGCGGTTGCTGCTGCGTCAGTTGTTCTTCGCGCACTTCATGCAGTTGTTCCCGGAGCGTTTCACCCTGAACGAGCTGGTCGCATGAAGAACATCGACAGCGCAGGACACGTCACGGGGCGGTCCATCTACTTGGACGATATCCCTGTGCAACAAGGCACCTTGTACGCCTTGCCGTACGACGCACCTTCGGCCCACGCGCACATCAAGAAGCTCGATGTTTCCAAGGCTGCAGCGTATCCGGGCGTAGTTCGCATCCTGACCTACAAGGATGTTACCGGCGAGAACCAGATCGGCGGCATCATCCCGGATGAACCGCTGTTCGTGGAGCATGAGATCCACTTCTGGGGCATGCCAGTGGCCTTGATCATCGCGACTTCAGAAGACATCGCTGTGAAGGCCCGCAAGCTGATCACGATCGAACTGGAAGAACTGCCGGTGATCGTTGATCC
>JANOPI010000338.1:0-1969 GCA_031421755.1 Flavobacteriales bacterium | reverse complement strand
GGGGCGCAGTGCCCTCGGCTATGGCAACGTGGACATCTTCCGCGGCGATGAGCTGATCGCTTCGGTGCTTACCGACCGGTATGGCAACTTCAACGTGCGCTTGGATACGGGCGAATACAAGTGCGTGGTCCACTACGACGGCTATGAGTCCGAGACCCGGGTGGTGCGCGTGAAAGCCGATGAGAAAGCGGACTTCGCGGTGAAGGAGGACAAGAGCAAGCCGAAACGCGAGCGCCACGTGGCGGCCAAGGCGATCGCCGTAACGACGACCCGAGCGGACTATGCGCCAGCTTTTGCGGAACCGGCCTTTGGAGGCAGCATGGAATTGTCTTCTCCGACCTCCCCGTCTACACTCTACTACACACCGACGCTCGCCACGCCGACGTATGGTTTTGATGCGAAGGACGAAGAGGCAGCACACGAATCAGTGCCTCTGGATCCGCCTACCGACGGCTCGCTGGTAGATGATGAAAAAAAGAAGGCGGCCCACGGGGTGCTCACGGCCGGTGAAGTGAACGACTTCTCGAAGTGGACCATGTGGCAGGACATCGCCGGGAACACCTTGAGCGCTCTGCGCGATCTATGGGCCACCGCCCCGACCGGTCGCTACACGCTGGACCTGCAGAACAAGAGCGGCCTGCCCATCGCTGATGCCGTGGTGCGCCTCAAGAAGAAGGACGGCACCGAACTCTACCGCGCGCGTACCGACAACACGGGCAAAGCGGAGCTCTGGGCCACCTTGGACGCCAAGGCCGAAGCCGTGAAAGGCCGGCTGATGATGGAGGTGGAATACAACGGCCACACCACGCGGATCGATAATGTGAAGCCCTTCGAACGCTCCGTGAACCGGCTTGCGCTCGATGTTCCCTGTGGTCCCAGCGACAATGTCGATGTGGCCTTCGTGGTGGACGCCACCGGCTCCATGCAGGACGAGCTCGACTTCCTGACGGCCGAGATGAACGACATCATCTTCCGCTCCAAGAGCATCAGCGATCAGCTCAACTTCCGCTTCGCGAACGTGTTCTACCGCGACATCGGCGCTGAAGAGGAATACGCCACCCGTTCCATGGATTTCAGCCGCGTGCTTTCGGCATCCGTCAACTTCATATCGGACCAGAAGGCCGATGGCGGCGGTGACGTGCCCGAAGCGGTGGACCTCGCCTTGGACTCCGCGATCAACCACCTCACCTGGAGCGCCGAGGCGCGCGCGCGGATCCTCTTCCTCATCCTCGATGCCGGCCCGCACATCACGCCAGAGGTGCAACAGAAGATCCAGAAGCTCACCAAACAGGCTGCCAGCAAGGGCATCCGCATCGTGCCGATCACGGCGAGCGGCACCGGCAAGGCCACCGAATACCTGATGCGCACGCTGGCCTTGGGCACCAACGGCACCTACACCTTCCTCACCAACCACAGCGGCGTGGGCGACGACCACATCGAACCCACCACGGACCACTATGACGTGGAATCCCTGAACGACCTGCTCGTGCGCGTGCTGAAGAGCTACACCTACATGCCCGGTTGCGACCAGCAGATCCCCGAACTGGAACTCGGCTATGCGGATTCGCTGGTGGTGGATCCGATCACAGCACAACAGATCGACTCGACGGGAGCGATCAGCGAGGCCACCGGACTGCTGACCGACTCCGCAACGATCCGCTGGAGCTACTACCCGAACCCGACCTCGGGCATCGTGAATCTGACGGCGGACGTGGACATCGCGGAACTGTACGTGACCGACCTGAGCGGGAAGGTGATGCAGATGGTGCGGGGACTACAGGCGAGCAAGACCGTGCAGATCGACCTGAGCGCGTATGCCACCGGCATCTACCTGATCCGCTATCCGTACGGCAAGGCTTGGTTGAGCGGGAAGGTGGTGTTGCAGCGGATGTAAACCAATTCTTGTCGTGCTGGAAGCGCGAGCAGACCTGAGCTATAACCGCACTGCGCAGGGAGACGGCCTATCGGC
>JANOPI010000337.1:0-4599 GCA_031421755.1 Flavobacteriales bacterium | reverse complement strand
GCGGTGTGGCCGATGGCATGAGCAAAGGCGTGCAGTTCCTCATGAAAAAGAACAAGATCGACGTGATCATGGGCACCGGCATGCTGCAACCGGGTCGCAAGATCGAAGTCACCGCCGCTGACGGAATAAAGCAGGTGGTGGAAGGCAAGCACATCATCATCGCCACCGGCGCGCGCAGCCGTGCGTTGCCCAACCTGCCCCAGGACGGCAAGAAGATCATCGGCTACCGCGAAGCGATGGTGCTGGCCGAGCAGCCCAAGAGCATGGTGGTGGTGGGCAGCGGAGCCATCGGCAGCGAGTTCGCCTATTTCTACAACGCCCTTGGCACAAAGGTGACGCTGGTGGAATTCATGCCGAACATCGTTCCGGTGGAAGACGAGGACGTGAGCAAGCAGTTGGAGAAGAGCTTCAAGAAGCAAGGCATCGAGGTCATGCTCTCATCGGAGGTCACCAGCGTGGACACGAAAGGGAAAGGCTGCGTGGTGACAGTGAAGAACGCGAACGGCGAAACGAAGATCGAGTGCGACATCGTGCTGAGCGCGGTGGGCATCGCTGCGAACATCGAGGGCATCGGCTTGGAGGCGGTGGGCATCGTAACGGACAAGGGCAAGATCAAGGTGAACGAGGTGTACGCCACGAACATGCCGGGCTACTACGCCATCGGCGATGCTACACCGGGGCAGGCGCTCGCGCATGTGGCCTCGGCAGAAGGCATCATCTGCGCGGAGGCCATCGCTGGTCAGAAGCCGCATGCGTTGGATTATGGGAACATCCCCGGGTGCACGTATTGTTCACCGGAAGTGGCCAGCGTGGGCCTGACCGAGAAGCAGTGCAAGGAGAAGGGCTTGGAGATCAAGGTGGGCAAGTTCCCCTTCAGTGCGAGCGGCAAGGCGAGCGCGGCCGGCGCGAAGGACGGTTTCGTGAAATTGATCTTCGATGCCAAGTATGGTGAGCTCCTGGGCGCGCACATGATCGGCATGAACGTAACGGAGATGATCGCCGAGTGCGTGAGCATCCGCAAGCTGGAGACCACGGGCCATGAGATCATCAAGACCGTACACCCGCACCCCACGATGAGCGAGGCCATCATGGAAGCGGCTGCGGCGGCGTACGGGGAGGTTATCCACTTGTGATCGCGTTTCTGTAGACTGTTCCATGTCCGATGTCCTATGCAGTGTGCCGCGCATAGGACATCGGACATCGGACAACACCACCATGAGTTCCGCGAAGTCCTCCGCCCAGCACGATCAAGCCGCCCGCTTCTTCGACAGCGTAAGTGGCACGTACAAGGCCAAGTACAAGGACCGCAGCCCGTTCCACCATTATTTCTTCAACGAGCGGCTGGAGAAAGCCACGCGCGATCTGGATCTTTCCGACGCAGACGTGCTGGACATCGGCAGCGGCACCGGCGACCTGTTCGATCACCTGGTCCGGCGCTTTCCGGCGGTGCGCTTCCACGCCACGGACGTGAGCGCGGGCATGTTGGCACAGAGCGCGGTTCCAGGGGAGCGCAAATACACTGGGCACGCTTACGATCATCCGTTCAGCACGCGCACCTTTGATGCGGTCTTCATGCTGGGCGTAACCACGTACCTGACACAGGAAGAGCTGGACAAGAACCTTTCTTTCATAGCCCGGAGCTTGAAGCCCGGTGGAGTGGCGGTGATCACCTTCACGAACAAGCACGCGTTGGACACATGGATGCGCGCCCTCGCACGCGGTCCCATGGCCTTGTTCGGCAAAAAGGGCAACGTACTCTCTTCGGGGTTGAAGCTGTGGATGTACGCCAACGCTGACGTGCGTGCCACTATGGGCAAGCACTTCCGCATCGAACGCATGGATGTGCTGAATCACACCGTGTTCCCGTTCAATCTGCTGCTTCCTGGAATTTCCCTGTCCATCGCGCGCAGACTGGCAAAGGCCAAGGGCGATCCTGCATGGTTGCGCTGGCTGAGCAGTGATCTGCTGGTGCGGGCGAGCAGATAGCGGGAACATGCGGTAAGTGGCGAGTTGTGAGTGGTGTGTGCTGCGCTGTCACTTCGAGCGAAGTCGAGAAGCAGCACTCACCATTCGTTACTCGTCACTCCCTCACAGGCAACCGTCCACCAACGCGCCGTCTACATCCCGCAGTGGAGAACGGCGATCCGGGCAGCGGCTGGGGCCGTTACTGGACAGGTACCTTCACCGCCCCAAGACATGCCTCGCATTCTCCGCATCATCAACCGCTTCAACTTGGGAGGTCCCACGCACAACGCGGCATACCTTACCCGGTACTTGCCCGGTGACTTCGAGACACTGCTGGTGGGTGGGGCGCAGGAGCAGAGCGAGGAGGGCAGCGGCCACATCCTGAAGAGCATGGGTGTGGAGCCGTTGATCCTGCCGGAGATGCAGCGCGAAGTGGCTCCTTGGCGCGACCGTTCGGCCTACCGGCGGATCAAGCAGCTGATCAAGGAGTTCAAGCCGGACATCGTACACACGCACGCGGCGAAAGCAGGTGCTGTTGGGCGCATGGCGGCGAGCGAATTGGGGGTGAAGGCCATCGTACACACGTTCCACGGGCACGTCTTCCACAGCTACTTCGGGGCGGTACGCACGGCGATGTACAAGAACATCGAGCGTTTCCTGGCCAAGCGCAGCAGCCGCATCGTTGCCATCAGCGAGAAGCAGAAAAGCGAACTGGTGGACGAGCACCGTATTTGCGGGGACGACAAGGTGAGCGTGATCCCCTTGGGCTTCGACCTGAACAAGTTCCAGCAGGAGCAAGCGGCCAAACGCGCGCTGTTCCGCCGGGTATACGGGTTGGCGGATGATGAGATCGCCATTGGCATCGTTGGCCGCTTGGTGCCTGTGAAGAACCACGACCTCTTCCTGGAGGCTATGAAGCATGTCCGCGAGCGCTCCAGCCGCAAAGTGCGCGCCTTCATTGTCGGTGACGGTGAGGAACGCGAACGGCTGGAAGGGCTGACCCGTAAGCTCGGCCTGAGCCAGGTGCAAGGCCCATATTTCAATGGCCATGGCTTCGGCCACGGGGTGAACGGCCATGCCCTGGTGGAGCGCGCCGACATCACCTACACCAGTTGGATCAAGGAGATCGACATCGTGAACGCCGGTGTGGATGTGGTGGCGTTGACGAGCGTGAACGAAGGGACCCCGGTGAGCCTGATCGAGGCGCAAGCGGCGAACCGGCCTATCGTGAGCACCAAGGTAGGCGGCATCGAGAACGTTGTGTTGGAAGGAACCACCGCACTGCTGAGCCCCACGGAAGACGTTGAGCGGTTCAGCGCGAACCTGTTGCGGGTGGTGGAGGACGACAGCCTGCGCGGGCGCATGGCGCAAGGCGGCTGGGACCATGTGCGGCAGCGCTACCACTATACGCGGTTGGTGGACGATACGGCCGCGCTCTACCGGGAACTCTTGGGCTGAGCCTCCCGGAAGCAGTGCATTACATTCGCCCGAAAATCAGCGGAATGGTGAGGGGACCGGGCCTGTGGATCGTTGTTGTATGCGCTTTGTTGGCGAGTTGCAACATCAACCGGGACATCATGTTGAAGACGCCGCTGGACTACGAGTTCAACCAGTTGCCGGACTCCGCTCCTGCGGCGTTCCGCATCCAGGTGAACGACATTATCACCTTCCGGTTGTTCGCCAATGATGGTTTCCGGATGATCGATCTGGTGGATGAGGTGCAACAGAACCAGCGGAACCTGCGCACCACGTTCAATTACACCGTGGAAGCGGATGGCCGCGCCAAATTGCCGCTGCTGGGCCTGGTGCCGCTCACAGGGCTTACGGTGCGTGAGGCGGAATTGAAGCTGGAAGTCATGTACACGGAATTCTACAACCGGCCATTCGTGCAGGTGTCCATCAACAACCGCCGGGTGGTGGTCTTCCCAGGCGGCGGCGGCGACGCCAAGATCGTCCCCTTGGAGAACACGAACACCACGCTTATGGAAGCCTTGGCCACCGCGGGCGGATTGAACAAACGCGGCGATGCCCGGAAGATCAAGGTGTTCCGCAAGATGCCCGACGGACCACGCCAAGTGTTCATGTTCGACATGAGCGACATCGAAGGGTTACCATTCGCGGATGTAACGGTGCAGGCTGACGACATCATCTATGTACAGCCGAACCCGGAACTCGCGCGGGAGATCCTCGCGGACATGAACCCCATCATCGCCCTCTTGACGAGCACCGTTCTGGTGATCGGCATTGTTCGGGGCTTCAGCCAATAGCGGTAGCTGATGCTGGACGACGTCAGCAACCGCGCTGCGGCCCTGGACAGCTACCGGGAGCGCATCACCAACTTCAGCAACGAGTTCGACCTCGGGCTGTTCCTATACATCTTCAAGCGGTCCCTGGTGTGGATCGTGCTCTGCGTGGCGCTCTCCTTCTCGGCCGCTACCCTGTACCTGCGTTACACTCCCAACACTTACGACAGCAAGGTGGTGATGCAGTTGGGTGAGACCAACAACGCGCAGAAGGTGCTCGAGGTGAACCCGCTCATGGAAAGCACCAACCTGAGCGCGGATGTGGAGCTGTTGAAATCGAAGTTCTTCATCGCCAAGGCGCTCAAGCGGCTCCCGCTGGAAGTGAGTTACT
>JANOPI010000336.1:0-4291 GCA_031421755.1 Flavobacteriales bacterium | reverse complement strand
AGCACCAGGAAGCGTACTTCATGGCCGGGGCCATCGTGCTGGTGTCCGCGATCTCCATCTACCAGGACTCGCGCAGCCGGAAAGCCCTCGACGCCCTGCGTGCTTTCAGCGAAGCACCGGCCACGGTGATCCGCAACAACGCGGTCGTGAAAGTGCAGGTGGAGGATGTGGTCGTTGGCGATCACGCCGTGGCCGAAGAAGGCAGCTTGCTCGCTGCCGATGGTGTGATCGTGCAGAGCAACGACTTCAGCGTGAACGAATCCATCCTTACCGGTGAAGCGTTCGCGGTAGCACGCAATGCTGAAGATCCGGAATTGGCCAAGGTGAGCAAGGGCACACAAGTGGTTTCGGGGCTTGCGGTCTTTCGTGTAACGGCTGTGGGCAAGGGCACGCAACTGGGGAAGATCAGCACCTCGCTCGCTGCGATCGAAGTACCGCCCACGCCGCTGCAACAACAGATCAGGCGCTTCGTGCGCAACATGGCGATCGTGGGCGTGGTGGTCTTCGTTGCCGTGTGGGCCGTGGCGTATGCACGCAGCGGTTCATTGCTGGACAGTTTGCTCACCGGCCTCACGCTGGCCATGTCCATACTGCCGGAGGAGATCCCCGTCGCCTTTGCAACGTTCGTGGCGATGGGCGCGTGGCGACTGGCCAGGCAAGGCGTGATCGTGAAGCGCTCCACCACGGTGGAAACGCTGGGATCCGCAACGGTGATCTGCACCGACAAGACCGGCACCATCACAGAGAACAGGATGTCGCTCGCGCAACTCTTCGTGCAGGCGAACGGACAAACGCTCGCATCCGATGCATGGACCAGCGCCGAAGCGCGACGCGTGATCGAAGTCGCCATGTGGGCCAGCGAACCCGTGCCCTTCGACCCGATGGAAACTGCGTTGCACGAAGCGTACGCGAAGAGCACGGAGAACGATCAGCGTCCGCACTTCCACATGGCCCATGAGTATCCGTTGGGTGGAAAACCGCCGATGATGACCCATGTGTTCGCGAACGCAGCGGGCGAGCGGATCATCGCGTGCAAGGGTGCGCCGGAGCGTATCCTGCGGCAGTCATCATTGAGCGATGCAGAAAGGACAGCCGTGCTCGCACAGGTCGAGGCACTGGCTGGTCAAGGGTTGCGTGTGCTCGGCGTGGCCGAAGCCAAGTTCACCGGTGGTGCATACCCCAAGGACCAGGAAGAATTCACCCTTGACTTCCTTGGGCTCGTAGCCTTCAATGATCCGCCGAAAGCGAACATGGCTGCCGTCTTCCAGCAGTTCTACGGTGCGGGCATCGAAGTGAAGATCATCACCGGCGACAACGCCCTCACCACGGCGGCCATCGCCAAGCAGACCGGCTTCCGAGGATCGGAGAAGACGATGAACGGCGAAGAAATGATGAAGCTTGATGATCGCGCTCTTCGCGCAGTGGTGAAAGACACCAACATCTTCACACGCATGTTCCCCGAAGCCAAGCTGCGCATCATCAATGCGCTGCAAGCCGAAGGGCATGTGGTGGCCATGACCGGCGACGGCGTGAACGACGGACCCGCGTTGAAAGCCGCGCACATCGGTATCGCCATGGGCAAGCGCGGCAGCGAGCTCGCCAAGGAAGCCGCATCGCTCATCCTCGTCAACGATGACCTGGGCAACATGGTTGACGCCGTGGCGATGGGCCGCAAAATCTACGGCAACCTCAAGAAGGCCATCCAGTACATCATCTCCATCCACATCCCCATCATCCTCACGGTATCGCTGCCCTTGTTCCTCGGTTGGGTGTACCCGAACATCTTCACACCGTTGCACGTGATCTTCCTGGAACTGATCATGGGCCCCACGTGCAGCATCGTGTACGAGAACGAACCGCTGGAGAAGGACGGCATGCGTCGTCCACCACGCCCGCTCAGCCTCACCTTCCTCACATGGAAGGAACTCTCCATCAGCATCTGGCAGGGCTTGGTCATCACGTTGGGCACCTTGGGCACGTATCAACTGGCCGTGCATCAAGGACATCCCGAAGAGCTTGTGCGCGCCATGGTCTTCAGCACCTTGGTGGTCGCCAACATCGGCCTCACGTTGGTGAACCGTTCCTTCACGGCGTCGGTGTTCAGCTCGTTGGGGTACAACAATCAACTGCTTCGCGGCATGCTGGTGCTCACCATTGGCCTATTGGCAGCTTTGCTGTATGTGCCGGTATTCCGCGACTTCTTCCAATTGGCTTCGCTGTCGGCTTTACAACTTGGCATCGCTTCGGGCATAGGACTCGCTTCGGTGTTTTGGTTCGAAGTGTACAAGTGGGTGAAGCGGCGGAATGGGGAGAGTTGGGTGAGGATGGAACGCAGAGTCCCAGTAGCCTGCTCGAGTGGCTTATACCTTGCTAAAGGAACAAAGAGCGCTTCGGCTCCTTAAGAGTGAGAGCAGTGGTGCCGTGAGGGCGCAAGCCCAATAAAGGCCGGATCGTTGAAACGTCTGATCCCCTATCGACAGGTGGTGCAGCCGCGCTGGCTTTACTTCGTGCCATGGTTCGATGTCGGATGTGCGCTGGGCACGTTATCTTATTGGCCGATCCCCCGACAGATTATCCGTCAATAGCGGCGTGAAACGAAGCATGAGCACTACTGGCGCATGGTTGCTGAATATTGGCGGTGCCCGCACGGGCACCCCAGTGGATGGCCTTGAGCTGGTTGCCAAGTTCAAGCCGGAAGGCCAAGCACCTGAAGTAGTCGCGGTGATGGAAGCTGCCAAGCGCTACGAAGCGTATGCGGTGTTCTTCGAAGCCGTGACCAAAGGCAAGGCACCAGTGGCCCAAGCTTTTGTGTACAAGGCCGATGGCCCGCTCGAAGATTCGTTCGGCGCCCTCCACAAAAGGCTCTGGAGCTGGGGCGGCGTTCCGCTCGTGTACCGGGTGTCGCCAGGCATGGTACACCTCTTCCGGTGTGCGCATGGCCCCGACTTCGAAGGACCAGATGGACCCATCGCAAACGCGCATAGCATTTGGAAGACCGCTACTGACATTGCCGCTGATCCATGGTGGAACGCGGAACGCCTTCGGAACGGGACCTTATGGGACGACCCCGCTGTTTGCGCCGATCTGCTTTCACGCGATAAGGCTGCACAGAAGTCACTTATCGATGCGGTATGGAACCTGCACGAGCAATTGGGCAGCACGTTGCCCAAAGCGATCAGGCGTCGGTTGCTCATCCTTTCCGTACTCATCGCCTACTTGGAGGAGAGAGAGGTATTGGACAAGACCTTCTTCAAGAAATTCGATAGCAACGCAGACCGCTTCTTCGATGTGCTACCGAATGCACAAGCACTGCTCGCGATGCTCGATGAGTTGGAGAACCGGTTCAATGGAGGAGTGTTCAGTATCCGCCCGGAAGAACGGGAGGTGTTGATGAGCACCACCCGGCTTGCTCACTTTGCGAAGATCCTCGACAACAAGCAAAGCGGTCACGGCCAATGGAGGATCTGGGACAGGTACTCGTTTGCTGACCTGCCCGTTGAGTTGATCAGCCACATCTACCAGCTTTTCGTGGCCGATAGTTCGGTGGCGGTATACACACCGCACTTCGTGGTACGGCTCATGGTCGGCGAAGCGCTGAGCATGGAGCGGATGGACCGCTTGCAGGCCCAGGATGAGGTGATCCTTGACGGGGCATGCGGCAGCGGGGTCTTCTTGGTGGAAGCGTACAAGCGGTTGATCCTGCATTGGCGAGCGCGCAACAGATGGCAAATGCCAACGGCTGATGTGCTCAAACAGCTCCTCGTCAAACGGATCCGTGGCGTGGACATAGAACCCGGCGCGGTGGAACTCGCGGCCTTCAGTCTGTGCCTTGCCATCTGCGATGCACTGGACAAAGACGTGTTAAAGAAGAGCCGGAAGCTATTCCCGATGTTGATCGATGGAACCGTTGAAGAGAGTTGCTTCTTCAAGGCGGTAGAAGAAGGGAAGATCAAGGGGAAGGTCGGTGTTGTGCTGGGTAACCCGCCGTTCATTTCCAAGATGACCACAGAAGGTGCGCAGCGGGCCTATGACACGTACCAAGCCGAAAACGGGACGTTGCCCGACAAGCAGTTGGCGCTGCTCTTCCTACACGTTGCCATGGAGCAACTCGAAGAGGGTGGCGTGCTTTCCATGGTGCAACCAAATCTCTTCCTCTATGGTGAGCAATCGTCAGAATTCCTGCGACTCTTCATTGAACGCTGGGATCTGCGCGAGGTACTAGACATGATATCGATCCGGGGTCTGTTCCGCAATGGCAAACGCGACCCCAAGGTGGTGGTGGTGGTGGCCG